>NZ_JBFRJJ010000021.1:0-33150 GCF_041468785.1 Shewanella sp. 10N.286.52.E4
GTAAATTAGCTCTGTAGCATGAGGAAAAACACTTCGCCGGAGCGGCAAGGGATGTCGAGAAGGGAAATGCTGTTGTTTCCCTTTCGTCGGGTGTGGGCGAAGCGCCACGACTTTGTTAGCTACCAAGCATTGCTAGAGTGTTGTGACCTAAACCAACGGCGACTTTTTCTGCTAAGCTATCTATATTGAGAGTTTTTCTTTTTACAAAAACAAGAGTGACAATATTGGCTTCTAACTTAGTACTAACTAGAGTGAGTTAGCCTAATTCTTTAATCAGTAAGTCATTAGAGTCCATTGGGCTTATCTGACAACCGTTAAGCATGACACTGTCGAAGATAATCACTTTTATCCGTATAATATTCCTTTCTCCTCCCTTTGCGTGGCTTAAAATATTTATGAATATAATCTGAAGACATAGAAGATAAGAGAGCAGTGTAATCTAAACTGAATGTGACTTTTTCCCCTACAAATAGTGGTTTCTGTGAGGATTCAAGGACAAGATGATCGCTGGTTGAAGACATGATCTTAATCCCATTCGGAGCCTTAAGGCCGCTGACACAAACATCTTGGCGGCCTAATGCTAGAATAGCTTGTGAGACCTCCCCTCTATCTTGAAGGCTTTCTTTTTCACCAAAAGCATTAAATCCTCTATTTCCCCAAGGCAAAGTAGGTTTAATCTTGGATTCAATCACTTCAGCAGTCAAAGAAACAGTGTCTGCATGTAAGCCTAAAATATTTTCGTGTTCTAAAGGTTCACAGCCTAAAAAAATTGCTTCTCCTATACGAAGGTTATTAACTCGAGTTAGGCTTGTTCTCTGAAGAGCCCAGTTAACTGAAGCAGAATTACCCCCTGAAATAATTTCTAGGCTGATCCCAAATGTAGCTTCAATTCCATCGGCAAGATCTGAAAGAATGTTCATTTTTTGATCGTCTGGAGCGACACCATACCGACAGGCTAAATTCGTACCGACCCCTTTTATCGTGATGTTCGGTAAGGAAATAATCTCATGGATAAAGTCAATCACGCGATTCGGCATTACGCCTTCTCTGAGATCGCCAAGCTCAACCATAATAATAATATCGTGTCGACAATTTTGTTGTCCCGCTACATGTGAAAGCCTCCGAATCACTTCAACTTCAGAATTTAAACTCATATCACTATATTTTATTACGCTTGCCACTTGGCTTAGCATGGGTGTACGTATCAGCATTTTAGGGATAGAAATACCAGATTCTGTCATCTTTTGAAAATTCTCGATTCTTGAATCGGCTAACATTGTTGCACCAGCATCAATAAGAACTTGTGCGATGATGGGATGGCCGAGGAAGACTTTTGTTACAGGCGTAACGGATATATTTTTCAGTAAGAGCTGAGTAATCAGGAACTGAGCGTTATGGTGAATTTTTCCGCAATCGATGTCTAACCTAGGGTAGTTCACCCTTTTTCGGCCAGTTTACTTGCTATCATAGGGAAGGCTGACGTTACAATGTGCAGTAGATCTTCGACAGGCTGTGATAGTGCATCAGTAACCGGTAGACCAAATTCGGTAGTATAGCGGTCTATCACACAACGTGTTTCATCTAAAGACATCCCTTCATGATTCAGTGTTAGTCCAATAACATCGGTATTAGAAAACGTTTCGATAAGGTTGATTTCTGAGGCAATCGAAGGCATTGGGCAATCAGGAAAATCACTACGATATGAACGTTTAGGGGCATGCTGCAATATCACACCCGTTGGACAACTGCCACGTAAGATAAAAGCGCTGGTTGAAAACGCAGGGTGACTTAAGGCTCCTTGCCCTTCAATAATAATCAGGTCCGGATTTTCTTTTTCATAGGCCTGTACAATAACAGACTCCAACTCACCTGCACAAAATTGTGAAGGGACAGCATCGAGTGCAACGCAGTATTGTGCACCCTGTATAATACCTGTTTGACCAGTGGCAATCATAACAACGTTAAGGCCTTTTTTAGTCAGTTCATTCGCTAATATTGTTGCTGTTGTTCGTTTTCCTAATGCACAATCCGTTCCCAATACAGCTATTCTCGGGCATTTAACGCTGTGTATTTTTCCGCTAAACGTTTTTAGGTCGCCTTTATTTTTAGGTTTACGGGTATCGAATATTCGAACGTTGTTCTTTAAACTAGCCTCTAGAAATAGAGGGTCATCAGTTAGAAATTCATGCAAGCCATTTACAATGTTCATCCCTAGTGACATGGCATTTAAAATGATGTTTTTATCCAAGTCAGATAAAAAACCACTTGATGGTGCAATACCAAAAATAAAGTTATCGGGGATACTTTCTGCGTGAATGATAGCTTCTTCAGTATTGGCCAGGATAGGTATTCCATTGGCTTTTTTATCCAATATTTCTCCAGCATCTAAGCCAGCTGACTCACTATCAATAACCGATAAGATACGATAGTGTAACGAATGCCTCACTAGCCCATTTGCGGTTTTACCATCAATTTTTCCGAAATTACCCTCGCAATATATAATCGCTGAAGGCGAAGCAGACTGTACTTTCTGAGTAAGTGGCAACCAAGGCGCGAAATGGGGTTCATTGTTGTTGGTTTCTACATTTTCAATTCTAGTGAGTTTGAATATTTTATTTAAATTTGGGGTCGAAATGGACATAGCTAAAGCCTGCAGTGAGGCTTAGGAGGGCGACTAAGGAGTGCCGAGATGTGAGTTCGGAAAGGAAAAGAAGTCCCTACTAAGCGGTAGGGAGAAAAACCAAGATAGCATACTTACCAGACTTTTGTTTGTTATTAATACGCTTTCTAAGTCTATTACTTTTTGGCTTCACCCATACTAGCGTGACTGATTAGAGATCTAAGACTCATTGTTCAACGTCACCGTATAAACTTCTCAACTTTAAGGTTTCAAGATAATTTTTCTAATGTAAATTAAGTGGATTAGAGTTTTTGTTCTAATTCATTTATGTCCGTGCGACCTGAGGTCGTATGAAGCGCTGTTCACCGCGATAAGAGTGAACCATCTGTATCACCAGATGACCCTAAGACTCTGAATAAAGCAGCGAGTCTGACAATGTAACGATATTTGGCTTATGCCGAATGGGAACAAAATCGTGAGAGGACGTTCTTCCTGATAACCACAATCGGGTAAGTGCTAGGGTGTCAGTATGATGAACGTAAGTGAATCCATATAAGGTGCGTTATACGCGAAACAGCGGAAGTGGTTAATACGCTGTGGCCAAAAGGCACGAGAGTTGGAAAGAGATTGGACAGTGCTCTTTCGTGATCAATTAACTCTTCGCACTATAGTGGGCATCTAACCTGACGTTGCGCGACATACGGAACAGGGTAAGCCTGTATTGCTCCCTTTGGGAAAGTGGTCTGCGAAGGCTGCTGATAGTCATGCAGGTAAAGGAGGCTAGAAAAAGCGAATGCCGCATTGTAATGATGCGGATACTGATTTTATCTGGCGCGAAAGCGAGCTAACTTCTAGCTGTTCTCCCGTTGCAAGATGATTTGAAGAACTTTATTCAAGGAGAAACGCAAATGATGACTTCAATTGAAGTTAGTGCATCCCCTGACAATGTTCAATGGCAATCCATTAACTGGAAAGCGGTTAAACAACATGTATTAAAGCTTCAAATGCGCATTGCAAAAGCAACCCGAGAAGGTAAACACGGTAAGGCGAAAGCGTTGCAGTGGATACTGACCCACTCTAAATCAGCAAAATTACTTGCTGTTAAAAGAGTTTCTCAAAATAAAGGCAGCAAAACACCAGGAGTCGACGGCATCATTTGGAACAGTGATGCTCGTTGTATGATTGCGGTCAATCAACTGAGCCGCAAAGGCTATCATGCCAAACCGCTCAGGCGTATCTACATCCCCAAGAAAAACGGCAAGCTCAGACCTTTAGGCATTCCCTGCATGATAGACAGAGCGCAACAAGCGCTTCATCTTCTCGCCTTGGAACCTATTTCGGAAACGGTGGCCGACCTCAATAGCTATGGTTTTCGACCTAACCGAAGCACAGCAGATGCTATTGCACAGTGCTTCAAATGTTTATGTATGAAGCGCTCTAGCCAATGGGTTCTTGAGGGAGACATCAAAGCCTGTTTCGATAAGATAGGTCATCAATGGCTTATCGACAACATTCAATTAGATAAACGAATGCTGAAACAATGGCTTGGATGTGGTTATGTTGATAAAGGGTTGTTCTACAAAACAGCAGAAGGAACACCGCAAGGCGGGATAATCTCCCCAACGCTGATGTTGCTCACGCTGGCAGGGTTAGAGCAGTTGGTTAAGTCTATTGCCTGTAAAACAGGGAATAGAGTCAACTTTATCGGATATGCAGATGATTTTGTTATCACAGGTTCTTCGAAGGAAGTGCTCGTTAATGACATCAAGCCGCAGCTCATTGGTTTTCTACAGGAAAGAGGCTTAACACTCTCTGATGAGAAAACGCACATAACTCATATCGATGATGGTTTTGACTTTCTGGGATTCAATCTTAGAAAGTACAAAGGCAAACTGCTCATTAAACCGAGCAAGAGCAACGTTCTATCATTTTTGAGTAATCTACGTGAATTTATCAGAGAACATCCAACAATCCCCGTTAACGATTTAATTAAAATATTAAATCCGAAACTGAGAGGATGGGCGAACTATTATCGCCACAGTGTTGCAAAGCAAATTTTCGGTTATGTAGGGCATCAACTTTTCTGGTTGTTATGGCGTTGGGCCGTTAGGCGTCATCCAACGAAAAGTAAAGACTGGGTGAGGCGTAAATATTATTTGGATGGTAAGGGGCAATGGCAATTTCATGGTTGGCAGAAAATAGCGAATATGGATTGTCGATTTAACCTTGTCCAAATAGCTCAAACGCTCATAAAAAGACATGTAAAAATCAGGAGTGCAGCGACACCTTACGACCCCGAACATGAAGTTTACTTAGGTAAGCGAAAACGGGCAAAGGAAGGTAGAAACTCATGGTTTGAGCCTGTCTTGGCTGCGATGTAGGGTGCTGGGTAACAGAACACGCCTTAGTGGAGGCTTGAGCCGTATGCAGTGAAAGTTGCACGTACGGTTCTTAGGAGGGCGGCACTTGGTAACAGGTGTCGCCTATCCGACTGTTTCATATCTTTGCTGATCAAATCAACTGTACGTTCAGGGTTAATCCAACATTGAAAAGAGTCAGATCAGATATGAGCTACTATATTAGAATATGGCTTTTACTGCCATGTTTAGAGGTTGTTCTTACTGTTGCTAAATCAGTTTCAAAATAATTTTCCCTTGATGCTGGCCAGACTCCATATATTGATGTGCGACAATAACATCGTCAAAAGCAAAAACTTTATCTAGATTTATATGCATTTTTCCACTTTCAAGCATTGGCCAAACATGCTGTTTTAGACCTTGTGCAATCTCGGCTTTAGCTTCAATGCTTTGTGGCCTTAACGTAGAGCCTGTCCAGCGAATACGTTTCGCCATTAGTCTAAATATATCCACTTCGGCTTTCATCCCTCGTTGCATTGCAACCGACACCATGCGTCCATCCATTGCGACTACTTTAAGGTTGCGGTTAACAAAATCGCCACCAGCAATATCAAATACGACATCCACACCTGTTCCATTTGTCGCTTCTAAAATAGGTTCGACAAAGTCCTGCTGATGGTAATTGACCGCAACTGTTGCCCCTTGTTCAAGACAATATTGGCACTTTTCATCTGAGCCTGAGGTAGCAAACACCGTTGCGCCTAATGCTGACGCCATTTGAATCGTGGTAGTACCGATACCACCAGAACCACCATGGATCAATACACTTTCACCTGTCGTTAATTCTGCCCTAACCACCATATTGCCCCAAACGGTAAAGCAAGTTTCTGGTAAAGCTGCCGCTTGTTCATAAGTGTAATTGTTGGGGATCGGCAAACAATGACTGGCATCTGTGATCACCTGCTCAGCGTAACCACCACCTGGCACCAGCGCACAGACTTTGTCGCCTACTTTCCATTGCGTCACGTCGTCAGCTAGCTCAATAATTTCTCCTGCCACTTCTAAACCTAGGATAGCACTTGCCCCTTTAGGTGCGGGGTAAGCACCTTCACGTTGCTTGATATCAGGCCCATTAACGCCTGCGGCATGCACTTTGATTAGCACTTGCCCTTGGGTCAATACTGGCAGTTGGCTTTCGGTAAAATACATCACCTCTGCACTACCTGGTTTATTAAAGCTCACATGTTTCATATCTAATCCTTTTCGACAATGACACTCGTGAATAGCCACCTATACTTAGCAATAGCTGGCACCTTCGAGCATTGAGTATGATGACTTGTCTAATCAGCTGGTATTTGAAGGCACTTAGCCGTATTTAAAGACAGTTAGCCGCATTTAAAGACAGTTAGCTCGCATTTACAGGCAATAATGAATAAATAACATCAGGAACCCTGTCGTTTTAAGATACTATATCTAAGCTTATATTTAACGCGTTTAGCGTTAAAACAAAATAGCTAACCTATTGAATCAATCAGGCTTGAGCGCTTAATGTCATGGTTAGAGTCATACTCTAAATATGAAATAAACACTCAAGATATTCAATTTATTAGCAACTAACGGTCAAACCAACCGGAATTGATATCATTGTGAAAATGACTCTAAAAACAGATTTAGCCAAGATACTCAAATACTGCATAGGCCTTATGCTATTTGCCAGTTGCTCTTTTTCAACTTCGCTATCTGCCAAACCTCTGTTAATTGCCTCTGATATCTGGTGCCCTTACGTCTGCGAAGCTCAAACAGGCTATGTTACTGAACTGACTCAACGCGCCTTTGCTGAAATGGATCAACCAGTACACTTTATTGCAGTGCCATTTAATCGCGCCTTAAAAGAAGTCCAACAAGCTAATGTTGATGCAATTTTAGCTGTGACACCTGATCATGTCGCTCAATATGATTTACTGACTGATGACCTGATTATTGGCTATGCCAGTAAAGATTTTTACACGACGAATAGCTTTGCGTGGCAGTTTAATCAAATTGAAGATTTAGATACTGTGCAGGTAGGCATAATACGCGGCTATGATTATGGCGAACGACTTAATGCCAAAATCGCAAATTCGAATCGTTTTTATATTGCCTCAGGTAACCAGCCGTTAACCATGAATCTCAAACGACTCATCAAAGGTCGCTTCCATGTCATGATTGGTAATAAGATTGTGATTGAACAAACCGCAAAAAAAATAAACCTTGATGATCAAATTCGTTATGCAGGAAGCTTTGGTGAACCTATTCCGCTTTATGTTGGCTTTAATCAAGGTAATACAAAAGCAGCTAAAATGTTTGCTGACGGGCTGAAAAAATTGAAGCAAACAGGCGAGTTCCAGCAGATTCTAGACAAGTACAACATTGAAATGAGTGACGATTCAACCTTTTAACTTCCCATTTGGCTTTATGACAAATAAAGCCACTCGCGCCATATCAGTCTCCTAATCACCCCATAATAAAACAGGCTATCTAAGCTCATGTTTATATAGCATTAGTAAAAAATAGATATCTTATCACTATCATTTTTTATTTAGCTTTCACTGATATTAACAACCTATTTAGCAGGACTAATCCAAATAAGTTACAAAATGTGTACTTTTAACACATTTGTTATGGCTGAGTGTACAATCACGCACTGGCTTTACAAAGCCCCAACATTACCCATGTATTAATAGTCTTTCATTGAAGATAAATGTCACGATAAACCCCATCGTACACTGCTATTTTTCCTGTCGCGTTATTAAAATTATAAGCATGTGGCACTGATGATATGTATCAAGTGACCACTTCGGAGCCAGCATGAAATCTTACCCTAAGGCTATCGCGCTAGTATTAGGCCTATTGTATTTACCTTGGGTAAATGCCTCGCCGATAGAACAAACCAAAGGCGACTTTGAAGATAAGTTTCGCCAATTAGAAGAAAGTCACCCTACCCCAAATGACTACCGTAACGCCGCTGGCGAGCCAGGTAAAGATTACTGGCAGCAGCAGGTTGATTACAAAATCAATGTGAAACTGGATGAAACTCAACGCCGTATTGTGGGCAGCGAAACCATTACTTATCACAACAACTCACCTTATACCCTCAAGTACTTATGGATCCAGCTCGAGCAAAACCGCTTCAGTTCTGACTCAGTTGCCGAACGCAGTAGTAGTTTTTCAGGCCTAGGTAATAACGCCAGTGCTTCAGCTAAAGCGCAAGACAAAGCGCCAGCTAAAATTAATTTATCGACTTTACGCCGTCAGCAGTTTATGGACGATGTAGAGCTGGGTTACCAGTTATCTAACATCACAGATGCTAAAGGCAAAGCGCTAAAATATGTGATTAATGGCGCGCAAATGCGAGTCGATTTAACTAAGCCACTGAAACCAAATCAAACCACTAAAGTGAACATTGATTTTGCCTTTAATATCTTAGAAGAAGACGCCGTAGGCGCTCGTTCAGGTTATGAACACTTCCCTGATGATAAACGTGAAGGCGGTAATGATATTTTCTTGCTGGCTCAATGGTTCCCGCGCGTATCGTCTTATTCAGATTACGAAGCTTGGCATAATAAAGAATTTTTAGGCCGTGGTGAATTTACCCTAGAATTTGGTAATTACGACGTCAAGATGACAGTGCCAACTGACCATATCGTCACTGCGACTGGCGTATTACAAAATCCTAAAAAGGTACTGACTAAAACTCAGCGTGATCGTTTAGAAGATGCCAAAGATGCTAAGAGACCAGTATTCATTGTCTCTGCCGATGAAGCCTTAAAGAACGAATCAAGCACCCAATCAGGCCAAAAAATCTGGCATTTTAAAGCTGAAAACGTGCGTGACTTTGCCTGGGCATCTTCGCGTAAATTCATTTGGGATGCCAAAGGCTATCAACAAGGTGGCGACACTATGCCTGAAGTCATGGCGATGTCGTTTTACCCTAAAGAAGGCGGTGAGTTATGGGAAAAATACTCAACTGAGTCTGTCATCCATACCATGGAAGTCTACTCGCGTTTTACGTTTGATTATCCTTACCCAACGGCCATTAGCGTCAATGGCCCAGTTGGCGGCATGGAATACCCGATGATTAGCTTTAATGGTCCCCGCACCATTTGGCATGAAGACGGCACTCGAAGCTATACCTTATCTGAAAAACAATTCCTCATTGGCGTTGTGATCCATGAAGTGGGTCATAACTACTTCCCAATGATTGTGAACTCAGATGAACGTCAATGGGCTTGGATGGATGAAGGTTTAAACAGCTTTTTAGATGGCGTAGCCAGTAAAGAGTGGGATCCTGATTTAGCCTGGGGACGTGAGCCAAGCGACATCATCGAATACATGAAGTCTAATGTGCAAGTGCCTATCATGACCCAATCTGATAGCATCTTAAAGTACGGTCCGAATGCCTATACTAAGCCTGCTGCAGCGCTTAATATTTTACGTGAAGTGGTGTTAGGTCGTGAGCTTTTTGACTTCGCCTTCCAAGAATACTCTCGCCGCTGGGAAAATAAACGTCCAACCCCTTATGACTTTTTCCGTACGATGGAAGAAGCATCAGGTGTTGATTTAGATTGGTTTTTCCGTGGCTGGTTTTACACCACAGATCATGTTGATATCAGCATAGATAAAGTTTACCAATTGCGTTTAGATACCCAAGATCCTGATATTGATTTTGACCGTTTACGCCAAGAAAATGCCGATAAACCAACATCTTTATTTGTTGAAAATAATCAACAAGCAGGGATGAAACCTTGGGTTGATTTAAATGGCGACTTAGCCGATTTTCATGATAAAAACGATCGTTTTACGGTGACCAATAAAGAGCGAAACAAGTACCAGTCAACACTTGCGAAGTTAAAGCCCTGGGAACGTAAAGCACTCGCTAGAGCACTAGAAGAAGATAAAAACTATTACGTCATGAACTTCTCAAATCTTGGCGGCCTGGTGATGCCAATATTACTTGAGATGACCTATGATGATGGCAGTACTGAAAAGCTGACATTGCCTGCAGAGATTTGGCGACGCTCTCCTCATGCAGTGAGCAAGCTGATTATCACTGAAAAATCACAGCAATTGGTGTCAGTTGAAATCGATCCAAGCTGGGAAACCGCTGATGTAGATATTGAAAATAATCATTATCCACGTCGCATTATCCCGTCGCGAATTGAAGCTTATAAAAGCGAGAAACGTAAAGGTAAGCATCGACGCGACATCATGCATGAGATCAATACCGAGATAAAAGAACCTGAAGCCAAGGAGTATAAAAAATAATGTCACGAGCAATTATCGCAATCAGCTTGTTATTCGTTGCCGTTTTTAGCTTCAGCACTAACACCTGGGCGCATCAGCAAAAAGAAAGTTATAGCAATGTGCTGTTTAATGAACGCACAGGTAATTTAGAAGTGCAGCATCGGTTTTATTTACACGATGCTGAGCACGCGGCAAAGCGCCTATTTGATAGTAATACTGATTTAATCAAAGAGCCTGTTAGTCGTGATGCTTTTGCTTATTATGTACAGGACAAGTTTCATATTGCCGATGATAAGCAGCAAACTATCAAGCTAAATTTGGTTGGTACTGAAGTCGAAGGTAAGTATTTATGGGTGTACCAAGAAACTCAGATAAACCATCAAACGATGAGTAGTTTTTACATCAAGATGGAAAGCTTACAGGAGCTTTGGCCAAGTCAGCTTAACTACATTAATGTTGAACGAGAAAAGCAAGTGAAGTCATTAAGGCTAAGTGCTGGTGATGCTTGGCAGCACCTGTCACTCGATAAGTAATCATGTAAGTCATTGCTTCAGAGTGGGACTTATTTTTGACTTAACATTATGTATTTGAAAAAAGACCTTCGGGTCTTTTTTTTGATTTATTTATCTCCTCTCCCTTCTTCACTCTTGCCTAGCGCACATTTATTTTCACAATTTGATCTAGCTCAAAAACACCGTAACTTTTGTTAATCTTTTGTTGTTTTACTGTATCAGGTTGGCACACTGGATAGTGTAATAAGTAAATAATTGCTGCGATGACCGTTTTACTTCGACAGAAAAACTTAAGCTAAGCAATTGTCATATAAGTATTAATATTCACAGGAGGTGGAATGGGCGGATTAGTAAAGTTATTACAATCTATGCTCGGCAGTTTTCGAGATTTAGTCCCCATCATTTTGGTGGTGAGTTTTTTTGAGATTTTTATCCTTCAACAAGCACCTGCTAACCTCTTTTCCATCCTCGTCGGCGTTGTCTTTATCGTCTTAGGTTTAACCTTTTTTGTTTTCGGCTTAGAAATGGGCTTATTCCCTATTGGTGAGTCATTAGCCCATGCCCTTGCCCGCAAAGGCAGTACATTCTGGTTGGTTATTTTTTCATTTGCTTTAGGGTTTGGTACCACATTAGCTGAACCCGCGTTAACGGCGGTGGCCGCTGAAGCCGCTGAAGTGGCTGCTGAAGGCGGTGCCATAGCCTTCACAGAACAAGCTATGGACAGTTATGCCATGGGACTGCGCCTAACTGTTGCTGTCTCGGTTGGTCTGGCCATATTGCTCGGGGTTATCCGTATCGTAAAAGGCTGGCCGATTCATTATTTGATCATTGGCGGTTATGTCATCGTGATGATCCTCACCAGTTTCGCCCCAGAAAGTATCATCGGTATTGCTTATGACTCTGGCGGAGTAACCACCTCGACCATTACAGTGCCATTAGTCACAGCTTTAGGTGTTGGGTTAGCCACAGTGATTAAAGGTCGTAATCCGATGTTAGATGGTTTTGGGTTAATAGCCTTTGCCAGCCTTACACCGGTCATTTTCGTATTGCTGTACGGCATGGTGCTATGAATATGACTGAAAAACATATGAATCATAAGGTTTTTTTCACTCATTCTACAAGTATCTCAATGGGGGAAATCAATGGTCTGGCTTAGTCAGTTGTTCGACACTTTATTGCTCACCATGCGTGATGTTGTCCCTATTGCGACCATTTTATTTGGTTTTCAATTGGGCGTACTTAAACGACCGATAGCCAATTGGAAAACCGTGGTTCTGGGATTTGTGTATGTCATCCTAGGTTTGAGTTTTTTCCTGGTAGGCCTAGAGTTAGCGCTGTTTCCTATTGGCGAGAACCTCGCTAATCAGCTCACATCACCGAGTATCTTGCACCCAGACGGTTCAGCTGGGCCTTACTTGTGGCAGGACTATTTTTGGGTTTATGTATTTGCTGCGGCCATAGGTTTTAGTACCACAATCGCTGAGCCCTCTTTAATTGCCGTCGCGATTAAGGCCAATGAAGTCTCCGGCGGCACTATAAGCACCCAAGGTTTACGCATTTCGGTCGCTATTGGCGTTGCATTTGGAATTTCGCTCGGCTGTTTTCGCATTGTGGTTGGCGATCCTATTCATTACTACATTATGGCGGGTTATGTGGTGGTGGTGATCCAAACTTTCTTTGCACCTAAGTCCATTATTCCTCTTGCCTATGATTCTGGCGGTGTGACCACATCAACGGTCACAGTCCCATTAGTTGCCGCGTTAGGCTTAGGCTTAGCCTCCAATGTAGAAGGCAGAAATCCATTAATTGATGGCTTTGGCCTCATCGCTTTTGCCAGTTTATTTCCCATTATTGCTGTCATGAGCTATGCACAAATCGTCGCTTGGCTCGATAAGCGCAGAGATAAATTGGCTGACGATGCCACTGAAACCGTCACAGTAGAAGAACAAACAACAACCAATCAAGCTTCTATAGCAAATATAGAAACTAATCGATCCGTTAAGGAGTAATTCATGCGATTTAAGCTCATTATCGCGTTTGTCGACGACATCACAACTGACAATATACTTGATGCCGCAAGAGAAGCTGGCGCGACTGGCGCTACCGTTATTAACCACGCTAGAGGTGAAGGGCTTAAGAAAAAGAAAACCTTCATGGGCTTGGGATTAGATGTTCAGCGCGATGTCATTTTGTGGTTAGTTGAAGAGCATATGAGTCGCCATATTTTAGAAACAATCTGTGAAGTCGGCGGTTTTAATACCAATCCTGGCCAAGGTATCGCGATTCAAATTGATGTTGAAGACGCCGTCGGTGTGGCGCACCAAGTCGAGAAACTCACTAATGATATTAAGGATCAGATATGAAGCCGTCGACCCCGATTAAAAACCGTGATGTATTAATGAATCAATATGCCATGATTGACGGCATGCTGACTATCAGTGAAGCCATTGCTATCGCCGTGGAGAAAAAGGTATCGATTTTAGTGGTGAATAAACGTCATGAGCATGATGAATATGGCATGTTACTTTTAAGTGATATTGCCAGAAAAGTGCTCGCAACTAATAAGTCTCCTGAGCGAGTTAACGTTTATGAAATTATGATAAAACCAGTAATGTCAGTGGATGCTGAAATGGATATTCGTTACACCGCTAGACTATTTGATCAATTTCAAATTAATAAAGCCCCCGTAGTGGAACATGCCAATATCATTGGTTTTGTCACTTACGATGACATCGTATTAAAAGGCATGGTTACAAGCGCTTAGTGCTTAATGATGAGCGATTAGCGCTAACTATTACATTCACACTGGCCATAAAAAAGCCTTGAAGCAATGACTTCAAGGCTTTATTTTTTATTAAGAACCAGCCTTAATATTCAGTCAAATATTACTGACCAATAAAATGCTGGTCTTTCAGCCAATCCAAATATTCAGGCACCGCTTGCTCAACCGTTTTAAATACATGATCGCACCCTACTGAGCGCAGCTGAGTTAAATCAGCTTGGGTATAACTTTGGTATGCACCCTTCAATTTATCGGGGAAAGGAATATATTCAATTTCACCTTTACCATGATAGTTAACCACAGCATTAGCAACGTCATTAAAGCTTTGGGCTTGGCCTGTTCCACAATTAAAGATCCCTGATACTGACTTGTTTTGCCATAACCATAAGTTCACTTTAACCACGTCTTCAACAAACACAAAATCACGTAATTGCTGACCATCTGCATAGCCATCAACACCGGCAAATAAGCGACAGACACCATTCGCTTTGATTTGGTTATTAAAGTGGAAGGCAACACTCGCCATGCCGCCTTTATGCTGCTCTCTAGGACCATAAACGTTAAAGTAACGTAGACCTGCAACTTGTGCATTGGTGTCTTGCTGTCTGACATATTGATCAAACAAGAACTTAGAGTAAGCATAAACGTTTAGCGGTTTTTCAACTTCACGCTGTTCAACAAATTTTTCACTGCCGCCGTAAACAGACGCTGATGATGCATAAATAAATTGCACATCATTTGCTTGGCTATAATGCAGTAATACTTTTGAGTATTCATAGTTGTTTTGCATCATAAACTTGCCATCCCACTCAGTGGTCGATGAACAAGCTCCTTGATGGAAAATAACTTCTAATTTACCGTCAAATTCGCCGGCTTTAATGCTGGCTAAAAAGGCATCTTTATCTAAATAGTCAGCAATTTCGCAATCTGCTAAGTTAAACATCTGTGTGCCGTCAGATAAATCATCTACTGCGATAATATCTGTACGACCTAATTCGTTTAATGACTTAACTAAATTACTACCAATAAAACCTGCAGCACCTGTTACAACTATCATAAGAATAATTCCGTTATTGTGTTTAACTCATTTGCAGCCAATTTAGGAGAGCTTACTCGCTAATATCGTCTGCATAAAATGTATTTAAAAACTGCGCAGTCTCTGCCGCCGCTATATCAAAATTAACTAACGCCATATTTCGGCCGGTTTTCTTACCGATTGGCGGTGTGAATGCTAAGCGACGTGCATCAGCCGAGAGTGACTGCCAACGTACTTCTGGGGCAGAGCGTCTACCAGCATAAAACCCAACTGTAGGGACATTATGCAGCCCTGCAAGGTGCAATGGTCCAGTAGAGCCTGCAATAAACATATCCGCTGCAACCAAAGACTCGGCAAATTCAGCCAAACTGGATAATGGCTTGGCCATTACGACTTTAATATTACTCGCTACGAGTAAATCATGCATCTGCTGTGCAAGACGTTCCTCTTCACCGCTATAGGTTAAAACAAAACGACAATTCAGTTTAGTCTGTTTATCAATATCAATCAGCATGCGAGCAAAGCTGTCTACAGGTACACCACCTGAGGAGCCGCCTGTGCCTGGGTGAGCAAAAATTAACTTCTCATCACTTTGCTGATGATAATATTGCTGCCATTTCGGTTTTTGTTGCTGCACATTCCATAAAGGTCTAGTCACTTCGGGAATATCGTAACCGTTTTGCGCTAAAAAAGACTCCACCAACATACATGCACCACGCCAGCAACCTTCACCTTTTTTGTATTGGTGATCCGCGCGATGCTTATAAAGGTACTGATACCAATTATGTTTTGGTGCTAACACAAATGGAATGTTCGCTGGCTTTAAAAATTTATAACCACGAAATTCAGACAACGACACTATCGCACCATCGTATTCTCGTTCTTTAATGCGCTCGCTGATCCCTTGATCATCACCATCATCGATAATCACATGATCTACGTAGGGACAAGCTAATGCAAAAGCTTTGGTTACTGGTGAGACAAGGACTTCAATGCTGGCCTCTGGCATGGCTTTTTTCAGCAAGCTTAATGCGGGCCAACTTAACGTAAAGTCACCAATTTTATCGTAACGAAGAAAAAGCACTCTTTTCATAGCTATCTAAACCTGAGTAGTACCAAACAAAAGCAGTATAAATAAAAAATCCCTGCAATACAGGGATTAATTAGCTGAGCAAAATAACTGATTGCTAGATTTAGCGTGAATTAAAACGGGATATCGTCATCCCAATCTCCACCTAAATCAGGCGTAGTATTTTGTGGTTGTGGCGTTGGCGCTGGGCGCTGGGCTGGCGCAGATTGCTGCTGGAAGCCACCTTGCTGTTGCGCAGGTTGTTGGAATCCACCTTGCTGCTGTTGTGCTGGCGCTGGGCGCTGTGCTGGAGCAGACTGCTGCTGGAAACCACCTTGTTGTTGCGCTGGCGCTTGTGGCTTAGGCGTATAAGCAGGCTTTTGAGCAGCTTGTTGCTGAGCTGGCTGTTGGAAGCCACCTTGCGCTTGTTGCTGGCCGTAACCACCTTGCGATTGAGGTGCACTTTGCTGAGGAGCATTACCGTAGCCACCTTGACCTTGGTTCATGCCACCTTGCTGACCGCCTTGACCACGGCTATCCAGCATTTGCATTTCCATCGCGTTAATTTCTGTCTTGTAGCGATCTTGACCAGTAGTCTGATCCTGCCACTTGCTAGTTTGCAGTTTACCTTCTAAATAAACTTTAGAACCTTTTTTCAGGTATTCACCAGCTACTTCAGCTAAACGACGGTACATAACGATGTTATGCCACTCTGTACGTTCTTGCTGTTGACCTTGTTGGTCTTTCCAAGACTCACTCGTTGCCACAGTAAAGTTAGCGACGGCGTTACCATTTGGCATGTAACGAACCTCTGGGTCCTTTCCTAGGTTACCGACCAAAATTACTTTATTCACACCACGACTGGCCATTGAAATCTCCTGCGATTTACCATGTTCTAAATTTAATTACGTTCAAATTTTGTTGAATCAATTATGTCATTTTTATGCTCACTGAAGCATCAGTTGAGCCACAAAAACACGAATTTAATTCTTAGCTGACAGAGCCTAACACAGCTCGCGCTTCTCTTAAATCGAATTGATCATCTACTTTTAAATAAGCTGCTTTCTCTTCAATCACCACAATGGCTTCGGCAACCCCAGATAGTTGTGACAACTGAGTTGCCATATCTTGCGCATGATCTCTATCTTTCGCTTCAGCTTCAAGCGTATAGCTTTTAAGTAGCACTGGTTTTTCCATGCCTATGGTTAATAGCAACCATACAAACATCAGCGCTAATGCGACAAAAAACACCCCTGAAGCGCCAACAAGTTGATAAGCGCCACCGCCTAACATACCGCCGCAAAATGCACCGAGAAACTGACTGGTAGAATAAACGCCCATGGCAGAACCTTTATCCCCCATAGGGCAAAACTTAGCAATAAGGCTAGGTAACGAGGCTTCTAAATAATTAAAGCCGGTGAAAAACAGCACGACTGCGCCACTTAATACCCACAAGTTATCGGCATAAATGCCCATTGCTGCCAGTGATACCATCATAATCATCAATGATATTTGGAACATGGTTTTGGTGTTATTACGCTTAACGCCGATGATAATTAACGGCACCATTAAGAAGAAAGCGCCGATGAATGCAGGGAAATACAACATCCAATGTTTTTCTTTCACTAAACCAGCGTCAACCAAATCTAGTGGTAAAGCTACAAACACCGCAGTTAAGACTAAATGCAGAATAAAGATACCCGCATCAAGACGGAACAATTGTGGATCCATCAACATGCGTTTTAGTTTGGTTGGCGTCGCAACAGTATCGCCCTTAGGCGCTTGTGATACAGGGTTCGGCACCAACACCTGTACAATAACCATGCCCAATACGGCTAAAATTGCGGTTAAAAAGAACAGGCCTTCAAGACCTGCATATTGCGCGACAATTGGCCCGGCTAATAACGACAGCGCAAATGAAAAACCAATACACATTCCGATAATCGCCATCACTTTAGTGCGCTGCTCATCACGAGTTAAGTCAGCAGCCAAAGCTAAAACAGCAGCGGCAATGGCGCCCATTCCTTGTAATGCTCGCCCAAACACCACACCGTAAATATGATCAGACATGGCGGCGACAATACTGCCGATAGCAAAAATGACTAAGCCGCCCAGAATAATCGGTTTACGGCCATATTTATCAGACAACATACCCATTGGGATCTGTAAACAGGCTTGTGTTAATCCGTAAGCACCAATGGCTATACCGACCCATAATGGCGAGAATCCTTCCAAGTGTTGGCCGTAAAGCGCAAACACGGGCATGATCATAAACAAGCCCATCATGCGTAAGCCGAATACACTAGCTAACGAAAATGCGACCTTTTTCTCAATGCCGGAGAGTCCATTTTTGGCCATTCAGTTGCCCTTAATTTTGTATCTGTAAAAAATTTTGAGTTGCGCATATTATCACAGCGTCCTAATTTAGCTCAAAAGGAATAATGAACCAAGGTACAACTGTTTATCGTATTTGCTAATGAAGTTAAACAAACAGGTTATAATGTGTCTTACATCGCAGTTCATTAATATTCGACTTTAGCTAACAAAACAACCAAATGAACTAACAATTTAGCACTGTACAATACTGTATGAAATACTGTATAAATACAGAGTAAAATCTAATCACAAATCAAATGCCTTAACTTGTTTGCCAAGATATTCAGCTTTATCGGCGAGCGAGTACAACATCAGAGTGAAGAATGGATACCATTGAAATTCGTGGTGCACGAACCCACAACTTAAAAAACTTTGACCTTAAAATTCCACGGGACAAACTGATTGTCATTACGGGATTGTCAGGTTCAGGCAAATCATCATTAGCCTTCGACACTTTATATGCTGAAGGACAACGTCGATATGTTGAATCACTATCTGCTTATGCACGTCAATTTTTAAGTTTGATGGAAAAGCCAGATGTCGACCATATTGAAGGCTTAAGCCCTGCGATTTCAATTGAGCAAAAATCCACTTCACATAACCCACGTTCAACCGTGGGCACCATCACTGAAATTTATGATTATCTGCGTTTACTGTTTGCCCGCGTTGGTGAACCTCGATGCCCGACTCACGGCCAACCATTAGCGGCACAAACCGTCAGCCAGATGGTGGATAAGGTGCTCGAGCTACCAGAAGGTAGTCGGCAGATGTTATTAGCCCCAGTGGTTAAAGCCCGTAAAGGTGAACACGTAAAGTTACTAGAAAGCCTAGCCGCACAAGGCTATGTCCGTGCACGTATTGATGGTGATGTATGTGACTTATCCGATCCACCAACCCTAGATTTACATGTTAAACACACCATCGAAGTAGTCGTCGACAGATTCAAAGTGCGTGATGATCTTAAACAACGTTTAGCTGAGTCATTTGAAACCACACTAGAAATGTCTGGTGGTATTGCTGTTGTTGCTGACATGGCAGGCGAAGCTGAAGAGATTGTATTCTCTGCTAATTTTGCTTGTCCCCATTGTGGCTACTCTATGGCTGAACTTGAGCCACGTATTTTCTCGTTCAACAACCCTGCCGGTGCCTGTCAAACTTGTGATGGATTAGGTGTACAACAGTACTTTGATGCTGACCGGGTGATCACTAATGGCGAGTTATCGCTAGCTGGCGGCGCTATTCGTGGCTGGGACAAGCGTAATTTCTATTATTTCCAAATGCTCAGCTCATTGGCTGAACATTATAAGTTTGATGTCGAAACGCCGTTTCAGCAGCTTACAGACAAAGTCCAAAAAATTGTTCTGCATGGCTCAGGCAAACAGAGCATTGCCTTTAAATACATTAACGACCGTGGTGATGTGGTTATTCGTAATCATCCCTTCGAAGGCATATTGAATAATATGGATCGCCGCTATCGTGAAACTGAAAGCAATTCAGTGCGCGATGAGCTATCTAAATTCATTAATACTCAATCGTGTAAAAGCTGTGGCGGTTCACGCCTGCGTGAAGAAGCCCGTAATGTGTTCATTGGCGATTTAACCTTGCCGCAATTAACCGAATGGTCCATTGGCGAAGCATTGGGTTACTTCAAAGACATCCATTTCGCTGGTCAAAAAGCGCAAATAGCAGAAAAAATTCTTAAAGAAGTGGGTGATAGACTCGGATTCTTAGTCAATGTCGGGCTTAATTATCTTAGTTTAGATCGCTCGGCAGATACCTTATCTGGTGGTGAAGCCCAGCGTATTCGTTTAGCCAGTCAAATTGGTGCCGGCCTTGTGGGTGTAATGTACGTCCTTGATGAGCCATCAATTGGCCTACATCAGCGCGATAACGAGCGTTTACTCCAAACCCTTATCCACCTTCGTGATTTAGGTAACACGGTTATCGTGGTCGAACACGATGAAGATGCGATTCGCATGGCTGATCATGTGATTGATATTGGCCCAGGTGCTGGCGTACACGGCGGAGAAGTTATTTGCTCTGGTGGCTTGAAAGATATTATTGAGTGTGAAGAGTCGATTACTGGTCAATACATTTCCGGTAAAAAACAAATCCACGTCGGTGAACAGCGCACACCAATGGATCCGAAAAAGGTTATTGAGTTATTTGGCGCTACAGGTAACAACCTCAAAAATGTCGATTTAACCATTCCGATTGGTTTATTCACCTGTGTCACTGGTGTTTCTGGTTCAGGTAAATCCACACTGATTAATGATACTTTTTATAAAATCGCTCACCGTATGCTAAATGGCGCAACAGTCGATGAACCCGCAGCCCATAAAAGCATTAAAGGTATGGAGCAATGCGACAAGGTTGTCGATATTGATCAAAGCCCAATTGGCCGTACTCCACGTTCAAACCCTGCCACTTATACAGGCATATTTACGCCGATCCGTGAGCTTTTTGCTGCCACCCAAGAATCTCGAAGCCGTGGTTACTTGCCAGGTCGTTTCTCGTTTAACGTTAAAGGCGGTCGCTGTGAAGCTTGTCAGGGTGATGGCTTAATTAAAGTCGAAATGCACTTTTTACCAGATGTGTATGTTCCCTGTGATTCATGTAAAGGCAAGCGCTATAACCGCGAAACCTTAGATGTGAAATACAAAGGTAAAAACATTCATGAAGTGTTACAAATGACCATTGAAGAAGCCCGCGTCTTCTTCGATCCAATCCCTGCAATCGCTCGTAAGCTGCAAACGCTTGTTGATGTTGGTTTATCTTATATTTGCTTAGGCCAAAGCGCGACGACATTATCGGGTGGTGAAGCTCAGCGAGTGAAATTATCTAAAGAGTTGTCTAAGCGAGATACAGGCAAAACCTTATATATTCTCGATGAACCCACTACAGGTTTACACTTTGCCGATATCCAATTATTGCTTGATGTATTACATAGATTAAAGGCAAAAGGTAATACTATTGTGGTGATTGAACACAACTTAGATGTGATTAAAACCGCAGACTGGATTGTCGATTTAGGCCCTGAAGGTGGTTCTGGCGGCGGCATGATCCTAGTGAGTGGTACGCCTGAAGATGTTGCTCAAAATACTGAGTCGCACACGGCGCACTTCTTGAAGCCATTGTTAGAGAAGATGCCTGCGTTAACATCTGCTAAAGCTAACAAGGCACCTGCTAAAAAGGCAATTACTAACAAGGCAGCGGCTAAAAAGGTCACTAAAAAACCTGTTGCCAAACCTAGTAATAACAAATCCGATTAAAAGATAGTGTAGTTACGGTTAAACCTTATGGAATACTAACCAATGGATATGAAATGGAATTTCAGTTAAAGGCACTAATTTTAAAGGCACTAATTTTAAAGGGGCTAAGCTTAAAGGCACTAAATTTAAAGGCATTAAGTTTAAAGACATTAACTTTAAACGCACAAAGCTTAAAGCCTTTAAGCCCAAGCGTTGGCAAAAATAATGAGCTTGTTCGCCATGGACAAGCTCTACACTCTCAGTTAGTTAATCAAACGTTCTCGTCTGTAATCTCTTCACTTAATGCTCACGCTTTATCGGTTCTGTTGTTATGTTTATTCTTATCTGGCTGTGCGTCGCAAAACTGTGGCAATTCACCCGTTAATCACTGGAGCAACCAAAGCCAGCTGCTTGAAGATATTCGCGTATTAAGTAGCCCTAAATTTGAAGGAAGAAGAACCGGGACATATGGCGCCGAGCTCAGTCGCGAGTACATTAAACAGCGCTTTACTGAGCTAAACCTCACACCATGGCAAGATGAATTTGAGGTGCCTTTTAACTACCGGTCTAATTTTTCAGATAAACAAGGCATCAACTTAATTGCGACCATAAAAGCCAGCAACAACTCCCAACGCTGGCGCGTGATTACCGCGCATTATGATCACTTAGGTAAAAAAGGAAATAAGGTGTTTGCTGGCGCTGATGACAACGCCTCAGGTGTCGCCGCGATGCTAGCAATCGCAGAGCAATGGCAACAGCAAGAGAATGACAATATCAATCTAATGATTGTCGCCACCGATGCTGAAGAACCCGGTTTATATGGTTCTTATGCACTAGTTGAGCAATTAACTTCAACACCTGATATGCAACTGGAAATGTCGTTAAATCTCGATATGATCGGCAATCCTTCTAGGCCTCATGCAATTTATATAGAAGGTGAGAAAAATTTATCTGAATTTAGTCAGCTTAAAACTCAACTCCAAGACTATAATCAATTATGTATACGGCAGAGCCGTTCAAGAATGAAAAACGGCAGCATGGTGAAGATTGATTGGCTGCGTGCTTCGGATCATTATCCGTTTCACAAAATGGGCATACCTTGGCTGTATTTAGGGGTACCGACTCATAAACAATACCATACGATTAACGATACCATTGATACGATTAATATTGGTTTTTTAGCAGCGGTCACTGAAACGGCATTTGAATTAGTCTCAGTGAATAAGCAGCAAATTGCTTTTCAATAATCAGGCCAATTTTAAAAACTTATTGAAAATATATAGTCAAATGGGTGAAAGCTTGCTATAATATCGCCCCTTTGACGCGGGAAATCGACACGGGGTTGATTTTCTGTCTGTGAAACTTTAGCGCGAATGATACAAATTTCGTGCATACCCACAAGGCTACAACTCAATGTCATCCGATGAAAGAACTTTCCGCGAACTTGGTTTATCCGAGAATTTGCTTCGTGCCCTTGACGATCTAGGTTACGAAAAACCAACTCCAATTCAGTCAGCAAGTATCGACCCGCTAATGGCAGGTAAAGATATTTTAGGTCAAGCTCAAACTGGTACTGGTAAAACAGGTGCTTTCGCACTGCCTTTACTTAACAGTGTTGACCAAAAGCTGAATGCTCCTCAAATCCTAGTGCTTGCGCCAACTCGTGAACTTGCAGTTCAGGTTGCAGAAGCATTTGGTAGCTACGCTAAACACATGAAAGGCTTCCATGTACTACCTATCTACGGTGGTCAAAGCATGCATCAACAATTAAGTGCGCTACGTCGTGGCCCACAAGTTGTTGTTGGTACGCCTGGTCGTGTAATGGACCACATGCGTCGTGGCACATTAAAATTAGATTCATTAAAAGCATTAGTGCTTGATGAAGCTGATGAAATGTTAAAAATGGGCTTTATTGACGATATCGAATGGGTATTAGAACATAAGCCTGCTGACAGCCAACTTGCTCTTTTCTCTGCGACTATGCCAGAGCAAATCAAGCGCGTTGCTAACAAGCATTTATCAGATCCTGTTCACATCAGTATCTCTACGACTAACTCTACCGTTGAGTCTATTGATCAACGTTTTGTTCAAGTATCTCAACATAACAAACTTGAAGCGTTAGTACGTGTATTAGAAGTTGAAAATACTGAAGGTATTATCATCTTCGTTCGTACTCGTAACAGCTGTGTTGAATTAGCTGAGAAACTAGAAGCTCGTGGCTACGCTTCATCACCATTACACGGTGACATGAACCAACAAGCCCGTGAACGTGCTGTTGAACAGCTTAAACGTGGCAAGTTAGATATCCTTATTGCTACTGACGTTGCGGCTCGTGGTCTTGACGTTGAGCGTATTGGCCACGTAGTAAACTACGATATCCCATATGATTCAGAAGCTTATGTTCACCGTATTGGCCGTACAGGTCGTGCTGGTCGTACAGGTATGGCAATTCTTTTCGTAACAAATCGCGAAATGCGCATGTTACGTACCATTGAGCGTGCGACTTCAAGCCGTATTTCGCCAATGAAAGTACCTAGCCCTGAAACTGTTGCTGAGCGTCGTTTATCTCGTTTAGGCGAGCAAATCCAAGAAACCATTAATGGCGACTTAGATTTCATGAAGAACGCTGTTGCAGAATTATGTCAACAACTAGAAATCGACACTGATTTGCTTGCTGCTGCATTATTACAACAAGTTCAATCTGAGCGTCCTTTACAGCTTCCAGCTATTCAAGAGCGTCAACGTGATTCTCGTGACAGCGGCAGAGATCGTGACAATGGTCGTGAGCGTCCTCGTCGTGATTCACGCGGTGGCCGTCCATTGCCTACAAGCTTTGGTAGCGCAGAAGGCTTAAAAGATAAGCCTGACGTTAAGATGTGTCGTTACGTAATCGAAGTAGGTCGCGACAATGGTGTTGGTGTAGGTAACATTGTTGGCGCTATCGCTAACGAAGCTAACATCGACAGCCAATTCATTGGTCAGATTCAATTATTTGATCAAGTGACTTCAATTGACTTACCAGACGGTATGCCAAAAGATGTGCTGACTCACTTACGTAAAGTACGTGTATGTGGCAAGCCACTTAACATCCGCGAAGCGGGTGATACGCCTTTCCCTGAGCAAAGCGACCGTCCACGTCGTCCACGTAATGACCGCCCTCGTGGTGATCGTCCACGTGGTGACCGTCCTCGCGGTGATCGCCCTCGTAATGACCGTCCACGTAAGCCACGTGATAGCGAGTAATTGATCACAGTATCAACAATCTGTTGAACTGAAAGCGTATAAAAATGGAGCCTAGGCTCCATTTTTTTATGCCTATTGCTATACTCTGCACTCGTTGATACTTATTGATACAGTTCACTCTTCTATGCTAACAACCGCAAGCAAACTCACGTTTTACTTCCTCTGCTTTTTATCGCTAATTAGCCAGCCTACTTTAGCGAATGAATCTAATAACGATTGGGTCCAATTTACGTTTGAGAATGATGCCTTTGGTTTAATTGATACCAGTGACAACGGTTACAGTAATGGTCTTGATTGGAGCTGGGGAAAAGCGGTCGTAAATGATTATGACGATATAGACTTACCTGGGTGGCTAGAAACGCTTTATGGTTGGAGCTATTTAAATCATGGTAACAATAGGCAGTATCAGGTTAGCTACAGCGTCTCTCAGCGGATGTATACGCCTGATGATTTACAAGTCGATACCTTAATCGAAGCTGACAGGCCCTACGCTGGCACCCTGCTTTGGCAATCGAACTTACGTAGTTATGCTGATGGCATTGGCGACAATTTAAGCATCACTTTAGGTGTCGTGGGTCCAGCCTCTTTAGCAGAACAAACTCAGAAACAAGTGCATAAAATTATCGATGCTAAAGAGCCCTTAGGTTGGGATAACCAACTCAGTAATGAAGCCGTTTTTCGTATTCAAGCACAGCGACTCTATCAGTGGGCATATACACCAATTTCAGAGAATGTGGAATTTGATAGTGTCCTACATGGTGATGCTTCTATAGGTAATTTGATGAGCCATGCGGGTGCAGGTTTAACTTTCCGTATTGGTAATATTCTTAGTCAGAGCTATGCCTATATCGCGCCAGCAGCCTCAAGAAGTAATAATGGCTATATCGTCAAAAGTGCTGACCAATTGAGTTGGCAATTCTTTGTGACCTTTTATGGCCGCTATGTATTAAATGACATCACCATTGATGGCAACACGTTTAAAGATAGCCATTCTGTAGAGCTGACCCATGAACAAGCCATGCTCAATATGGGATTTATGCTCAACTGGAAAGACTGGGGGCTAGTTTTTTCAACCATTCGAGGCACTGAGCAATATAACAATCAACCCAGTACCGCCAACTTTGCAGCTGTCAGCATTAGCTATCGTTTCTAGGGCATGTTGCTGTTTCAAGGTTATTTGAGCTGCGAATTTTGCTTAGATGCGAGGCGGCAATTCATTCGCCGCGCTTAATCCGTTTTTATCTCAAACAAAAACTCACCAGTAAAGATCAACACGACCTCATCATACTTTGACGACTTTTATTCTTGATGCTTATACGCACGTTTGTTTTGATATACAGGCCAAATTTGTACCGCAAACACTGAACCAATTATCAATCCGATACCCAATAATGACCAGCCATCAAGAATATCTGCGCTAAACACTTGTGGCCACCAGCCTACTTTCACCACAATCGCATTGGCAATAAAGCTCAACACTGGGGTTAATGCGAGCATCGCACTGACCTGAGCCGTTGGCCAATACTTCATTGCCTGCCCAAAACAGCCATAAGCAATTAAGGTATTTGCCGCGCAAAAGCACACGATAATCCAGTTGTTAGTACTCATCAGCTCGAAATGCTCAAATTGACTAAAAGGAGCCATGAGCGCAATGCCTAAACCATAAATGAATAACAGCACATTATTGGGTGATAGCTTAGTAATTAATGACTTTTGTAGCAGCGCATAACTTGTCCAAGATAAGACTGAAAATTGCACTATTAGCACGCCAAAACCTATCTGACTGGCGTTGCTCGCCGACGTATCTAAGCTTGGGTGGAAAAATAATAACACTCCAAGAGCTAAGGTCGCGAAGCAACTAAGCTGCACAGCAGTTAAGCGTTCTTTAAAGAATAAGGCGCCACCAAATGCCAGATAAAATGGTGCCGTTTGAAAGTTAAGCTGAGCGGTTCCTGGTGACAGGTAATCCAGTGAATACACAAAAGATGTGTAATTACACATTAATAAAATACCCGCAGCCGACAATCGTAGCCAATCGCCTTGAGTTAATCCTATAAATTGTCTTAATGCCCCAAACCGCCACTGCAATAACAGCGTCACCACAAACGCCACTAAGAATCGAAACCAAGTTAGTGTAACAGGATCGATAAAACCACCCGATAGCTTTAAGGCTATGGGTAATATCCCCCAAAAAATCACTGCAACAGAAACAAAGATGAATCCTATACGAGTATGGCTCACTAGATTGAAAATCTCGATTTAAATGGCTTTAATTTGGCAACATATTGCCTGATTGTTGCAGACTAATAAACCCATTAAACGTTTAAATATTAGGCTCAGTATTCGCTATACAGGATTAAGAGTTTAGCCACCTGATAAGCATGGAAATCTCACTTAATACAGGTAAAATAGCCGCCATAAAATTGCTATATCCTTTGTCACCAAGGGTAGCCCCTACACCTAACTTCTAAGGAACACTGGTCATGAGTCTTGCTGATTCAGTTCTTGCCATTAATAATGATTTGCCTATCCGTACCGATAAACCGGTACATAGCGGTAAAGTCCGCAGTGTTTATTGGCTCACAGAGGCTGATAGCAGCCGCCTGATCCGCGATAAAGGCTACAATGTCCCAGCTGATACGCCGTTAGCTATCATGGTGATCAGTGACCGCATTTCCGCTTTCGATTGCATTTTCCATGGTGAAGGCAATTTGCAAGGTATTCCTGGAAAAGGCGCGGCGCTAAATGCAATCTCCAATCATTGGTTTAAACTGTTTGCAGAAAATGGTTTAGCTGATAGCCATATCTTAGATATTCCGCATCCATTTGTTTGGATTGTTCAAAAAGCACGTCCAATTAAAGTCGAAGCAATTTGTCGTCAATACATTACTGGTTCAATGTGGCGAGCTTACGCAAAAGGTGAGCGTGAGTTTTGCGGCATCACTTTGCCAGAAGGCCTTGAGAAAGATCAAAAATTACCTGAATTACTCATAACTCCTTCAACTAAAGGGATCTTAACCGGCATTCCTGGTGTTCCAGAGCAAGATGACGTTAATATCAGCCGTAGTGATATAGAAGCCAATGTTGAAGCATTTGGTTTCGAGAAAGCCTCGGACATCGACTTATATGAAAAGCTGCTTAAAGAAGGTTTTAAGGTTATTTCCGACGCATTAAGTGGCCACGACCAAATGTTTGTCGATACCAAATTTGAATTTGGCTATGTCGATGACAAAGATGGTAACTCAAAGCTGATATACATGGATGAAGTCGGTACTCCTGACTCTTCACGTATTTGGGATGGCGCAGCCTACCGTGATGGCAAAATTGTTGAAAACTCCAAAGAAGGTTTCCGCCAATTCTTACTCAATCATTTTGACGATGCCGACATCTTATTAAATAAAGACAGAATGCCTGAACGTGAAGCACTAGCCCGTGATAATGACTTACCACTTGAAGCGATGATGAATGTGTCACGCACTTATACGGGCGTTGCAGAAAAGGTCACAGGCAGCAGCATTAACCTTCCTGAAAACCCGAAAGAAGATATCATTAAAGTCCTACGTGAAAACTACGATTTAATCGTGTAGTACAGCAAGATAAGTAAGTGTAAACAAGCATGATAAATTTGAAAAAGGCGCCACAAGGCGCCTTTTTTGTATCCGTTAAACACAGATTATAAATACTTAATCCAAGCCTGTTTACTCTGATGTTTATACTGACTAAAACGTTTAGTTGGATAGTAAAGCAACAAGGCTAAAACGATTGTTACAACCCACACCCAACCGATGTGGGTAAAGCCATATAATTCGCCATAATTAGGGCCAATAACATTGACGGCAAATCGGTACATAAACAGTAACAAATACAGGTGCACAATATAGAAGAACATCGGTGCAGATCCAAATGTGGATAACACCTTACCGTATTGAGGTTTGACCTTTTCAAGCATGCTTAAGCACAAAAGTGTGCCGCCAATGGTAACCAATAAAAAACCAAGAGATGGAGGATACTTAGTCAGATTAAATATCGACTTTAAGGTCATAATTACACTATCACCTTGCTGCCAATCTAAAGTCTCTCCATAGATATTAAAACCACGTAAAATCGCAAATAACGCAAAACTAACCAGACCTAAACCAATTAAAATCTTATGGCGTTTAACATCATCAAAACTCGCAGCGTAAATTGGCGCAATAACATAGCCTAACAAGATAACCCCAATCCAAGGCAGCACTGGATAACTGGCTCGAATACCGACAAAATCACTGGTAAAAATATTACCGCGATCATGCAATATTGCCCAAATGGTATAACCCCACTCACCTGGCGCAAAGCTAATTGGTGTCAGAGCATTGTGTCCAAACACAATCACCAAACCAATGACCCCAAGCCAAAATCTTGGTAAGCCTATAAGTAACGCCAGCGCAAGCATACTGATACCAATCGCCCACATGACTTGTAGCCAAATCATGTCGTAATTTCCCATCCACTGAAACGTAATCACGGTGCATTCTAGTGCAATGATAAATAGGCCACGCTTGATTAAAAAAGATCTCGCAGAACGCTCTGGGCCAAATTGCGGATGACTATATAACCAGGCGGAGACCCCGGTTAAAAACACAAAAGTTGGCGCACAAAAGTGGGCGGCAAAACGACTGATAAACAATCCTGTACTGGTGCTATCAAGTGTCATGGGATCGGTGACTTGCTCATGGAAGAAAAAACGCTCTCTCACATGATCAAGCAACATAATCAACATGACGATGCCACGCATTATATCGATGCTATCAATACGCTTTTTCAACATCTGTGCACTTACTGTTTTCATTAATAAAACTCTCTTACTGACTTTCTAAATACCATTCTGACATCAGAATAAATTAGCTACAGTTGCACTATAGCAATCACCAACTACAACAGATCTTCCTCAAGTGCCATAGTGAAAATAATACGTCAATATAGTAATGAAATATTTTCAAAATCTTTACAAAAACCAATCAATTGTAAATGATAATGATTTTCATTTAACTTGTATTAACTTTTCTATATCATCTGTCTCGAAAAAAATACATCCCAAAACAACACTTTCAATCAGTAAGCATTGAGCTTACACAGCAGTTAAGATGATAAAAATATGAAACTTAGCCCGATTTACTTATCTCTATTATGCGCTTTTAGTGTCATACAATACGCCTCTGCAGCGGATCAAGAACCAAAAGAAGACACCGCTGTTAATGATGACTTAGAAGTAATTGAAGTGACAGGACGTTACATTCAAGGTTACAACGCTCACTCTGCAAGCGGTGCATCTAGATTGGATCTAGCAATTACCGATATTCCTCAATCAGTATCTGTGATTACTGAAGCTCAAATGAAAGACTTTCAGTTAACTGACATCAACTCAGTACTAGATACCGCCACGGGCATTAACGTAGAACGCATCGAAACAGACCGCACATATTATACTGCTCGCGGTTTTGATGTGACAAACTTTCAAATTGACGGCATCGGTCTACCATTAACCTCAGGTAACAATCACGCCGACGAAGATACCGCTATTTATGACCGAATTGAAGTTATCCGTGGTGCAAATGGCTTAATGACTGGGGTAGGTAATCCTTCAGCTACAGTTAACTTTATTCGCAAGCGCCCAACTGTTGAAGACCAACTCCTTATCTCTGGCACCTATGGCAGTGATAACAATGCCCGTCTCGAACTTGACGGTTCTGTGGCGATTACTGATAAGGTTTCAGCCCGTGCAGTCGCAGTTAAACATAAACAAGATTCTTACCTCGATCGTTACGAACAAGACAAAAATGTCTTGTATGCCTTCATCGAGGCTGAGCTTACCGATAGCACGACTATCTCGTTAAGTCACAGCTATATAGACAATGACGCTACAGGCAATAACTGGGGAGCTTTACCGCTTTATTATACTGATGGTAGCCCAACCAATTATGACCGTTCGACCAACACCTCTGCTGATTGGTCTAACTGGCAAGTAGAAAAGAATAATACTGTTTTTGAGATAAGCCATTACTTTAATGATGATTGGCGTTTACGCGGAACTTACTCACATAAAGTGACCGATGAAGATACCGAATTATTCTATGTTTATGGCACCCCTGACAAAAATACCGGGTTAGGTTTAACGGGTTATGGCAGTGAATATGACTTGGATGAAACTACTGATTTAGCAGACCTATACGTAGATGGTAATTTTGATCTATTTGGCCGTAACCATCAGTTAGTGGTTGGTATTAACCATGCTGAACTAACATACAACGATAGCTCGTTATACGACTACACCACAGGTAATGGTTTCCCTGCTATGCCCGACTTAAATGACTGGGATGGCAATACACCTAAACCAACCTTCAATGACGGCCTAACGGGCAGTGACGTACGCACCAAACAACAGGCGGCATACTTTACTGGACGCTTTAACCTATTCGAAGACATGCATGTTATTGCAGGTGGACGTTATAACACTTGGGAAGCGAACGGCGAAGCCTACAGCGTTGACCAAGAAACGGATGCAAGCGAGTTTATTCCTTACTTAGGCATGGTGTATCGCTTTAGACCTGAAATCATTGCTTACGCAAGTTACACCGAAACCTTCCTTGCACAAAAAGAGCTAGATATAAACGATCAGATGCTCGACCCTGTCACCGGTGAAAGCAAAGAAATCGGCATTAAAAGTGAGCTATTTGACGGCAACCTGATTGCCAGTTTGGCCTATTTTGATGTTGAGCAAACCAACTTAGCCACATTAGATCAATCAACAATATTACTGCCACCTGATCAACACCGCTATATCGGTGCTGACGGCATTAACAGTAAAGGTTTCGAAATTGAATTTGCAGGTGAATTGTATACAGGGCTTCAAGCCAGTATTGGTTACACCGACTTTGACATTAAAGGCGATGAAGTTGTTGCTGATTACACACCAGAAAAACTGTTAAAGCTGGCAGCGACCTATGAGTTCCAAAATATCGAAGGCTTCTTTATCGGTATGAACATGCGCTGGCAAGATGATACTTCTCGTAAGCAAGGCATCGTGGCTGATGGTTTTGACAATGCAGGGCAAGAAATTGTTACCGAGCAAGAAGCCTATGCCATCGTTGATTTAATGGCTAAGTATCAATTTACTGATGATATTCAATTGACAGTAAATGCCAACAATGTGACTGACGAAAAGTACATTACTAGTTTGTACTGGGCTCAAGGCTTTTATGGTGCACCAGCTAATTATAGTGCCACGCTAACCTGGAAGTTATAACCCTATTCAAAGCCTCCTTGCTCATTTAGCAAGGAGGCTTTGCTTATTTAGGATGGACTAAAAGTGTTATTAACCTCTTAGAGTAAATTATGAGAAAAACATTATTCAAATGGCACTCCTACGGAGCGCTTATCGCCATGCTGCCGTTATTGATCATTTCAATAACTGGCAGCATTTTGGTTTTTAAAGTCGAAATAGATAGCTTGCTGCGACCTGCCCATATGGTGGTTGACGCTGAGAGTACAAGCGAGCGTGTCAGCTTAGATACCTTGATGCAAACCACCTTAACGGCTAACCCTGAATACGAATTAGGAGGATGGGAGCTGTTCGATGATAAGCAACGTTCCGACGCCGCCTACGTGATAAAACGCGGCACTGAAGATTGGGGGAAAGTCTATATTAACCAGTATTCTGGTGAACTGTTATCTCAGCCACAAGCCATGGATCACTATATTACTGACTGGTTATTAGAGTTACATTACTCGTTTCTATTGCACGTAAAAGGCGCATGGGTGGGATTTTTTGCTGCGCTACTGATGTTATTTTTAGGCATAAGCGGCATTATTTTATACCGTCGTTTCTGGGCTAAAATATTTACTATGCGCTTTAATGCAGTAAGACGAATTTTATTCAGTGATATCCATAAATTCATTGGCATTTTAAGCTCACCTATTTTACTTATCATGGCATTCACTGGCGGCTACTGGAATATTGCCGGCATATTGCATGAAATCAATGACCATGGTGACGGCGGCCATGTTTATATTACTGCGCCACTCCATAGCCCTGATATTTCGTTTGAGTCGCTCAGGCAGCAAAGCAGCCAAGAGATCCCAACTTATCAGGCGGGCTATTTAGCCATGCCCCATGAACCCGATAGAGATATTTCATTTTATGGTGCCGTCGAGACAAGTAACCCACTAAACAGTGAATACTCGAGTGTAGTTAAATTTGACAAGACCACTGGCGAATTGTTGAGTAAACAAGATATACGCGAAGCGGGTTTTCTGATGGTGTTTTTAGACAGCTTTCGTAAGCTTCACTTTGGCTATTTTGGTGGATTACTCACTAGAATTATCTGGTGTATTGTCGGTTTAATGCCAGTTTTTCTTGGTTTTACTGGCTTATATTTATTTTGGAGTCGCCGCAAACAAAAAACAGCGGCTAAGCGTTCAAGAATAACCATTGACGCTCAATCAGCAACTTAATATTTGCAGCTAAAAAAAGGAGCCAATAGGCTCCTTTTTTGTTGGTATTGATGAATCAATCTATTCAATAAAACCAAGCATTCTATTCAATCAAACTAATCTATCTATCTGTCTATCTATCTATCTATCTA
>NZ_JBFRJJ010000021.1:33965-132608 GCF_041468785.1 Shewanella sp. 10N.286.52.E4
TATCTATCTATCTATCTATCCAATAAAACCAAGCAATAAAATCAAATACAAGTCACGCCTGTTGTTAAGCTATCATGTTCATTAAACAGTGAGCCGTCTGCTCTTACGGCCAAACCCTAATGCGGATAACAATAATAAACCTAAAAAGCTTAAACTCGCGCCAGCAGCCTTATCTTTAATCACTGCCACATTAGATGCTTGCACCTCAGGGTATGACAGAGCGATGAGCACAGGATCGTGATCAGATGAAGAGTAAACATTGTCAGACTTAGCCAGCTCTCCAGTATATTTACTGCTATATTCAAATAAGCTCGATTCAACGGCATTAATATGCCAATCTTCAATCGCCACTAACCGCGCTGCTAAGCTTAAATTACCTAAGGCGTGGTCTAAGTTGCCCAATTCACCACGATAACTGTACGAGTATGTAGCAGGCCCATGTGCTTGGGTGTTTAAGTTGATTAACCCATAACCCTTATCAATCACGCGCCCTTGTACATCATAGTCAACGCCATTTAAACTGGTGTTTGAGGCGGTTTTTATCACATGTTTAGTCAGGCTGGCATCATAGTCAGTTAACACGACTAATGGATCTTCTTTGCCATAGGCATTCAAATCACCGATAACCAGCACATCTCCGTCTAAGTCTGTTATCGACTCAGCAATCACCTTGGCGGCGGAAACACGAAACGCATTACACTTTCCCTGTAAATCCTCAGGTTCTGAATCTTCATTAAAGCTTAACCAATCTTCTAAACAGCCTGAGCCTTTAGATTTAAAATGGTTAACTACAATAGTCAGTTTTTGATCATTAACCTTGAAACCTTGCATCAAACTGTGACGTTGATATTTTTTATAAGCTGGATTCAACTCTTTTACGCCATCTTTAATACGTGAAACAACGCCCTCTTTCACGTGTTGTTCAGGCGTCGCGATAACCTTTGCTAGGCCATCTAAAGTGACCACAGCAGGTCGATATAATATGCCGACAGCAATCGCATCACTGCCAACCAAACCATTGTTGTCAGTCACTTCGACAAATTGATAAGCAAGCTCAGTAGGCTGTTTGTCATTTAGCGCAGTGACTAAGTTTTGAATTGCACTTAATTCACCAAAACCATTATTTTCAACTTCCATTAAGCCAATAATGTCAGCATTCATTGCCGCCATCGCATTAATGATTTTTGTTCGTTGCAGCAGCATTTCTGACTCTATCTTGGCGCCGCGATTGTGACCTAATGGATTAGCATCACCGCCGAATGGACTGTTAAAGAAGTTCAGCACGTTAAAACTGGCTACACGTAAATCACCTTGATTCGCTATCGCTGGCGCCGCGCTGCGATCCTGATTGCGAATAAAATCGCTGGCACTGATTTCGTTGATTGGCATAAAGCGATATTTGTCGTAGCTATAACCGATGACCCCTTCAAAATTGATCAATGTATCCCCGATGCGAATATAACCATTCTCGGCATTAAAACTTGGAAAGTACGGTACCTTGCCATGGTCAGCTTTATAGTCTGATTCAACCACCAGCTGATTACTGATGTTGGCTTTATTTAATGCTATCGCCTCAGCAGATAAAGGCGCATAAACCTGAGTGGCTTTCATTAATGGCGCTTGATGGGATAGCACCATATTGTTGCGATAAGAGTCATAATCAAGACTGAATGAACGTGTGACTGTCATGTCACTTTTAGCGGTTAACACCAGTTTCATGCCTTCAAATCGTTCAAGGGCTGGAGCTAAGCTTTGACCCTCTTTTACCTGCAATGGAGTAGCCGCTATCTCACCAACTTGATTACCGAGTTTATATTTTTGCTGGGGCTCAAGATTGATTTGGGTAAAACCTGAGTATTCTTGTACTTTACCTGTTACGCAGATTTCCATTCCTGGGACGATTTCAGCTGGCGCAGAAGCGCCCCAATGGACAAAAATACCGTCAGATGTCAAAGGTGAACCATCACCTAGTGGATCTTGAATAAAGAAGCCTTTATATAATCTTTCCGCTCTAGCTGTGACCACACCTGTGGTGGTGATTTCCTTAACGGATTCATTGCTTTGCGCAGTAACAAATGGACTAGTAGAGCCTGTGCCTTGGATCTGATAAATCGGGGTGATGTTTTCAACGTCACACAAAACCTCACTCGCCATTGGCGTTTTAGTGATAGCCGCTTTAGTGATAACCGATTTAGCTTGTGCCAACATTGGCATAGCCAGAATGATAGGCAACGACACCGCAGATAATATGCTCACTCTCATTTTACATTCCAATTTATTATTTTTTATGCTTATTGATGCAATATATTCAACAAGGACTAGATCAAGCACTAGCTGAAGAACTAGGTCGCTAATACATTGAACAATATTACTAAACAGGTTGATTTGATAGATAAAAAAGGAGCCGAAGCTCCTTTTTTATTATCACTTAATTACTTAATTTCTCATCGCTAATTGCTAATTGCTCAATAAGTTCGACAATCTGTTAGCAAGCATAAGCAGTTAATATTTTGCAGCCTCATTTTCTTTTGGCATAGTCGCTTCAATAAACTCACGTAAATCTTGATTAGATTGCTTTAAGTCTTCTGAACGCAAGTACATCATATGACCGCTACGGTAGCCTTTAAAACTTAAACGGTCTTTCATTTTACTGCTTGGGTCAAGTTGCCACATGCTGTATTTAGCATCAAAATAATTGGTCGCACCATCATAATAACCAGCTTGCACCATCACATTTAAGTATGGATTTTGCGCCATTGCCTGACGTAAGTTTTCGCCTGTTTTATTATTGGTACGATCCCAAGGGTGTACATTACCTAACATGTAATACTTGATATCCGTTTTATAATTTAACTCTTCACGCATGTAAGCATTAATCGCTGGGGTAAACGAGTGCAACCATGAGGTTAACTCCGCATTGTAATCAGGGCTGTCACCCACATCCTGCTTATCAATACCCAGGTAACGCGAATCTAAACGACCTACCGTTTGGCCACGCTCTCGAAGTAACGCCTTCCAAAAAAAGCGTGTCGATACATCAAGGTTAGATTTAAGTACTTCATCCACACTCAAGCCTGAAAAATAAGCCACTTTTTCAGCTATTTTCTGCTTGTGATCAGGCGCGATAAAGCCACCCATGGCTAATGCAGGAATATATTCATTAATCGTAAACGCTTCAACTTCTGGTAAAAACTCGGTTAAATCAGCATTTTGTAATTCTGCAGACAAGGCCTTGTGATACCAAGCCGCCGCCGCAAAATACGGTAGGCGATTAGCCGATTTAACAGGCCCTTTACGCTCAATACCTATGTCTGTCGGTGACACTAATACCACACCGTTAAGATACATCCATTGACGGTCTTGTAACTCTAATGCCAAACCAGAGACACGAGTTGTACCGTAGCTTTCGCCAATAAGGTATTTAGGCGAGCGCCAACGTTCATTGCGACTCACAAACGTATTTAGCCATTCAGCCAAATACTTAATGTCAGCATTCACACCAAAAAACATTTTTTGTTGTTCATCTTTGCTTGGCATCTCGCCATCTTTATTGGCCAGTACTCTTGAGTAACCAGTGTTAACAGGGTTTACGTAAACGATGTCAGCAATATCAAGAATTGAATGAGGGTTCGCTTTTACCCCGTATGGTTGCAACGGATAACCTTCTTCATCAACATTAATCGCACGCGGGCCTGTGTAACCAATATCCATCCATACCGATGCAGAACCTGGTCCACCATTAAATGAAATCAATAAAGGGCGTTTCGCTGTGTTACGCACATTTTCACGCTGGTAATAGGTGTAGTTAAGGGTTGCCACCGCATCGCCATTTTCATTCCATACTGGTTGGGTACCTACCGTGGCGGTATAGGAAAAACTATTACCATTCACTTTCGTTTTATGTTCTGTCACCACGGTTTCATCAACAGCGATTTTACGACTGTGCTCAGCCATAGATGATGAGCGAGTGTTGTTAGTGTCGTCTTCCGCTAAAACTGAGGTTGTCGCCAATAGGGGGGAAAAACAAAGCAGCGTCGCTGCGAGGGTAATAGCCTTCATACCGGTTCTCTTTTTTATTAATCTAGGGTATTTGTGTGCGTCTATTAAATGTCCAAATGTCTCACAGTGCAATCAAAGTGTTATCCTATGGGCAACTTCAACACAACAATTACCTATAACCAACTAATTTTAAAGACTTAATAAAATTAACAATAATCGTAAGCAAACGTACATTCACATTTTATTTTACAGTATCAGCTGAATTAATGACTGCCTAGGAAACCCTTTATGAGCAAGACACTACAATCCTGGCAACAAGCCAATTGGCCGCAAACCGCTCAGCGCTGGACTGAAGCTGAGTTAAGCAAACAAAACATTCGTTTAATCGATGAATTACAAGTTGTTAAAACGTGGGCTTTGGGTCATGTACTCAAGCAATCAACTGGCTCAGGTGATACTTTCTTTAAGGCCACGGCTTTCTTACCTTTGTTTTCAAATGAGGCTAGTCTATGTTCAAAGTTATTTGAACTGTTTCCACAATATAGCGCTAAAGTCATCGCATTCGACGCCCATCTGCAATGGATGTTAACCGAAAGTTTTGGTGAGGCATTTGTCGATACCGTGCCGCTTTGTGACTGGGTTAAACCTTTTACTGAGTTCGCCAATCTACAATTGGCTTCTGTTGACCACATTGAAGAGTTAGAAGCGGCTGGCTGTATTCGTCGTGACATTACCCAATTACCAACACAGCTGCAGCGCATTTTTAATGATAAGGCCATTATTTCTCGCTTCCCCCAAGATATTGACCTATCTACTGAACGCCTAAGCCAAGTACTCAATAAGCTCAAACAATCTGTCACAGCATTAGCCGCTTATCAGTTGCCTTCTAGCTTGGTTCATAGTGATTTACACATCGAAAATATTGCTCCACGTAATGGCGTAAAAGAACACTTTACCTTCTTTGATTGGAGCGACGGCTGCATTAGTCACCCTTTTATCGATGGCACTTACTTATTTAGAATGGATGACAGTGAGGGGAAGCAACAAATTATTGATGCTTACTTAAATCAATGGTCAAAATATGGCTCCAAAGATGAATTAAAACGAGCATGGCAGCTTGCTGAAAGTATTTGCTATGCACATCAAGCTGTTTCGTATGCTGGAATGCTGCATATTTTGTCAGAGCAACAAACACCAGATTTAATCCATGCATTTGAAAATGCTTTTAGACGGTTTTTGTTTAAGGTGATGAATTAATAATGATAAAAAATCTAAAAAAAGACCTTGTTTACAAAGAGGTACAATGAAACAACTTTTAGTTATGTTGTTTACAGCAACCACATGTAACAAATCGAATAAAAAAGAATATATTTTGTCAAAAAATCGTATCCAAACCGATCAAGCTGCTCTAGAATTTGGTTAATTTCCATCATTTAAGTGTCGGCACTATGAAGCAAGTTGAATTTCGTAATATTGATAAGCTTTTTATCAAAATGTCTATTAACGATAAGTTCTGGGCTATTTTTGCACTCTTTTTACTGATTATCGGCAGTGTGTCGGTTAACAGTTATTTCAATAGCATTAACCAAATAGAACAACACTCTATGACTGTGCTGACAGAAAAAGTCACCGCGACCGTTAATGCGCTTGAAGCCACAAACCAGTTAGACCAAGCAAGTAGTGCAGGTTTATCTGTGTCTGATTATAATCAACAAAACCAGCGTAACGACAATAATATCACTGCTGTTGTCCAAGCTAATGGCCAGTATTACTCATTAAACCAATCAGTTTATCAACTTGAAAATGATGCTAAACAAGATGCATTTTATAGCTTGTTACTGTCATTCTTGTGGGTGTTGCCATTTGCATTGGTGATTTATTGGAATGCGACCTTCATTGGGGGGGCGTTGTGGGTACTATGGGATACCACAGCTAAAATTGGCAAAGGCGATTTAACTTCGCGCTTAGGTTTCCATCCTGGTCGCGATGAATTTGGTACTATTGGCTGCGCACTAGACCAAGCAATGGATACATTAACTGAATTGGTTGTTACGGTTAAGAAAAGTGCTGACACTCTACATACAACATCAAGCTCCTTTGCAGATGAAACCCAGCAAAGTGCAGACCAAATCGATCAGCAATACATTTCATTAGATTCAGTTGCAACTGCAATGGAAGAAATGACCGCGTCATCACTTGAAGTATCAAATATTGCTAAAAATACCACTCAGCAAGTTGAGCAAGATTCTGAATACACTAAGCAGAGTTATACTCGGGTGAAACGTGCGATTGAAGAGATTCAGCAGTTATCGACTTACATTGAAAAAACCTCAGATTCTGTTGGTAGCCTGAAAGAGAATGCCACTAAAATTAATGAGGTGATCACCACAATTAATGCCATTTCTGAGCAAACGAATTTACTGGCATTAAATGCGGCAATTGAAGCCGCTCGCGCCGGCGAAATGGGTCGCGGTTTTGCTGTCGTTGCCGATGAGGTGCGTACCCTTGCAAGTCGCACACAATCAGCAACTGTTGAAATCCAATCTATGATTGAGCAGCTGCAATCTGAAACGCAAAATATTGATAGCATTACTCAAGATACCGTTAAGCAAGCGCAAAGCAGTAGCGACTTAATCACTAATATTGGGACTGATGTGAACGCCATTGCTGAGTCATCGCGTTCGATTATGGATATGAGCTTCCATATTTCAACATCGTCTGAAGAGCAAAGCGCAGTGGCTAATGATATTGCTAAAGAGTTAACGGAAATTCGTGTTAAATCAAACACCATCCGCGATCTTGCAAGCCAGTCTTCAAATGGTGTCGTTGAACTATCTGCCGCATCAGCTAATTTGGGCAGAATTTTAAGTAACTACCAAACAGCTTAAAGGGCGCTTTATGTAAATAAGCCCTCTTTACAGATCACTAGAAATGAAAATGCCGATATTCAACATATCGGCATTTGTATTTATGGGGTCTTATGTTTTACATTTTACTGAATAAACATAAGAGTTTTATAGCTGATGTAAGGTGTAGCCAAACTGACTTTCGCTGTCTTTGGTTAATACAAAGCTATAGTTAGTATCACCATCAAACGTGATAAGGTCTGACTGATATAGTAAGGTTTGGGTGCCATTATCAGATTCATACACCACATTGATTTCATAGTCATCTTGAGGCATAACAAGGCTTTCTTGTTCAGTAAAATCAATATCCTCAATCGTGTATTCAGCTGATTCAATGGTTTCCGTGCTATTAACAAAATACACAGTTAAGTCATCATAATCTTCTGATAAGTTCGCCACATCAACATTGTATTCATAAGCTCTTGGGCGCATGTCATGTTCGATCACCATACCTTTGATACTGTCATCTTCTTGGTACAACAGTAAGGTGCGGATATCATCTTGGTTAAAGGTCACTAACACGTTATCCAAGATAACTTCACTGGTATCGGTATTAGTCACTGTTACGCCATAGTCATTAAAACCCGTTTGCTGGAAGTCGCTAACAGTGAATGGCGTAATATCATGCAGATAATGCGACTCTAGCTTACTCACCACATCGACATTTAGCGTGATGTCTTCAAGGCCATTAAATACCCTGAAGTCAGCGGTAGAATCAATATTAGTATAAGTAACTGGCGTCGATGTTGAGTCCACACTGTCTAGCGTGACCTTTAAATCACCCGAGCCAAAACTGTTACGCAGCACAAATTTATAAACAGTCTCAGTGGTTAAGCTCATACTTTCTGTGGTGTAAACCACGTTATCAGTCCCCTGATCAGTTAAATAGATAATATATTCATCGGTATCTAACATCAGCTCAGTAGTGTAACCACGGTATCCGATACTGCCTAACATTGTCGCATCTTGATATTCATCGCTGTCTAGCGAAATATAAGCGTCATAGGCCATATCTTCAGACGTAACATTGGCTACCAAGACCTGCATTTTACTGTAATCTTCATCGTCATCATCATCATCATTCATATCATCCATATCGCTACGTTCGTAGCTAATGTCTAATAATTCTGGCGATTGATAGTCTCCATATAAAACAAATAAATGATTATCTTCATTACTGAAGCTCATATCCTCACTATAAATCGTGACCGTGTCTTCATTTTCATCTTGACCATATATTTCCATTGCCACGCTACCTGTATCGTAGCCATATCGCGGCATGGAATCTCCAAATTCAATATAACTGTATTCATAATCATCTAACACTAGCGACGTGGCAGTACTGTTCGCTGAGGCATTATAATATTGCACATACGCAACGGAATCTGAGTCATCATCACTATCACCATCAATAGAGTCGCACCCCATCAATGACACACTTCCCAAGCAAACCATCATCAAACTGCACACATTTCTGTTAAACATATCTACTCCGTTAACTGTTTAATTACATTCTCAAGAGATAGGACAAAGCGTGGATGTAATTGACCGTAAAGAAGTGTAAAGATAAGAAAGCCAGCGTAAAGGGGTTAAATATCTGAAAGTGAGATACAAAAAAGCACTGCTGGAGCAGTGCTTAATAAGGTTTATGTTTTTGCTTAAGCAGATTAGCTACCTGCGATTTTCATCTCACTCAGTAAGATACCGCCGGTACGGATTGAAGAACGTAAATCTTGATCCTTAGCAACCGCTTGCACGCCCATAAACATGTCTTTTAAATTACCAGCGATAGTAATCTCTTCCACTGGGTATTGGATTTCACCGTTCTCGACATAAAAGCCTGCTGCACCTCGAGAGTAATCCCCGGTCACCATGTTCACGCCTTGACCCATCACCTCAGTGACAATTAACCCTGTACCCATCTGTTTAATAAGTTCATCAAAGGTTTGCCCAGAGTGACTTAAAGTCCAGTTGTAAATACCACCAGCATGGCCAGTATTAGGTAGAGATAACTTACGTGCAGAATAACTGGTCAATAGATATGTTTCTAATTGGCCACGATCAATGATTTGACGTTGCTGAGTTGCCACACCTTCACTGTCATAGTTTGCACTTGCAAGTGCGCCAACCATATGCGGGTTTTCTTCAATACTAAACCAATCAGGAAACAGTTGAGTATTGATAGAATCTTGTAAGAAGCTTGATTTACGGTACAAGCTACTGCCGCTAATCGCACCAATCAAGTGACCAATCAGGCCTGTCGCGATTTCAGGTGAAAACAAAACAGGTAAGTTCGATGTTGGGATTTTACGTGCGTTAAGACGGTTTACCGTCTTATTTGCGGCTAATAATCCCACTGACTCTGGCGTCATTAATTCGTTATATTTACGGGCAATAGTGTAATCATAATCGCGTTGCATATTGCCATCAGCTTCTTCACCAATCACCACACAACTTAAACTATAACGCGAGCTGCAATAGCCATTTAAGAAGCCATGGCTATTACCGTACACTTTAGCAGCGGTATGTGCATTAGCCGTTGCTCCGTCTGAATGTTGCACTCGCTCATCAACCGACAAACTGGCTTCCTCAGCGCGAATGGCTAGCTGAGCCAGCTCGTCAGGACTGATATCTTGTGGATGATATAAATCTAGATCGCGAATGGTTTGCGCCATTAGATCTTTATCCGCTAAGCCGCTAAATGGATCTGATGAGGTATATTTTGCGATGTCATTCGCTGCTTTTACCGCTATAGCAATCGCATCTGGACTTAAATCTGATGTTGATGAGCTGCCTTTACAACCATCTCGGTAGACTGTAATACCTAAAGCACCGTCTTTATTAAACTCAACGGTTTCAACTTCTTTCTCTCGCGTTGAAACCGACAGTCCTTGTTGTTTGCTAATGGCAACTTCAGCAGCACTCGTGCCTAATTTTTTTGCATATTCTAATGCTACAGCAACGGCATCTTTTAACGCCGATAATTCAGTATCAATATTATTGGTAGACACAAACTTACTCTTCAGTTTCCATTGTTGCGCCTAGCATATCAAATTCAAAACTGTATTGATAACCAACAAAACAAGGATTTAGCCCCACAAATAGGGTTAAATAAACTAACCTTTAGTTATCGTGTTGAATTATCACTTAATGAGTGCAAATGTGTTTTAAAGTAAATCGTCTTCTTAACGTATATTCAGTGGCCGCGATAGCCTCTGAAGTGTTATTATTCGATGATATTTATTAGAGGTTATTTACTATGAAAATTGTCGGCGATTCAGATCACTTCCACCAGCCATATGACAATGACGATGATTACGTCAGCAGAACAGAATTCAAGAAAGAAAGCGAAGATGCACAAGAGCTAGGCATGCGCCTTATTGCTTTAAGCAAATCGCAACTAGACAAAATTGGTTTAGATGAATTTTTGTATGATGCTGTCTTAAAAACTAAAAGCATTAAACAGAAAACTGAGGCATACCGACGTCATCTTCAGTACATCGGTAAATTAATGCGCGGTTTTGAGCACGAACCCATCATTACAGCACTAGATAATGTGTTGAATAAAAACAATAATGAAACTGCTCAAGTGCAGATTATTGAAAAACTTCGTGCCCGTTTACTTGAAAATCCAAACGAAGAAGTTGAAACATTACTTGCTCAACATGAAGCATTTGATCGTCAAAAGCTGCGCCAACTTATTCGCCAATCAATTAAAGAGTTAGCCAAAGGCCCTGAATCAAAGTCTCATAAAGAATTATTCAAATACTTACGCGCCGGTTTAGCTGAATAAAATTTACTTACAAGGATGTTGCTGATGCTACTAAAAAAAATAATACATGCACTGCCTTTATCAATTGCTTCACTTGGATTACTCGGGTTACTTGCTGGCTGTAATGGCCCGTCTGATGACAACGACAATGGTGGTGGAGAAGATGGAAGTTATAGCATTAGTGTTAGCTACCAAACAGTTGTTAATGGACAATGTGATGCCGATACCGACTCACTGACATTTGATATCAACGAAAGCTTTTGTGCGGTAGCTCAGCTTAAACTTTCCAATAGCAACGTCAGTGGTGCCATTGTCAATTTTACCCCTGACTTTGGTGAAGCCAGTGCTGAGAGTAAGTTAACTGACAGTGATGGCCTCGCGAGTGTATTTATTAGCTCTACGAGCAATGCCGTTGGTGCGGGCACTTTGATGGTATCGTTCAATCCTGATGATGCCGATAGTGTCAGCGCAAGTAAAAATTATCAGTTTGAAGATACCAATACCGTGCCTACACCGGATACCATTTCAGTTACAGCAAGTATCACTCAAGCAGGTCAAACAGTCACCCGCTTTAAAATTGATCAAGCTGTACTGCTGACAGCCAGTGTAATGGATGGTGCTAACCAACCTATCGCAAATCAACTGGTTAGCTTCCAAGCAGGTAATGCCAGTTTATCACCTGATAGCGCACTCACTACAGCTGAAGGCATTGCGAGTATTAGTTATACCGCTTCAAGTAGTGAATTAGGCGCCTATACCTTAGTCACCAGCACTGAGTTTAACGATGAAACAATATCTGGTACCAGTGATTATGAAGTATTAGCGGGTGATGAAGTGATCCCTGAGGGCACTTTAAAGTTTGGTTTTATTGATAACTCAGACCCTGACGCAGATGTGTTTATTGAAGGTAAATTAGGCTCAACCTTAACTGCCGATGCTGACGGTAATTTTATTATTGGTGCAGGTGCGAGTTTTGGGGTTTATGCTGATGTTATTGTCGAAGCAGCTGACGGGACATTCGAGCCATTACAGAGCCCAGTAAGCGTATCATTCACCTCTGATTGTGTAACCAATACTGATGCAGCTATCGACTCTCCAGTGGTTACATCTACAGGTACAGCAAGCTCAACTTATCAAGACTTAAGCTGTAGTGGTAATAGTGTCCGAAGTGAGCAAATTGTTGCAACAGCACTGATTGGCAGTGAATCCTTCAGTGCAAATTTTGATTTTTCATTAGAGCGTCAAACACTCGGAAGTCTTAGTTTTGTTTCTGCAGACCCGACTCAAATCCGCATTAAAGGTGCTGGCGGGACTGGCTCTACCGAGACTTCATTAGTGACGTTTTTAATTAGCAGTGCTAATGGCCAACCTATAGCACTGCAAGATGTAGACTTTAGTTTAGATACTATTGTTGGCGGCTTAAGCTTCTCAAATGGCAATACCACTAGCCAAGCAACCAGTAATTCTGATGGTTTAGTCTCTGTAACGGTTCAATCGGGTACTATTCCGACGCCTGTGCGTGTTTTAGCATCAGCCACAGATTCAGGCGATACCATAACCACTCAGTCTGAACAACTCACTGTTAACACAGGTCTGCCTCAACAGCTTGGATTTAGTATCTCTCCTTCGTTATTTAACCCAGAAGCGGGCAACAACAATGGTGAAGAGGTCACAATGACCGTGTTTGCTTCTGACAGTTTCGGCAACCCAGCTCCTGACGACACCACTGTGAACTTTACTGCTGAAGGTGGACAAATACAGCCTTCTTGTTCAACAGTTAATGGTAGTTGCTCTGTCATATGGACATCAACTGACCCGCGCCCAACCGATCACCGTGTAACTGTATTAGCCTATGCGCTGGGTCATGAAACCTTCTTTGATACCAATGGTAATAACATTTTTGATGATGCTGATGGCGGCGTAATCACAGATGCTTGTTTAGATGGAGTAGGAAATGCCATTGCCTGTACAGGTAATGGTATGGACCGAGAAACCTACCATCAAGGTGGTTTCAGTGACTTAGGTGATGCCTTCAGAGATGATGATGAATCCGGGTTTCGCCGTGATGGTGAACCTTATTTCAATACTACAGGTGATACTTACAACGCCCATTGCGATGTCATTGACTGTGTGAACCCATTTAGTGGTGATGGCATGTTCAATGGCCCACAATGTGAAGGTAGTTTATGTGGCGAAGACCAAGCAAACAAAACTTACATTCGCGCCGCAACGGTATTAACCATGTCAGGCTCGGGCGCTACAATCATCACCACTGATGTTGATAGTAATCCGATCAGCGATTTAACTTTAGCACCAGAAGCCATGAGCACTATTTTTGTTGAATTATATGATAGTGCCAAGCAAGTCTTGCCAGCAGGAACGACACTAACCGTTACAGCAACCAATGGCGCAATCGACTTCAATGGTTATACCGTACCAAATAAAACCTGCTACAGCTTTACCGATGCAAGCCTTGAATGTAATGAAGTGGCGACTCGATTTACCTATACCGCATCTGATGAAGTTGGCCAAGACACGATAACCTTAACCACAACCACACCTGCGGGATTAAAAACTGAAGTATTTTTCAGTGTGACAGTTGAATAAGTTTATTCATAAACGGCTAAGTTAGTCGTCAAATCGTTCAAATTAAAAGTTGAAATATTGTACAAAAGCCTGCTCATGCAGGCTTTTTTATTGACTGAATTCAGCGACCACACGCGCACCAGAAAAGTGCAGACGCTCAATCATAAAGCGAATTACCATTCACTAACATACTAAACCATTGAATTTTATCGCTTCAGTATTGGCTTAGCATTTGCTTATATATTTTTTTAGTTAATTGAGAACACCATGTTACCTTTACATACCTCACTTCGAGGTTTGCGCTGTTTTTGTGTAGCCGCAGAGTGCCTAAGCTTTAAAGAAACTGCCCATCGACTTTTTCTCACCCCTTCAGCGGTGAGTCACCAAATCAAACAATTAGAAGAAAATTTACAACTTTCATTATTTAAGCGTCAAACTCGCTCAATAACCCTCACAGATGATGGCAGTCGTTTCTATCAACAAGTCGCGCCATTAATGGTGCAATTATCAGAAACGGTCAACCAATTCAATCAACAAAAAAGTATGCAAGAAGTGAGCATTTCGATGCCTGAATTTTTTGCCAGTGAGCTGTTTGTGCCACAACTCGTCGGTTGGTCAACAGAGTATCCACATATCAACTTAAAGCTAGAAACCGTAAAAACTCGCTCTGCACAAACCGCCCAAACAGATCTATCCATTGTGTTATCCGGCACTCGACATAACAGTGAACATTCATACCAACTCTTTCCACTTAACTATGTTCCTGCTTGTAACCCCATTTTATATGCCCACATTAAAGATAAGGGACTGGACGCTTTATCAGAAACACCATTAATCGTTCACCAAGCAAGACCCCACTCTTGGGAGCAATGGGCTGAAGCTGCTGGAATACATAACTTTAAAGCCAAACAAATAATCCAGTTAGACAGCATGTTCAGCGTTGCACGAGCCACAGAACAAGGCTTAGGCATTGCCCTTATTCCCCTACCTATCAGTCAAAAGTGGTTTGATAATAAAAGCTTAGTTGCTTTATTTCCCCAAACACTCAACAGCCGAGATAACTATCACCTCATTCATCACGGCAACAGCCAGCCTAATGTAGACGTTCAACAGTTAATTGACTGGATTGTCGCGCGATTTAATTTTCAAAATAAGCCGCTATAGAACCCTAAGTCGTGTTGTTCATTTTTACTGCGTTATCGGCTTTTATGTAGCATGGCTACACCACAAAGCCTCTGCCTTATCTAAATGAACAACAACTCGCTGCAAAAACAACTGTGATAGTTCAATACGCCCTAAATATCGATAAGTGAAAAAAACTCACTTATCGATCCAATTATTCTCGTTTGTCAGCTATCACAGTTTTGCCTAAATTAGCGATGTAGCAACCGCTACTACCTATAAAGGAGTATTGAAATGAAACATTCTAAACTGACCTCAATGATCGCTGCTAGTCTATTAATTGCTTGTTCAGGAAGTGTTTTTGCTGCAGCAGTAGAAACCACAAGTTACAAAATGGTGTTAATTGAAAACATGCCAGGTGTGGACGCCATTCAAGCGGGTGATCTTGTTGAAGGCATCGCATTAACCAAATCAGCTAAACGCTCTGCAATCGATACTTATACACGTAACCTCAATTTATGCGTTGGTTACACCAAAATGTCTAAGTATGAAATTGCCGAAGAAGCCTGTACTGAAGCAGTAAAAATGGCTGTTAATGCAGACAAGCTACCATCGATGCAAATGCGCGCATACGCCTACAATAACCGTGGTGTGATGAAAGTATTAGCCAATGACAATACAGGTGCCTTAGAAGACTTTAAAAAGGCAGCTAAAGCCACTCATGAGCCAATCTACAAGCAAAACTTACTTCGCCTAGAAGCTGAACTTAACAACGCTGAAACGGGAACTTTATAATTTGGAAGACGATCAACAGCGACAGCAAAGCTTAATAAAGCTAATTAATAATACTGAGAAACCAATAGACATTGCGCTTAAGCCAATGTCTATTTTTTTATGGATTTGAAAGGATGTGTTCTACGCCAAATCACTCGGTAGTCTGCGCTTTACACCTATGTAAGCCAGCAATAAAAACAAAGCAAATAATACCCACATTTGCAGCCATTGCGGCAACACAGTCACCCAGTCCGCCCCCATTTGATTTAATTCTAACATTCCTAAAATGGCGGGTACTGCCGGGATAACTTGTGATAATTGCACTAACACATCTGGGATTAATGCTAATGGCCAAACAAAACCTGACACAAACAAGATTGGCATTGAAACTAACAGCAGCACTTGGGTCGGTAGCTCACGCTTAACAAACAAACTGCTTAAGGCGATACCACAAGCTGCAGTCGACAATAAAAAAGGCAACATGAACAAACTGACTTGGGCTAATGTCGCCTGCACACTGACATCATACCAATAGAAACAATAGCCTAGATAAAAGCTTGAAAACAGCACATAGATAAGACTAAATACCGTTAATCGAGCACCAATTAAGGCTGCTGGGGAAACCTTATTCCAGTAACCTTTTTTACGCCATTGCCCTGCCCCTAAAATCCCCGTACCGATCAACAAGGTTTGATGTAAAATAAGTAAAAATAACCCAGGCACTACATAGGGTGTGTAGCCTAAACTGGGATTAAATGCTGGAACACTATTAATATTGACTGAATTTAAGCTTTGCTGAGCTTGGATAGGGTTTTGGCCTCGAGCCAATAAACCCACCATTTGAATTTGCTTACCCGCATCCATGCCGGCGCTAATGAGACCTTCTGCAATAGCTGAGTAAATCAAAAAGTAGCTCGCATCACCGCCGTAACTTAAGGTGGCACCTTTACCGAGTAATAGGTTGCGTCTGAAACCTTCAGGGATCACCAATAAACCGTGAGCTTTAGATTCTGAAATCCATTGCTCTGCTTCATGAATACTGCCAAGTTGCGCCACAATGTTAATTTTAGGGCTTGCATCGGCGTGCCTGAGTAATTGCCTGCTTAACGATGAATTGTCATGATCAACCACCACAACCATCTGCTCTGTTGGCACCTGATTTAGATAAGGTAAGGGATATAAAACAGAATAAAATAACACCCCACCAAACATGGTAACGACTATCGCTTTATCAGCTAATATCGCCTTAAACTCGGCAAGTAATAATTGTAGCCAACTCATAAGCTAGCCCCTTTATTATTACCTACAACAACTGATTCATCAGGTGACTGAATTTGGCTTTGTTGATTCGATAATTGCTTGCTACTGATCATTCGCTCAAGCGCCCAGGCCAGAACCAACACAATCAAAAAGTACCCATAGGATAAGAATTGCTGCAATACTTGCGGTGTCTGTGCCCCATAGCTAATCACGCTTATATGAGAATCAATATAGTGGCTAGAAGGCATAATCAACCGCCACCACTGAGCTAATTGCGGCATATCATTAACAGGGAATGTCACTCCCATAAAGGCAAATGCTGGCGCAAACAATGCAGTACAAAAGCTAACACTGCGGGCAGGCTCACGCATTAATAAGAACACCAAAATGACTAACGTCCAAAGCGCGAGAAGCATCATCACTAAAGCCATCACTAAAAGGCTTAAGGAGCCCGCAACAGGTAGGTTCAGATAACCATATAACCATGCAAGAATGAAACAACCATGAAGCAGCATAATCGGCGTGTAGAAAAGAACCTTACAAACGACTTGTCGCCAGAAATCACTAGGCAATAAATAACTATCACCTTTGTTGATTAGCGTACTATTTAACGCATTTACAAACGTCATCATCGCAATCAGTTGTAATAGCGCAATCAACACCGGTGGCACTAAAAAGCCCACATAATTGTTGTTACGGTTAAATAACGCTGTTGTTTGACTGGTGACAGGGCTTAAGTTGACGGCCACAGAAGCCCGATTAACTCCGCTAAGGAGTTGATTCATGCCTGCAACTTCCATTAATCCAGCCCCTAGACTCATTTGAAGCTGGCTAGATAACAGCTTACCCACCAATAAAAATTGGCTGTTATACCGAATATCAACGGTAGGACTACCACTGGTTAGCAATGACTTTTTAAACTGATGAGGAAACAAAACCAGCGCATAAACTTCAGCTTGCTTCATTGCAGCTTCTGCATCCGCTAATTGCGCATAAGCAATAGGTTTAATAACCGAGTTGGCTGTTAAATTGCGAGTTAACATACGGGTTAATTGGCTATTGTCCTGATCGACCACAGCCACAGGAAGTTGCCTTGGCAAACCTGCACTAAACAGCCACCATAAACACAAAATACTGATAAGCGGAATGTAAGTCACCAAGGCAAGTTGCCAAGGCGAGTGCCATAAACGATTAAGTTCCTGTTTTAGTAAAGCCCGCATTTTTGCACCTTAACCTCTAACGACACTTTAACCTCTAACTAAAAATGCTAATCAACACTCAATAGCACTGACATACCGACTCTTAAATCAGCAATTGGACGATTCGGAAGCAGCTCCACCTCAAAGGTGCGCATATCAAAATCGTGGCCACTTTCAGTGGAGCGCCAAGTGGCAAAACTGCCCATAACGCTAATATGTGAAATGGTAAATTCTTCTGTCACATTTAACGCAGGGATCGTTAATGCCACTGTTTGACCTTGCTTAAAATCAGCTAATTGGTCTTCACGCAGTTGCATTACCGCCCACGCATCAGAAATATCAATCAGGCTAACAACAGGAAAGCCGCTTGGTGCTAACTCACCCGCTTGCAATAACACTTCACTGACCTCAGCCACCTTAGGTGAGCGCATTTGGCTATCAGCTAAAATAGCACTGACTTCTTTAACAGCGCCCTCTGCCATACGTGCATTACCCGCAGCTGCAGCTTTCGTTTCAACTCGAGCACCTTCGTCGGCCATTTGATACATAGCTAATGCAGCTTGCTCAGTATATTGCGCCGCTTTCCATTGGGTGAATGCTTCATCTCGCTTTTGTCTGGCGACCACGCCTTCATCAAACAAGTTTTCCACTCTTTGATAGGTTGTGGCCATTAAGTCTGTTGCCGCTTTCGCTTTTAACCATTGCTCTTTAGATGCTGTAACTTGTTGCTGACGCGCGCCATTATCTGCTTCTTGTTGCATGGCTTTAGCAGCATCTCGTCCGCCCTCTGCTTGCATCAGTTTTGCATCTAACTCAGGGCTGTTAATCGCAAACAATAAATCCCCAACTGCCACTTTATCGCCACGTCGAACCATGACTTGCTCAACTCGTCCCGGCACCTTAGATGAAATGTTGTATTCTCGCGCTTCAATTTGCCCTTGTAATACCGTTTCTTTTGGCTCAAATGCTAGTTTTAGTCCGTAAGCTAATGTGCCTAGCAGAAAAATAATTGCGATAACGGCAATAACTCGATTAGCCCGCATGTTGCTGCTCCTGTAATTGGGTTCGACCAATGAACTCATCTAATTGGCCACTGATAGCCATTAATCTTGCGTAAGCCTGTACATAACGATATTGCGCCCCTAATTGCTGAGTTTTCACCGCGCTGAGTTTAAGCTCTGCATCGACTCGATCAATTGAGGTGGATAGGCCTTGATTAAAGGCTAACTCTCGCAAACGCAGGTTTTCTGTTGCCAACGCCAAAGATGTATTTAACGCTTTCACTTCTTCATCGGCTTGTTGTAATTGGCGATAACTTTGATCAACCAATAAGCTTAAATCCTGTTGTGTTTGAGCTTTTGTATACTTGGCTTGTAACAATGCGCTTTGTGCTGCTTCCACTTTGCCACTGCGGCCATCACGACTAAACAGTGGTACATTGACGCCAACGCCTACCATCCAGTCTGGTTCAATCAGTGAAAACAAGCTGTCATCTTCATACAAGGTATAGTTACCGTATAAAAACACAGTCGGGTGATAACGCCCCTTCTCTAGCTGAATGAGGCCACTCGCTTGTGCTTCTTTGGCTTCAAGTAGTTTCAGCGCAGGATGTTGAGTTAACGTTAGCTGACTTAAACGCGGCAACGAGGGAGATTGAGGCAAACTGAACAATCCAGAAGTGGGATTAGCATCGGTGAGCTGCAGCATTCGCGATAATGCAATTTGCGCCATTTCATGTTGGCGTTTTGAGCTACCTAAATTTACTTTGGCATTTTCTAGTGCCACCTGAGCATTCAATCGCTCAACTTTGGCAATCTGACCTTCACGCTCTAGTTTTTGTGCATGAGATTCATGTTCAGCGAGTGAATCAACTAATTGCTGATTGGTATTTACTAAGGTTTGCGTCACCGCTACGGCAAAATAGCGATCCACTAACTGAGTGAAAAGATCTCGCGTTGTTAATGAGTATTGATGCTTTTTCTCTTCGACATGGGCGGCATGAATACCTTGAGCAGCTGTAATTTTACCACCGGTATAAATCGGCCACATCGCTTGTAAGCTAGCGCGAAAAATATCTTGTTCAGTAAACGGCGTGACGAACATTGAACCAGGGATCGCCGCTAATGCTTCACCTAATGCCGGTGGTAAACCCGAAGGATCAATGGCAGCTAGAGGGTTAAGATCACGCAAATCAAGCTCGATCGGCTTTTCTAAACGGGTATAACTACCTGCAAGATTCAGTGAAGGCAGATTCATATCTTCGCCAGCACGCTCTTCAGCTTCAGCACGACTGACTTCTTGAGATTGGGCTTTGAGTTGGTCGCTGACAGTTAATAATTGCTGCCACGCGCTATTGAAGGCAATAGGTTCTGCTACAACAGGATGGGAAAGCGCACATAACGCAAGCAATGACGGCAATGCAGTTCGTCTTTTACTTGAATCAAACATACTCGAACAGAAAACAGCTAAATGCCTCATTAACTTCATCCTTTAAGTAGAGTAATTACTCTATTGATGGAGAATTATAACTAGTTTTACTTTTCACTACTATAGCAATGCTTTACCTATGTCACATAAATAAAAAAGGTGTCATCTAGACACCTTAGCAATTTACTTAAGCTGTACCGCCTACGGTTAAGCTGTCTAGTTTTAAGGTTGGCTGACCGACCCCAACAGGAACACTTTGGCCATCTTTACCGCACACTCCAACACCTTGATCAAGTGCTAAGTCATTACCCACCATCGAGATTTGACTCATTGCTTCTGGACCATTGCCAATTAAGGTCGCGCCTTTAATCGCGTCGGTCACTTCGCCGTTTTCAATTAAGTAGGCTTCAGAAGCTGAGAATACAAACTTACCAGAAGTGATATCAACTTGGCCGCCACCAAAGTTTGGTGCATAAATGCCTTTTTTAACAGATTTAATCATCTCTTCTGGCGTAGAATCGCCAGCTTCCATATAAGTATTGGTCATACGTGGCATAGGTAAATGAGCATAAGATTCACGACGACCATTGCCAGTCGTCGCTTCGCCCATCAAGCGCGCATTTAGCTTATCTTGCATGTAACCTTTCAAAATTCCATTCTCAATCAAAGTGGTTTTTTGTGTCGGTACACCTTCATCATCAATACTAAGTGAACCACGGCGATCTGCAATGGTGCCATCATCAACCACTGTCACCAGTTCTGACGCCACTTTTTGGCCCACTTTACCGCTAAAGGCACTGCTGCCCTTACGGTTAAAGTCACCTTCTAAACCATGACCTACCGCTTCATGCAATAATACACCTGGCCAGCCATTCCCTAATACAACCGGCATTTCGCCAGCTGGCGCATCAATGGCATTCACGTTCACTTGTGCTTGGCGCACTGCTTCACGTGCAAACTGAAAACAAACAGGTAATCCTGCGTCATCATTTACCATAAATACACTGTAATCATGACGACCACCGCCACCAGCACTGCCGCGTTCACGTTTGCCATTATCTTCTAAAATGACACTACAATTAAAGCGCACTAACGGACGAATATCTGCAGCTAATGTGCCGTCACTCGCCGCCACTAAAATCTCTTCATGAACGCCAGATAAACTCACTACAACTTGAATAATGCGGCTATCAAGGCTGCGAATATAAGCATCGGTTTCTTTTAATAATTTAATTTTTGGCGCTTCTTCCATCGCAGCAATTGGGTCGGCGCTGTCATATAAACTATGAGTGGTATGACGCTTAAAGGCATGTACTTTATGCTCTTGACCCGCGAGTGCGATGCCTCTGGCAGCTTCTGCAGCAGACTGCAATGCAGCTGGGGTAATTTCATCGGCATAAGCAAAACCGGTTTTCTCACCCGTAATCGCCCGAACGCCCACACCGCGTTCAATATGAAAGCTGCCTTCTTTTATAATGCCATCTTCAAGGGCCCATGTTTCATGGCGGCTACCTTGAAAGTACAAGTCTGAAAAATCAATATTATGTTGGTGAATAATGTTTAGATAATCCTGAAGACCATCTAACGTTAATCCATCTTGTAATAAACTTTGTTCTACTTGAGCTAGAAATGGCATTAATTCTCTCTTTAAGCCTAGCGGCTTCTAAAATGATGCTAATCAATCGCAATATCAGCTGCGATTCTCGATAATCTGTTGTTTCTTATTAAAGCAATTTATCATTACTTTGACGGCGCTGCTTTATATTCAAACGGTGCTTATTATGCTTTTACTTCATACAAGCTCAGTAGGTATAAACCCAGTTAACATACTCATGGAATGAGTAATTACAATTAACTTATGAGCGATGGCACTTTAAAGCGGTTATGCTGCATCACTGGAATTTGCTGCCTGATTTTTTCAAGCGACTCCAGCGATACCTGATGCTGAACCCAGCCAAGGCCAGTTTTACGTTCGGCGAGTACTTCCCCCCACGGATCAACAATCATGCTTTGTCCCCAGGTTTCTCGGCTACCTTGATTATGCTGCCCCCATTGATCTGCTGCCAATAAAAAACATTGGCTTTCAATGGCTCTAGCCTTTACTAACGTTTGCCAATGCGCTTCACCCGTCACTTTAGTAAAAGCCGAAGGAAGTGCAATAAAATCAGCGCCAGCAAGCCGTAACGCGCGAAACAGCTCAGGAAAGCGAATATCATAACAAATGGCTAAGCCGACATTGCCAAATGGTGTCTTTACCACCGTTATACGTTCACCTGGGCAAAACGTATCACTTTCTCTATAGGATTGGGTGTTATCAGCAACTTCAACATCGAACAAGTGCAATTTATCATAACTACCTAAGGTATCACCCGCATCATCAAATAGATAACTACGGCTAAAAACTCTGCCATCTCCCGCTAAAATCGGGATAGTACCTGCCACCATATAAACTTGATGCAGCTTAGCCAAATCCGCTAGTGCGTTTTTAAGATGACTGGTCTCATCATCTCCTGCGACATCGAGTTGCTGTTTCTCGTGGCCGCCAAACAACAAACTGCACTCAGGTAACACGACTAATTGCGTTTCACCTTGATGCCGAGGAAGGCATTTAAGCTGCGAGTCTATATATGCCAGATTGGCTGTGACGTCTCGACTGCTTTGGCATTGTAATAAGCTGATTTGCATCTGAGCCTCTCTGGCTGATATTGAGCTTTCTGATACTATCTTGGTAACTTGCAAAAGAGATTACATTCGCGTCTTCAATCGTCTCATTAAACGCCAAATCAGAAGTTGATTCATCAAGCGTTGGCTTGCCGTCAGATACAGCTTCTGGTTCAGGTTCGAGTTCAGGTTTAACGCCTTCTTCTGTAGTAGGAATTTCATCGCTACTCACACCATTGTTCAAACTTTTGATCGCATTATCGCTTTTACTAACGTTTATGCCACCGTTGGAATCAAGCGGCGCTTCACCTACAGGGACGTCTTTTTTCGGCAAGATTGACTCAGGAATTTCAATTTCTTTACTTTTTCGTTCTAGCTCTTCCAATTGTGGGTCATTCATCGTGCCGCCTAAACGGAAACGAATTTCTGAAATAACCTCAATCACAGGCTCCAACACTTTAGTTAAGGCAAACGCACCCAAACCTAATGTCCATGCACTGGTACTCAGCAGTACCACTGTCGGCACACTGGATGCAAGCTGCGGAATAAAGCGAATATCATAATTCAAACTTTGACTGGTTAAGTCAGTATAGCCACGCACTTTCATGTTGCCTGCTATCGCGTCCATTTCTGTATCAGTAGTTTTAACCACGCCATTATCAATATTCAGTGAACCACCAAACGAATCAAAATAAAGCCCTTTACCGAATACATCAGAGAAATCTAACGATAGCTTTCTCACCAAGGAATCTAAACTAAACAAAGAGAAAATACGGGCGCCTTTATCACTGATTTCAGAAAGGTAACCCTTACCCATATCAAATCTTAATTTACCGTTCAACGTTTCTAAAGAAAATGCATAAGGTGCCCCTTGCCATGAAAACTCTCCAACCATATTCACAGGCGCATCTTTCAAGCCTGGGTTGATACCCAGTGCATCAGATAGAGCATCAAATTTACTCGCTTCAACATTCACATCAAATGTAGTTAGGCTTTTACCGTCAGCAAAAGTCCAATCCCCAGAAGCCTGCATACTGACTATGGGACGGGTTAAGGTTAAGGTTTGAAAACGATAACCATCTTCATAAGGGATACCTTGTAAAACGAGGTGACCCAGTTGTGCTTGATATAACTTAAAGTCATCAACATCGACAGCCAAGGGAGGCAAGTTTTCCAACAAATTACCGGGGGTAAATTCCGCTTCTTCTGCAGACTTAACCTTTGGAGATAAATGCAGCTTACTGGCGACAATTTTAAGTCCTTGTTCGCGCCAGCTTGGATAAAAATCAACATGACCATCAAGCTGTTCAGACTGAATATCAAAACGCCAAACATGTGTTAACGGCTTGGCAGAAAAACTCAATTGATTAAAATTCTGACTTAAGATATTTAATGAGCCTATTTTGGCATCGATTAAAATCAAAGGTGGAAAAAAGCTCGACTTCGGTGCTGCTGTTGAGACTTCATTTAACTGTGGCTCCGAAGGCTGTAGAGCTGGAATCGATGTGTCAGCAAGAGTCACCTCATTGGTTTTCGCCAAAGCTGCAGTTGTTAACTCTGTATTCAAGTCAGGCTCAACCTGTAAGTCAGTACCTTCAATTGCTTTATTAGCGGGGGCGTCAGCTGTTGCCATTAATACTTGCGTCGGAGTGATTGATTCTGTGTGAACGATCGTGTCAGCTGTTGCTAACGCATTCGCAGCAAGCGAGCTTTCAGGCAAGGCATCGATAGTTGAATTCGCTTTATCAGTAAACTTGCTGATGATAGGAAGCCACTGAGTCAACTCAGCTTCAGGCAAATCAATTTGAATATGGCCTTGGTCTTTAGCGAGTTTGTCACCTAATTTAAAGTGCCGCCCTAACAGTAAATCATAGTGAGCGAGAGCACCGCCATTACCTTCATTAAAGCCTCCCCAAAACTCAGCATCTTTACCTAGTTTTATCCCTAAAGATGATTGTTTATTATCACCGACTAGCTCTGCACGGAGGACTTTGGTTTGATCTGCATCCTTATAAAATGGCGCAGGAAGTGACAATGACGTACCAACGAGATCTGAATTGACTTGAACCTGAAGGCGGTAACCCGTTGGGTCAAATATCATCGTAACAGCACCATCCCAAGCCATATTGCCTGAGTAGTATTCGCTTAAAGGATTATCAATATAGCTCGGTAACGTATCAAGATCCCATTGACCAGCCAAGTCTATAGTTAATGCCAGATCCCCAGTGTTGGTTGGCTCTGTGGCAAAATCAAATGTCAGCGGCTGCTCAAATAAATTGGCATTTATCGCTAAACCATTCACCTCAGCATTATTGAATTCAACATTACCTGTGACTTTTTCAAGTTGTAGTCCTGGTGTCGTAACGTATACGCTGTTGCCATTAAACTTAATGATGCCTTTATTATCTGCTTTTCCACCTTCGTAAAGCGGAATGGTTAAATCTAATTCACTGACAATATCACCCGAGATTTGCACCACATTTAATGTAGGGCTAATTGAGGTTTTTAACGGTGAATTATCAATAACAGCTTTGGCTGCATCGGCATCAGCGCCAACGTTAGCTTCTACTCTCAATGTCGTTTCTTTACCCATATGTGGGATATAGATATGGGCGCCATCAGCCGGGACATCGAGTAAGTTGCCTTTATTGACCACAAGATCCATCGCTGCATTTTCAAATAAAGCATATAAACTCAAATCGTCGACAGCTGGCCAAGTCGGCTGAAAGGAAAAAGCACCATCATTGAGATTAAAGCCCGCTTGAAAAATGCCCGAGTTATCTTGATAAGGAAATTGGTTCAGTTGACCATGCCACACAATTTTCGCATCAGGGATCTCCCCTTTTAATAAAGAGGCATTTAAGTAATCAACTAGATTGTCACTCATTGTGTGCAGCGGGAAATATAGACCAGCATTATCTACGTCAGCAATTGCCACATTAGCACTTAATGCCAAGTGCGCAGCATTATGCATATCTAATTGCATCGAGGCAGCAATGTCTATATCTGGGTTATGAAAATGCACATTAGGCAAAGTTAACCGAGAATTATCGACACTGTACTGAACTTGAAAGGCCTCGCCTGTTAACGCAAGTGGCGCTTCAAAACCATCTTGAAAGTCTAATCGATAATCTTGCTGAGGAAACTCAGCATTTAACAAACCATTGGCCCAAGACAGATTAAAGTCAATCGCGCTGCTTCCAGGGATATTATTTGAAGCTAGCCACTGTAGTTGTTTAACCTCTGTTTTTAATAACAGAGGTTTGCCTGGCTCTTTTAATAGCTGCAAAGGCCCAATAAGCCCTTTAGGTGAGAGTGAGCGCCATTTTGCGACTCCTTTCTCGCCCATCTTAGGGATAAGAGGTAACAGCGGGGTTAATACTTCAGGCGCAATTTCGTTAATGCTAACAGAGAGGTCACTGTAATTCGTTTTTAGGGACAATTTAAGCTCTGGCCACGACTCACCATTAGTTGAAAAATCTAAGTCATGACTGCTCACTTGCCAGCCCGTTTCATTTGGCTGCCATTTTAACGCTCCACCATTAATGGCAAACCTTTGTTGCTCGCCAGCAGTATTCCACTGTAACCAGCTGGGTTCAAACATCAATAAACCTGTATTAATCGTTCGATATTCAATACCTAACCAAGCTTCAAGGTTCACTACCCCTTCAAATTCAATATTGTCCAGTTTAAGCAACGGCTCATGTTGCCTAGACGCCCACTCACCTAAATCTAACGATTCTGCTGATAAATAAATCTGTCCAACCAGTTCATCAGGGTTATAACCATCACCATTTAAATCCACTCTTAATGCCAGTCGCTCACTTGCTGATGCTTCTGAGTCAAGGTGCATAAAGCCTTTACCTTGATGTAAGTCTGTTCCGTTATGCCAGATAAAATTGCTGATATAAATCGGTCTAAAATCATGATTATGGCTTAATAGCTGAAGGGTGCCGTCGCTGATGGAGAAATACTCGAGCTGTTCTAGTAACAGTGCATATAACCAATCTATATTGGTATTGCTCACTGGCTTTTCGCTTTCTGTAGACAACTCATCAACATTAAGCGCCACATGTATGCCGTCAAACTTTACGGTTTCAATTTTAGGTGACAAAGTCAGCAAGGTTTGCCAGAAATCGAGTTTAAAGTGGACTTTATTAGCGATGATCGTTACCGGCAAAGCTTGCTGGGGAGGAACAACTAAATTATTTACCGTTAATGCTGGCCCAAACGCTTGCCATTCAGCTGACAGTTTGCCGACTTGCACTTCCACTTGATATTGGTCGCGCAAATAATTGATCACTTCATAACGAGCTTCGGGTAGTTGGGGTAATAAACCACGGATGAGACTGACCGCTAGCGCAAATAGTACAAGTACTACGGCTACAATTTGGAACAAAAAACGACACACTGTTACGGTTTTACTTTTGGGCACTACACCATCACCACATCATACTTATTTTGAGTATATAAAGTTTCGTTTTGAAGGCGGATTTGCTTACCAATATAAACTTCTAGCTCAGCCAATAAGTGGCCTTCCTCATTACTTAAACTCTTGTAAACTGCAGGGGAGCAATATAATAAAAACTCATCAGCCGCATATGCTCGGTTTAAACGAATAATTTCTCTAAAAATCTCATATGAAACGGTTTCTACCGTTTTCATCGAACCCGTACCTTTACAAGCTGGGCACTCACCGCACACCACATGCTCAAGACTTTCACGTGTGCGCTTTCGGGTCATTTCAACTAAACCTAACCCAGAAAAGCCACTCACACTGGTTTTAACTCTGTCCATCGCTAAGGCCGCTGTTAAGCTGTCCAATACGCGTTTCTTGTGTTCTTCATTCATCATATCGATAAAGTCGATAATGATTATACCGCCCAAATTTCGCAGTCTTAATTGTCTTGCTATTGCTTGGGTGGCCTCTAAATTAGTATTGAATATTGTTTCAGCAAGATTTCGATGACCGACAAATGCACCAGTATTAATATCAACTGTGGTCATGGCTTCTGTCTGATCAATAATTAAATAACCACCCGACTTAAGTTCAACCTTTCGCCCTAATGCACGTTGAATTTCATTCTCGACATCATAGAGTTCAAAAATCGGTGATGGCCCTGCATAGTGCTCAATTTTGGCCGCTATTTCTGGCATAAACTCTTGCGCAAAACCTTCAATTTCTGCGAAGGTTCGGCGTGAGTCCACTTGGATATTGTCCAGTTCAGTGCCAACAAAATCACGAATAATTCGCACTTGAAGCGCTAAATCTTGGTACAACAAGGTCGCACCTTTGCGCTTACGACGTTCACTGACCTTAGCCCAAACTCGGCGTAAAAAAGCGGCATCCTGTGCCAGTTCATCATCACCTACGCCTTCGGCAGCAGTTCTGATAATAAAACCGCCATCTTCATCGACATAAGGCTCAGTGATCTTCTTTAAACGACTGCGTTCTGACTCTTCTTCAATGCGTTGCGACACACCAACATGGCTTGAGCCGGGCATAAAGACTAAATAACGCGAAGGTAAGGTAATATCAGTTGTGAGGCGAGCACCTTTCGTTCCAAGCGGATCTTTAACCACTTGCACCATGATATCTTGACCTTGGCGAACCAATTCTGCGATATCACGAACAACAAAGTTGCCCTTTTCAACATCAGCCACACACTCGGTATGCGGCACAATGTCAGAGGCGTGTAAGAATGCGGCTTTTTCTAAGCCGATATCTACAAAGGCAGCTTGCATGCCAGGTAGCACACGACTGATTTTACCTTTATAGATATTGCCCACAAGGCCACGTTTCATGCGGCGCTCGATATGCACTTCTTGTAACACGCCGTGCTCAACAAGTGCGACCCTTGCCTCAGTTGGCGTGACGTTAATCAGTAATTCAGAGCCTTTTTTACGCTGTGCTTTTGTTTGCATAAGCCACCTGTTTAACGCCCTGCTGCAAGGATGATGCATTACTCACGCATATATTTTTTGATAGTCAACGCAGTAAAATTCACATGTTTGCGAACGAAAAGTTAAGTTAATTCAATTTGATTCATTTCATGTAGTAATTCGCGCGTCTCAACAAGAGGTAAACCGACTACCGCTGAATAACTACCCTTTATCGACTTTACAAAGCAACCACCTAAACCTTGGATACCGTAAGCTCCCGCTTTATCCATTGGCTCTTGTGTGTCGATATAGGCATTAATTGTATCTAGTGTCAGATGACAAAAAGTCACTTCCGTCTGGCACAGTCTAGTGAGTGTAGTCTTACCATTGGTCACCGCTACTGCCGTCATCACCTGATGTGTTTTCCCTGATAAATCAGAAAGTATGCGCTGCGCATCTTGCTTATCTACTGGTTTACCTAATATTTGCTCACCTAATACCACAATAGTATCTGAGCCAAGCACCTTATGGTTTTCGCCATCAGGACATAAAGCTAAGCCTGTTTGGGCTTTTTCTTTAGCTAATCTAACAACGAAGTCCGCAGCAGGTTCGCCTGAAATATGCGACTCATCAATATCTGGTGCAACTTGGTCAAATGAAAAATGCTTTTCAGTGATTCCAACTTGAGCAAATAGCTCTTTACGTCTTGGAGAAGTGGAAGCGAGCACCCAACCCATATCTAACGGACCTTATAACTACGGCGAATATTTCTAAGCACCCAGAACACCCACCACCACATAAAAATACTCGAGATAGCAGGTAAAAACATCGCCCAATCGAAGGCAACACCATTAACAACAAATTCAACCCAGTAAATAATAAAGTGATAAAGACATATAAAAATGGCTACTAAAATAGACTGCTGCCAACGGGTAAAGTTTCGCAGTCGCTGTGATTGCATAACAATCACATAAATTACAATCGAAAATGCCAAGGAACGTATACCTAAGGTCGCCCCTAGCAAGACATCCAATAATACGCCTAAGATCCAAGCGGTTAAGATGCTATAACGATGCGGTAAGGCCATAGCCCAGTAAATCATTACCATTAGCAACCAATCTGGTCGCCAAGCTTCGACGATTTTAGGCAGTGGCATGATTTGAAACATCATCCCAATAAAAATTGTCACTAATACGACAAAGCGGCCATTGGCAATATGTGCACTCATTGACTGCCCTCGTCTTGTGTTTCTGGTTCCACGCTTGGATTATCAATCGTTGATATTTCTGAATGAATTGAACTAGGCAGATCATCTAAATTATCGTCAGGCCAAATCAGCAATACATAGCGAATTCGATCTAATGCAGCTAACGGCTGAGCTGAAATCACAGAATAACTTTGCCCAGCATCACGGGAGATTTTCATCACTCGCGCGACAGGGTAGCCTTCAGGGAAGCGTTGACCTAAACCAGAAGTCACCAATAAATCACCGACTACGATGTCTGTACTTTTGGCCACATGACGCAGTTCAATTTCATCAATATCACCAGTGCCTTGAGCCATCGCGCGGACATCATTCCGAGTTATTCGAACAGGTATGCCATGCGTCGGATCGGTTACCAATAATACCCGACTCGTTAACTCACTCACTTCAACCACTTGGCCTACAACACCTTGGGCATCTACGACTGATTGCCCGACAAAAACGCCGGTGCGTGCACCATGGTTCAGTACCACATAATGACGAAACGGATCACTGGCCACTTCCATGACTTCGGCAACCACTTTACGAGCATCCATGTGAACAGGAGAGCCCAGTAAAGCTCTTAAACGTACATTTTCTTGTCGTAAATGTTCAAAACGTTGTAATCGTTCTGACATCATTAGTTGTTGCCGTAGTAGTTCTTTATTTTGTTGAGCCAACATATTGCGCGTTGCAATGGAGTCTGCTGACCAATCCAATAATAAACCTGGCACGTTGGCTAAATACTGTAAGGGACTTAATACAGAGGAAATGGACTGACGAATAGGATCGAGGCGATCATTAGCGATAAGTAATACCACCGACAAAAAAATTGCCAGTGTTAATCTGAATTGTTGCGATATGCCACGAACAAAAATGGGTTTCATAATTTGTAGGCGGTGACACTCTTAATAATATCATCAGAGTCTACACCGCCATTGTTTCGCTCTTTAGTTCTCTTCAGAGAATAAGTCGCCACCATGCATGTCGATCATCTCAAGTGCTTTACCACCGCCTCGAGCAACACATGTCAATGGATCATCGGCAACCATCACTGGAATGCCTGTTTCTTGCATTAATAAACGGTCTAAATCACGAAGTAATGCACCACCGCCAGTTAACACCATGCCGCGCTCAGAAATATCTGAAGCAAGTTCTGGAGGAGACTGCTCAAGTGCAACCATCACTGCACTAACAATGCCTGATAATGGCTCTTGCAGCGCTTCAAGTATTTCGTTGCTGTTAAGAGTGAAACTTCTTGGTACACCTTCAGCAAGGTTACGGCCGCGAACTTCAATTTCAAGCACTTCGTCACCAGGATAAGCAGTACCGATCGTATGTTTAATACGTTCTGCAGTTGCTTCACCAATCAGGCTTCCGTAGTTACGGCGTACATAGTTAATGATGGCATCATCAAATTTATCACCACCAATCCGCACCGATGAAGAATACACCACACCATTTAACGAGATAATAGCAACTTCAGTGGTACCACCACCGATATCAACAACCATAGAACCCGTTGCTTCTGACACAGGTAAACCTGCACCAATCGCTGCCGCCATTGGCTCTTCAATTAAGTATACTTCGCGTGCACCTGCGCCCATGGCAGATTCACGAATTGCACGACGTTCTACTTGTGTTGCACCTACTGGAACACAAACTAAAACCCGTGGGCTTGGACGGAAAAAGCTATTGTTGTGCACTTGCTTAATGAAGTGCTGCAGCATTTTTTCAGTCACATAGAAGTCAGCAATCACACCATCTTTCATTGGGCGGATAGCTTGAATGTTTCCAGGAGTACGACCAAGCATTTGCTTTGCGTCTGTCCCTACAGCAGCCACTGATTTTTGTCCGCTGCTGCCACGCTCGCCACGAATGGCTACGACAGATGGTTCGTTAAGCACGATACCTTCGTCACGAACGTAAATTAATGTATTTGCCGTACCTAAATCGATCGATAGGTCGTTTGAAAAAACTCCACGCAGCTTTTTGAACATGTGTCTAGCCTGTATTCTGTAACGTCAGAAGAAAGAAAAATCAGGTAACTTTATCAATGCAGCTCAGTTTCCACAAGACCGAACAGGTTAACAATCGCTAATCTCGGTGTTTTTTTTGCTTTATTAGCAAATTAAATCATAAGTGCATAAAAACAACAAAATAACGAGTAAAAAAACAACAGTATTTAATACTGTGTCTCCGTCAAAAAATCGTTCAAGCATATATTTTGACGATATAAAACCCAATAGGCTGCAAATAATCCTTTTGGTCCACCATTATGTAACTTGTTTATCGTTTTTCACGCCAATAAATAATTCGGTCATGGCCACGATAACGCCCAAAGTACGCACTCGCCCTTGGATCATACAAAGTTGTCGACGAAGCGTTTTCCCAATTCCAATACCACTGTAGCCACTCAGGCACAATCAAAGGAGCGGTTACTTGACCGCGATAATCAGCAGCTGAACCTGTAATAATCGCATTCCACAGTAAGGTAAATTCGCCGTTAGAAAAACTGCCTGTTTGCCCAGTTCGATCGATTAATTGACCCGTTGTTAAACTGGGTTCAAATTTGTATCCCAGCGACAGATCATCGACTTGACTGGCTAACGCAGGGGTTAAGACTGAACAACTATCATCAGTATTGGTCACCCAAGCCAGTCCATTCCAGTATTCTGCTCTGGTTGGCATTTGTAGCGTGTCGTTTTCAGCGCCATACGTGTTGTCCATCACCACACGGCCATGACGAAAACGTTGATTTGATAGTAATTTTGCATCGCAATTACTGCCACAAGTACCAGAGGTCGCAGCATTCATATCTGGGTCGGCGACAAAACTATAGCCCTGAGGATTAAGCGGATCACCATCGTTATCAACAACAATCAGCCCAATATCAAAGTCTTCAAAAGGCCCATCTTGGCTAGGAGCAGTGGTTCGACTTAAGCTAGCCATATAACTACTATCTACAGTTGCAACACCCGCAACCCATGAACTTGCAGAGACGGGTAAAGCGCTCATTCGGTTACGTTTGTCGTCACCATCATCTGAATTTTCCCCCACTAAAATACCGGTCGCGTATGCAAAAGCATCTTGGTAATTCTTAGTTACCTCACTGCCAATATTAAATGCAGTTATATTCATCGCCATCGAAAATGGCTGATCCATATAATTGAAAATCCCACATGCGGGAAGGACACTCACACTGCTAACAACAAATCGGTCAGGGATAAAGCGGCCTATATTGCCAGAACTTGCTTGCGGAATATCATAAAAGGTAGAACCTAAATATTCACTGGGTGCTTTCGCGGTAAATTCAAATACACCCACCTCACTAATTGACTGAGTGATGGTGTTTTGGCTATTAATAACAGCCACATGGTCGTAGTTCCCTAGACCGAGAGTGCCTGCTTCTCCAGGATTTGGAGCCACAAGATTACTGCCTAATACAATACCTGCATGAACATAATTTGGCGTGGTTAAATTGTCACAATAATCAGTGTCGCTATCAGACTCCCAAGCCATTGCTTGAACCGTTAAATCAAAATCTTCTCCGGCTTTTTTATACACATCGCAACTACTATTGCCCGCTGAACAGCTAGCATTGGCATCCACAGGTTTTACACATAAACCAGCTGGGAAACTGACAAATGGGTCTGCACCGACCATCACCAATCCATCTTCCTCGCCTGTGCCATCGTATTGGGCATTTAACTGTATTGCGCCTGCATCGGGGTAATTCACTTCAAACTCAGCGATACCACTGGCATCAAATTGAAGTGCTATAGGAGTTCGAGCGCCAATACTCGTGCCGATATCTGTTGCTGCGCCTGTTCCAGTTACCGACACACTTGAAGCTGAAATAACCGAACTCGGATTGACGTAATCACTCCAAAAACCAACACTTTTAGTCACATTTTCAAACTGCGGCGTACACTCCAGCGTCTTGGTATCTTTTTTTACGGCTGAAATACTAATAACACCACTGGGTTTATTCGCTAACTTGTCTGGTACAGTAAAAATAAAACCGCTATCAGCAAAGTTAAAGGTACATTGCTCAGCCGTTGGTGTTGAACCAGCAACACTACATAATGTGGTACTAAAAGGCTTAGCGCCTGGTGTTGAGCCTGTGACATCAACCGTTACTGAGCCAGCGGTATTATTTCTGAGTGATAAATTAGTGCTACCGCCACTAAAACTGACTACGTTGCCACCAACCCAACCACCACCTGTAGCGATGGTTGCAGGGCTCAAGGTCGCAGTAACAAAATCAGGCACGGTTTGAGTACAATCTGCGTTAGCACAAGCAGTTAGAGTTATGGGCTCAGCATTACAGGTTAACGCCGCACCAGTATGAGTGAATTCAAAATGATCAATGACAACCCCTACAGGGCTTGAGTCAAGCGCACAAAATTCTATGTCATCTATTTCATGGACATTATTAGCCCCGCCTGTTGAACCTGTTATCGATAAGATAAAGTCATCAGGCACTGCAGCTTGTGATGCGAAAGATAAAATATCAAACTGGGGAACGATTTCGACAAAGCCGCTGCCTGTATCACGAGAGACTGACACTAACGACTGCCCTGACACACGAGAGTCAATGACGATTCTATAACGATGATTGTCATTCTCATTGTTATCAACAGGTGGAGTTAAGCAGTCGCCAGTAGTATTAGTGGTGCCGTTATTACACGTTCCGCGCAGATATGGGTAGCCTGACGTGCCACTGCCCGAGCCACGTATCGAAACGCTTTGCTGGCGGCGTCCAATATTATTATCGCCCCCTTCTGCCGAAAAATTACCATATTCGTCAATACCAATGCCTAACCAGCCACCAGCAAACCCATCAACGCCTGGTTTATAGCCATAACCTAAGGGGCCCCCTGCAGCACCTGGCTGTGGGGTTATTGATGCATCAGAAAACACCATTGCAATACCGTCAGCACCATTGCCATCATAAGCAGAATGGTCGAACTCAATTTCAATTAAATTATCAGCAGCTGGGAATAAACGTTGGTAAGTCGTTGAAGTTGCTTGGTTGCCAGCAGCTTGAGTTAGACGAAGTTTATTACTCACTATTGAAGGAGTAAAACTGCCGCTCGAGCTCGCAGCCACCCAATCGGTACCTAAAGAAGTGCGATTAAAGTCATCAGTAAAACATTGCGAAACCGGTTCTGTTCTTTCTAGCGCAAAGAAACTGTAGTTTTCCCAGATATGTCTACGATCGTTATCTTGATAGGTATCTTCATCCACAACCATACTGACTAGATCGTTCGTCAACTGACAACGCCTTAACCAACCACCATCACCACCACGGCGATTAGTTTTACCAGCCACTAAAATTGGAACGTCAGTAAAACCCGTTAAGGGGGTGGTGACGCTACATTGATATTCCACATCTCTAATGCTATTGCTATTGAAAAAAGTTTGTGAATTTCCAAAGTGATAATTGAGGTCCTCACCGTTTAATATCAAGGCGCCTGAACCAGAAGCAACGGTCAAATAAGCGATGGTCTCATTCTGTAAATTACCATTACTTAGACCTGCAGGCTGGCACTCCGCACTGTTATTCCTCACTTCCGAAGTATCCATTGCTAACTGAATGCCAGTATTATTAAATTGGGAAGTGCTGGTTAACCAGCAATCATTATTACTTGTTTGCATTTGGTTCAGTAAAACGTCTTGCGATGCGTCCATTGTCACGCTGGTATAATTATTATTCGCCCCAATAAGCGCTAAATCATATTCGACCGAACCTGCGATAAGTTGCGTTCCATTTGATAGGTCATGTGTTCCAGGAGTCACAGCAACCCAATGCACTTCTGGCATATCTGCGCTAGAAACTATATTCCCTGGTGGTTCTTGCCTTGCCCATGTAAAGCCTGTTTCGCTGATATTTGACAAAAAAGCACTTTGGGGGCCATCAGTGGAGAGTGGATTGGTTTCAGAAATCGTCGGCATGATAAACACCAGCGGTGTTACGCCCGCAGGAAAGGCATCATCAAAAGCCACAGAAGTCGACGTTGCTTTGCCATATTGGATGTGGAAAGGTATGACAGGTTCAACAGGCTCATTAATTTGGCCGTCGCTATTCATGACAAGGTATTTAGATGTCACTCTGCCATTAATAGCACCAGAGTTTATGGTAATCCTCTCGTCACTATACACATTGGCATTTATCGTTGCTGGAATGGATGTACCATTCACATTTTGATTGTTTAAGGTTAAATTGTTATAGGCAATAACTTGCACTCCAGCTTCTGCAAGAGAATTAATTGTACCGCCGTTAATTTGTGAGCTCGTGCCAATAAATATTCTTACTCGTCCAGTCGTTTCTATTTTACTAGGCGCATCAAGTTGAAGGGAGTTAATCCAATAATCCCCTTCGGGAAACTTCAGTATTGACCCACTACCCGCTCGTATTGCATTAAATCGATATTCATCATTATCAGAAGAAAATGTCACCGTACAATCAGAAAAAAGGCTTAAAGAATTAAACTGAGTATCACCGTTATCTCCCAGCGATATTTGATCGCCAGAATTACAAAAACCAATACTACCAGCTGAGCCATCACTACTTTCAAAGGCCTGATTACCATTCATTTTTAGACCGCGAATAGAAGCGCCAGTAATAGTACACAGCCTATCACCTCCTGTAGCAGTATCGCAGCTATCAGTAGGTAAGCCATTGTTAGTATTTATGGAGCAATAAGATAAATCATCGCCATTTGTGCCACTAATTCTTGAACCAGGATATATTGTCAGCTGCGGATTATTAATAGAGTTACAGCCACTGTTATTGTCATTGTGATGTCCTTGAGCCACCGCTGCAAAAATAACGGATTCATCAATCTCATCAAATGAAGCCGCACTAAATGACATAGCTGTAGCCATTAACAGCGTTATTAGTTTTATAGTTGTCAGGTATCGATTAATCCCCACGTGCTTCTACCTCCACTTGGCGATTGACTCTTAAACAATTGCTCGTAGCTGCATTTCCAGCACAATCTCCAGTTTCACACACTGCATTACTGGTTATTTGATACTGCGTAACTCCATCTACACTAATAGGGTTACAGGTCACGGCGACAGTGCAACCATGAAAACCTACTGAACTAGGTGGAGTCCAAGTGGAAGTCGCACTACAAACACCCACAGCACCTGACAGCGGAAATAATTTAGCTAACTCAGCATCTGCAGCGCTATTGGCACTAAAAAGCGCTCGAGCTCCCCACACTTCAACATTGACTGACTCATCACTATCTTCCAGCATTCGAATTAAGGTACCCGCGAGTAAAAACATCACAATCAGCACAAATACGGCAATCACCAGCGCACTACCTTGTTGCTTACGCAGCCTAGTATTCATGTGACCGTCTTTTAGTGATAAGTGATTAAGGTACATTGGTCACCTGCACTTGATGCTGATACTTGAAGGTTTCACCATTAACACTAAAGCGAGGCTCAAGGTGCACAATTGAGTTGGTCATTAAGTTTTGTTCTGTCACTTTAATTGCAGGTTCTGTAAGTAAACTATTAGTAATATTTTCAGCCATTAACACACCAGTGCCCATATTCGATGGCACTGGCTGGCTGATTATGTAGCCATAATTTGAATAACGATACAAACTCACTTCAGATGAGCCTACTGGGCTTTCAAAACAATAACTAATCGGTTGATTAGCGAAGTAAATCCGCTTAATTGGCGACTGTTCAGCAAACTGAACTGAATTAGTAAATGTCAGGGTTATTCTATCGGCTGCTGAAGTGGCACTTTGCACCTCAAAGCGCTTATTTCTTGATGCTTGATAAATATCATTAACACCGCCAATACTTTCATTAGCAAGAGGATATACAATCGCAAACATGCCATTGTTAACAGTAATATTATTATCAACAATGGTGCCAGTACTCGAAGCAGAATCAGGATAAATAGGTAGTTCAAGATAACTACTACTGGCTTCTATTGGAAGCATCTCAATGCATTGAAAGATGCCTAAACTAGCTGTTCGGAGTCGGACACTGTTTGGCACAGAATGTCGAATGTCACGGGTCATTCGCTCTACAGCAAAGCGGCTTTGGCCTAGAACTTGATCAACAGAACTAGATTCAACAAAAATACGTGTACCAAATATAACAAAACTGCTTACACCTACTATCAGAATGCCAAGAATGATAATCACAGTGACCATTTCAACTAACGTAAAGCCAGCTTGTTGCAAACCTCTTTTACTTTTCATTAATAGTTACTCCTTACCGCTTGGTAAGTAATAACTTCCCCTGAAGGTGTTGTTACATCTATGGTGATAAGCTTTTGCGCTTGGCCATTTAGGTAAGCGATTGTGACTTTCATGTCATAATTAATATAAACATCAGCATAGGTTTGAGTGGAATCAAGCATCAGATCTGTAATATTTAATCCGTGATAATCATCTACATCATTAAAATCATTTCGGCCTTCGCCATCAACTCCAAAATCACCTTCATCTGTACAATTCGCCCCGGGATTTAATGGTGAAGTAGAGTTACAAGCAGGGATACCACCATTAGCATTAGTATTTTCATCATAACGTTTGCCCCAAATTTCATTCATGACCGAATGCGCTAATTCAGCAGAGCGAACTCGAGATAATGTCTCAACAGCTCTATCAGCTTGAGGTAATAACATTGACGTAAGCATCACTATTGCAATGCTTAATACCAGCATGCCAATAACAAGTTCGATTAAGGTAAAACCACCCTGTGAGTTTTTAATCACGCTGTTATGAAGAGATTTTACTAATAGGTTTCTTGAGGAAGATAAATTATAAAGCATGCACATACCCCTCAGACTCCATCGCAATATTTAGCGTTTCATCTGCTTTTACGACAAAGCACGCCCCATTGCAGCCAAGGTTAGCTCGACCTAGATTGTCAAAATCCATAGTAAAATCAGTATTACCATTACTTGCTAGCTCGATGATTGCACCACTACTAAAATCTTGTTTCACTTCAGTTCGAATAAGCTGTGCATCAATACAACCTGCAAAGGCGTTATTAATATTATGTTGATAAGTGCTGAGTTGGTAACCATCTGAAAAAACACTAATACGATAACAACGGTCACTGTTATTTAATGCTTTTATTTGAACGTGTCTAAGCTCACTGATAAATTCATTTCGAAGAGCATGGGCACTATAGCTTGATTCAGGTAATAATTTAGGCAAAACAAACACAGCGATAATCCCTACTATTAAAATAGTAGTGACTAACTCAATGAGTGAAAACCCCAATGTATTTTTTAAACCCCGAGTTTGAAACATTCGAATGGTCAGTGCCTTTAGTAACATTTCTCTATATACAGTATGGCAAAATATAACATAAACGTCTTGATATCCTTTACTAAAAATACCTTTCAGTAGAAATCCTTATCAGGTCATGAGTAAAACCAATATTATTAATTTTAGCCCATAAAAAAGGCCTGCAAGCAGGCCTTTAAATTCGTAATTGGTATTAGCAGCTTGATGCTATAGGAATCGCTGAGTATGTTGGAAGATTTCCTAATCCTGTCGATTCTGTATATTCAATTATACAAGTATCTGGGCTGCCTATCTGTTGAATGGTCACAGTACCATTCCCATCATCAGTGACGTCCCATTCGGCATCATCAAACGTTGCAGCATGCTGAATAGCATCTGCAGTACCTGCAAGATAACCATACACTATGTCAACATAATCAGTTGCAGGGCTTTGTCCATCACTAATCCCAATATCGACTTTGGCATTGCCAGTAGCACTGCCTCTCTCAACACCTGCGATGACAGCTTTTGAATACACTAGGCTATTGGCGCTCTGGATACTGGCTTTAGCTCCATTTAACACAGAGACTCGGGCATCACCTTGTAAGTTGATGAATTTAGGTGCAGCTGTCACTGCTAAAATACCTAAAATGATAATAACGACAACTAATTCAATTAATGTAAAACCTTGTTGCTTTCGCATATATTAAAACCTTAAGGCGAGAAATAAGATTAATTCGCAAACTGACGTTTACTCATTTTCAAGCATGATTTTAACATTGAACATCAAGCTATCTTCGTTACAGTCAGCACACTGAAACTTACAAAATGTAAAAAACCTGCAAAAGCAGGCTTTCATTTGGCAGAAATTAAACTCTAACAGTCTGCTGCAGTTGGCATTGGTAAGAAGCCATTACTGCCATCAGATACCCCACTCTGGAATGTTGGAGTACTGCCTTCTGTTTGAGCCTCAGTATATTCAATATAGCAAGTGTCTGGCGCACCTACTTGCTGAATTTTCACTGTGCCGCCAGTATCTGTAATATCCCAATCATCAGTAGACATATCTACAGCTTTGATTAGTTCATCAGCATCACCTTCAACATAACCAAAGCGAGTTACTACTGGAGTTGCAGCGCCAATATCAACCGAGCCCCTGTCAGTATTAGTCCCTTTCTTTTCTTCTCCAGCAAGCGCTGCTTTTGAATACACTAAGCTATTCGCACTTTGAATTGCCGCTTTAGCACCTTGAAGCGTAGATACGCGAGCATCACCTTGAAGGTTAATAAATTTAGGTGCAGCTGTTACCGCTAAAATACCTAAAATGATGATAACCACAACTAACTCAATTAACGTAAAACCTTGCTGTTTTTGCATTTGAAAACCTTCATTAAAATAGAACAACTACAGCCCGTATGAAACAATATATATTGTTCACGAGCTTATTCCTTTATCACAACAATTTTATCACCACCTCATATTAAAAGTGTGTTACCAAAGGTACAAAAATACTCTCATAATTTATATTTAGACATAAAAAAACCCGCTGTAATGCGGGCTTTTTAAATATCACATCATTAACAATCGTCAGCTTTTACTTCATATGTAGGGAGTGAACCTGCAGATTGTGCTGGGGTATATTCAACATGGCAATCTTTGCCATCAGCCAAGCTGTATGGTGAGCTAGTCTGATATAACACTGTTGCTGCAGTTAAATCTGCTCCATCAACAATCGTCCATTCTGGAGAAGCCGAAGTTGTGTCTATTTGTAAAGCTAATATTAACGAAGCGCCATCATTTTGAAGATAACCATAAGCAATATTAACAGTATCTGTATCACTCAAATCTAAAGTTGTATCGTCAGTTTTCTCTTCACCTGCAATCGCAGCCTTAGAATAAACAAGTGTATTTGCACCTTGCAAAGAAGCTTTTAAGCCATCAAGTGTTGATTTATAAGCATCACCTTGTAGGTTAATAAATTTAGGCGCAGCAGTAACAGCTAAAATACCAAGAATGATAATAACTACCACTAGCTCAATTAATGTAAAACCTTGTTGCTTCTGTTTGATTTGCATAATGTCGACCCTTTATTGAAAACAAAATATGTAAATTTTGTACATCTGTTTATTTAATTGTTTATTACAATTCCACTCAATATTCCATATTTTGTGGTAATTTTTTAAAGCTTAAGCCTCTGCAATTAATGCAGCTTTCACTTATTACTCGTAATTAGTCGTTACTGAAACTAAGTACTTGTCCTGTGCCTGGGTTGTATGTCACTCCTTTAGCACCACTTGTCGTTAAATCTGGGGCTGGAGATGGTACACCGGTAGTCTGATCTAACGTAAGTGAAGCTACTTGCTGATAGACACACAAATCAATCCCAGTCACTGTCGTACCGTCAATAGATGTAGGTGAACCACCGATACCATCTTGAGCTCGAACGGTATAACGTTGATCGCGGGCGTCATCAGTATAAATTACATTACGTGGAGCACTTTGCAGCACGTTATCGAAAACTTCCTGACAAGTGTCATCACTCATCGAAGTCGCATCTGTATTTGATGTACCTGTTGGAAAGCCAAAACGCGTATCTAACGAAACAACAGTACCATCTAAAATTACCGACGTATTACGACGACCATCCACTTCCCATTGTGCTCTAACGAACCCAACAGCCGTAGCAAGTCCACCTGCAACGCCATCAACACTGGCATTTTGCGCATCTTCAGTGACATTCAAAAAGCGTGGAATCGCTGTCGCAGCTAATAAACCAAGGATCACGATAACAATCACTAATTCGATTAACGAAAAGCCTTGCTGTTTTAATTTCATAATAAGTTACCTATTTTACGCCTTACATTTGTCAGACCGTAATTACAGTCGTAAGACCATTGTTACCTAGCTAAAGCTATCCTGTAAATAAATTTTAGCACCATTTATACATTTAAACATTTGTATTAGTTAAATATTAGCTCTTGCTATCAATAAAAATCACTCTTCCTGATATACCTTGATAGCTAATACTGCCACTTTGCTCTGTCGAAAAACGACAAATTTCTGTCTCATTTTGATATGAAACCGCAGCTTTTAAATCATGCAAATCACTTGCCATTAACTGTTGCCATAACTCTTTGCAGCCTTTCGAAGATGGCTCATTAAGTTGCGGCCAGCCTTGCTTTGACATCTTTATAATATTTGAACTGGTGCCAAGGCTATCTGTTTTAAGCTGTTTATTGCCTGAACCAACAGTAATATTCTCCCAGTTTAGCTTGAGCGAATCAGGTCTCCCCTGATTGAGCCATTGGCTCTTTACCATCGCTAGCACGTACAACATACGGCTATGCTCTAGCTCTAAACTTTTAGCGCTAATACTGTCCACACTAGAAAAATGCTTAGTGCCAATCACAGCCATTACCACCAAGACTAATGTCAGCGTAATAATACGTGCATACGTCTTCAGTAGATCGTTTTCTGACTTCTGTTGTTTTCGCATTATGCAATCAACTCAGATTTGTTAATTGCTAACTGCAATGTGGACAACAGCTTACTTTCAAAGTTCAGCATCCTCGTTACCCTTTAACCACATTGAGCATATCCCACATTGGCAAGTAAATCCCCAAGGCTAGAATGAGCACAATACAAGCCACAAATCCGATTAAAATAGGCTCTAGTTTGGCTGTTAAGTTTTTAAGGTCGTAATCCACTTCGCCTTCATAGAAATCTGCTGCATCATTAAGTAGTTGATCGATCTGGCCTGTCTCTTCACCCACTGCCACCATTTGCAGCACTAATGGAGTAAACAGGCCGCTTTGGTTTGACACCCTAAGCATTGACTCACCTGACTCGATTCCTCGCCTCATCGCGACAATCCGATCATGCATATAACTATTATCCACGGCATCTGCAACTAGACTTAACGCTTGAGTCATGGGTACACCTGCACCCAACATCATCGAAAAACTGCGGCAATAACGTGAGAGTGTCGAGCGTTCTATAATCGAACCCACTGCTGGGATATGTAGCTTCCACTTATCCCATTGACGTTCACCCTTTTCGGTATGATGCCAATATCGTATGCCAACAATTGCTCCTACGAGTGCGACTAGCATGACATGCCAATAATTGACAAATAAGCTCGATGTCGTCATTAACAATTTAGTTGCCCATGGTAAATCAGCACCGAAGCGAGAAAACATATCGGCAAACTTAGGGATCACCATGATATTCAATATCACCATCGCAATCGTAATGGCGATGAGTACGAATATTGGGTAGCGCATGGCAGACTTAATCCGTCGGCGGGTTTCTTGTTCACGTTCTATGTAACCAGAGAGCTGGATAAAAGCATCTTCCAACTTACCGGTATTCTCACCCACATGAACCATTGAAATAAACAATGAATCAAACACATCTTGATGCTGGTTCATTGCTGCCGACAGAGGGCGACCCGATGTCAATTGTTCAGATATATCATTCAACGCATCTTTCATTCGTTGTGAATGCGTTGTTTCTGCAAGACCTGCAATAGCACGCAAAATGGGAATACCTGAGCGAGTCAATGAGTACATTTGTCGAGTGAAAATTTGTAACTCTTCTAACGACACTTTACTCGCGAAAATACTGCCAAGCTTAAAAGGTTGAGATTGTTTCACTTCACGCAGTTCGAGAGGAATGATGCCGCGAGACATTAACGCATCAGCCGCACTACTTTCATTAGCTGAATCAATAAACGCTTCAACTGATGCGCCTTGATTATTTCGTCCTCGATACTGGTAAGTCGGCATGATTACACCCCAGTTCCACTATTACTGGACATCGCTTCTGCACCAGGTATTTCGCTGACGTCTTCAACTAATTTAGCCACTTCTTCAATGGTAGTCATACCATTGTATAAATACTCAAATGCTGAATCAGCTAATGGCACAAACGTCGGGCTTTGTTTCGCCGCATGAGCAAAATCTTGTGGATTCCCCGTACGCATGGCATCAACCATGGCTTCATCAAGCTCTAAAATTTCAAAAATACCAATACGGCCACGATAACCAGAGCCATTACAACTTTGACAACCAGTGCCTATTTTGTAGGTTGCAGCTGTGAAGTCTTTTTTGGCGACAGAATTAATCCAAGCCAACTCAGCTGAATTGGGTTGATGACTTGTCATGCAGTTCGGACATACCCGTCGAACTAATCGCTGGGCAATAATCACCCGTAGCGCGCTTGCGACAAGATAACTCGCTGCGCCCATATCAAGTAAACGTAATGCACTAGTAATGGCGTCATTGGTATGCAAAGTCGATAATACAAAGTGACCCGTTAATGCGCCTCGAAGACCAATTTCAACCGTTTCTTGGTCACGCATCTCACCTACCATGATGATATCGGGATCTTGACGTAAGGTGGTTCGCAGTACATTCGAGAAATTTAAACCAATTTTATGGTTAACTTGCACTTGGTTAATACGTGGCAGTTGATACTCGACCGGATCTTCAACCGTAATAATCTTGGTATCTGGCTTATTGAGCTCGCTCAAAATACCGTACAAAGTCGTGGTTTTACCGCTACCCGTAGGACCTGTCACTAGCAACATACCGTGAGGACGCTTAATTTGTTTACGAATTCGCTGCAGGATATGATCTGGCATACCCGTTTCATTCAATGTCAATAAACCCGCGGATTGATCGAGTAAACGCATTACCACCGATTCACCATGATATATCGGCATCGTCGACATACGAATATCGATCTTATGACCTTTAATTTCAATATGAAAACGACCATCTTGCGGCATACGTTTTTCTGAAATATCCAATCCAGCCATCAGCTTTAATCTTAATACTAACGCAGAGGCAATATTGACTTCATCAAGGGTGTTCTCATGCAGCTGACCATCAATACGTTGACGGATCCTCAGCACTTTTTCACCAGGCTCAATGTGAATATCTGAGGCGCGCATTTGCACTGCATCTTCAAAAATAGATTGCAGTAGCTTAACGACTGTCGTTTCATTGTCGCTATCACTATCAGTAATACTCGCCAAATCAAACATGTCATCAGCGGCGTACTCTTCTTCTAATTCACCCGCAATTTTGGCAATTTCACCCGTACGGCGATACAAATTATCGAACGCATCTAATAGTTGCTGTTCAGGGGTAACCGCAATGGTAATTTTTTTAGGCGCGACAAAGACTTCTAAGTTATCGATGGCTTGCAAGTCAGCAGGATCACTCATCGCCAATGTAACCGTATCAGCGGTGGCTTCAACCACTAAAGCACGATAACGACGAGCTTGTACTTCAGGAATAAGGTTAACGACTTCAGTCGGTATCGACAGTCGACTAATATCTAAATAAGGTAAGTTTAACTGCTGAGATAAGAACTTAAGTAACTGATCTTCAGTAATACAATTCAAGTCAATCAAGGTACGACCAAGCTTTTTACCTGAATTACGCTGCTCAGAGAGGGCTTGGGTTAACTGATCGTCAGTAATAATGTGTTCTTGAACCAGAAGATCGCCTAAACGCATTTTCAGTTTTGGTTTCATTGGCTACCTCCAAGTTGAATTAATCGTTGTTCTATATAAGTCATAGCGCCAGTTGACAGTCCTCGATAAGACAAAGCTTTTGTATATGCATCTGCAGCTTGCGAATACTGCTGCTGCGAATCTAGCGCGTAGGCCAATCCCATCCACCAGCGTGCTTGAGACGGCTCAATGGTTATCAGCGAGCGATATGCTGACTCAGCCAGTTCATAACGGCTATTCTTTTGGGCAATATCACTTTGTAAAATCCATTTATCTCTAGCCCAGTCGCTGTTATCACTGATAGCTTCTAGTGTATCTAGTGCTTTCATAGGGCTAAATGAAGCATTTTCAACCTTCGCTTTTAAAATGGCCAATTCAATTTCCTCAGGAAATTGTTGCACCCCTTGAGCTAAAATTTGTTCTGCGCGGCCTAAGTTATTCAACGCATAATACAAAGACGCTAATTGCTTTCTGGCCTGATGCATTGAAGGCTCAAGTATTAGTGCTTCATAGTAATACTTTACTGCTTTATCTATTTTCTGTTGCTGCTCAGCGACCTCAGCAATTTCAAATTTCTTTTGCGCTAACTCAGCATCTGTCAGTATCACTTCCTTTACCGCCATGACACCTTTATTACTGCTTGTTGTTGCAGCATTCGTGTTAGAGACAATAGCTTGTTCTGCTTTAGAGGACTTAGCAGCGCGGCTGTTACTCCCCACATCGGCCTTCACATCTTCAACGATTGTTGAGGTACGTGTATTCTGCGCAAACCTGACTTTCACCGAACCGTTATCTTTATCATCCAACGAGGGCGCTAATGTGTCTTTTACAGTGACCGAAGTATTTTTTGAATCAACTTTTGCCACGGATTTATTCGCCTGTGGTACAGCTTCTACCGCTACTGTTTGCAAATTCTGAGATCTTGCTAAATCAGTTTCAGCTACATCTGCGCTCACCTCAGACTCTTCGTTAAAGTCATTGTCAGATTTAGCTAAGCTATTAGCTGTTTTAGTAATTTCAACGCTATGGCTTTCATCGTCTGTTATTGAGTCAGGTAGATCGTCACTAGTGAGCGTATCCTCATCGACTAAACCTGCAATGAGCGGCTGTTCAGCTTCTTCTTGTGTTGCTTCAGTCAGTGGTTGTAAGTTTTTTAGCTGCACGCCTTGACGATAAAACATAAGCCCAATCAGGAATATAGCAAGGAACATGACAATCGACATATACATCCCTTTTCGGGATGACTGCTCATCGGGTGCATTAGCTTCTACTTGGCTAGTAAACTGCACCTCTGGTTTCACAAAGCCAGAATCGGACGTTTCTCCCGTCGTTGATGCCGAGTGTTGCTTTTGTTTATCAAGGTCTTTTAAAACTTTATTAATAACGCTCATATTGACTCTCTTAACGTCGATAACCAGTCAGCATTAGTAACCCATAACATGACCAGTGAAGCGCCTATGATTAATAAAATGTATAACCATCCTCTATTTTGCACTGATGTCGGCAGTGGCTCTGCATCCTCTGTATCGACAATCGCGGCTTTACAATGCTTAGTGAGTACTTTATTACCGCCTTCAGCAAAACAAAGTAATAAGGCTTTATTAACGATCACATTCACCAAGCGTGGGATGCCTCGCGCGGCACTTGAAATCAACTTGATATCTTTATCGCTAAACAGTGCTTTGCCACGATAGCCTGCAATAGACAGGCGATAATCAACATACGCTTGGATCTCATCCCACAACAAAGGGCGTAAGCTATAGCTAAAAGTAATCCGCTGTTTTAATTGACGTAATTGACTGTCTTGCAACCTATTATCTAATTCAGGTTGACCAAACAACACCACTTGAATCAATTTAGTGCTTTCAGTTTCTAGGTTAGTAAACAGTCTTAATGTTTCTAAACTCTTATTGGGTAGAGCTTGGGCCTCATCCAACACTAAAATGACTTTTAACCCTTGGCGATTAAGCTCTAGTAAACGGTTTTGAATTAATCCAGTTAATTGCTGCTGGTTAATATTATCTTGTAACGAAATCCCTAACTCTGTCGCTAATGCCCAACGTAATTCATCAGGATTTAGATATGGATTAGGAACATAAGCACATTGATAATTATCGGGTAACTCATTCAGTAGCTTACGGCAGATAAGGGTTTTTCCGGTCCCTACTTCACCGGTTACTTTTATAAAGCCTTCGCCATTTCCGATTGCTGTTTGCAATACCTGTAATGCCTCAACATGAGGCGTTAACCCAAAAAAGAACTGCGTATTTGGGGTTAATGTAAACGGTAATTGATCTAGACCAAAATGCTGTTGGTACATGGCAATCCTTAACGGTACTAACCGTTACTCCTGCTCGGGGTACCAACGGTCTAGTAAATCTTTAGAGCGTTGTAATTCATTACTCCAGGTATCAGCACCTACCACTGTCGGCTTTAGCATGATGATAAGTTCTGTTTTAACCGTCGATTTACTGCGATTGGTAAATGCTTCTCCCATAAATGGAATGTCACCTAACAATGGGACTTTTGATACCACTTCAATATTTTCGCTCTTCATTAAGCCACCAATCACCACAACATCACCTGAAGACGCTTTAATCACGGTGTCAGACTCACGAATTTCGCTTTGTGCCAACGGTAATTCAAGGCTAGAGCCACTGACTTTAATTTCTTTAATTTGTTCTGATACATCAATCACTGATGGGTGCACATGAAGTAATACATTGCCGTCAGCATCAATTTGCGGCGTCACATCTAATGCAATACCTGAAAAGAAAGGGGTTAATTCCACTTGAGGAGTGGTGACTGGAGTTGTGCCAGCTACAGTAGTTGACGATACGTCAGTGACAAAATACTCATCGTTGCCCACTTTAATAACCGCTTTTTGGTTATTAGATGCGGTAACACGAGGGCTCGAAAGCACGTCAACATCACCTTGGGTATCTAGCAAGCTAATCATGGTGCTGAAATCGGTGCCAGTTAAACTAATTGACGTCACACCACCAATTACATTCGTAATTGAATCGCTTAAACCCGAACCAGGAGAAGTACCAAAGTTAATATCAGTGCTGCCAGCATGGCCTAAGACGTTATCCCATTGAATACCTTGCTGATAGCCATCAGATAGAGTCACTTCTAAGATTTTAGCTTCTAAAATAACTTGGCGCTGAAGATGCGTTTCAGCCTTGGTTAAAAAGGTACTTACTTGACGTAACTCATCAGGATAAGCCCTAACAGTGACTAAGCCCGCTTGCGGGGTAACTACAACTTGGCGTCCACCACCAGTATTACCGATAATAGACACTAAGGTTTTTTCTAACTCACCCCAAAAGTTGGTTTTGGTTGTTGAGCGAATAAAAGTGCCATTGGTGTTATCAGTATTGTCATTATTGCTACTGCTATTGGAGTTATTACTGCTATTTGAGCTACTGCTATTTGAAGAGTTGTTATTCGAGTTCGAATTTGAGTTGTCATTGCCGTCAGAAATACGCCCTGAGCTGACCGAAGTCAACGATAGCCCTTCACGCTCCATATACAAGTAATTTAGAGGGTAAGTTTCTGTGCGCATCCCTGATGGGAAAATACGTAAAATACGCCCTTCTCGGCTTACCTCATATCCATAAATATCTTCAACAACTTTAATCACTTCAGAGAGTGTTACACCATTAAGAGAAATTGAAATGGTGCCAGTCACATCAGGATGGACAGCAACACTTAACGGCGTGCCCTGAACTAAACTTGGGAAAAACACTTTTGCTTCAACATCGTTAGCTGAAACGTCAAAACGGCGCTCTTTTGGCAATGTTGGACTTGTGCTGCCTAACAAGCTTGAACCATTGAGTTCACGCTGAACATCTTCAGGCATTTGCGCAGGTGGAGGAATGATATTTTTTGCTGTTTCTGCTTCAGCCAATGATTGACTTAATTCAGATTTAGCCGTCGTAGGATCTGGTCTATCTGTCGTTTGGCAACCAAGTAAACAAAGAGATAGCAGAGGGGTCACATATTTGATTAAATTCATTATTATTTTTGTCCTATCGCTCTGTTATCGATTGAAATAGTTTAAGTTTTCTTCCGTCAGATAAATTGACATAACTCTTTCCGATATATTCAATTCTTATCCCATCAATGCGGTCACCAACAAATACAATCTTATTATTAATGACGGCATGTGGCTTGGCGCTATTTACAATGCTATTAAGTACTAATGAATCTGCTCGTTCGCTATTACTGGAAACAGTGACATACCCTTGCCCAGGTAAGGTCGGATCCCTTAACACTTTGGCATCAGCAACCTGACTCACCGCAGTTAGGCCTAATACAAGGAGTATAAACATCGGTTTATTCTGCAACACTGATAAACTCCTTATTAATACTCAAGGTATAAAGTTCAATTTCAACCGTCGCATTTGGATGTTCGTCAACGTGGTAATTAAGGCGTTTCCAATATAACTTATCTGGCATATCTTCAATTGCTTCAACAAATTTTAGAATTGAAAAATAGCTGCCTTCTAAGGTCAATTTAATACCGTGACTGTAGAGGTTCATTTTGTGTTCTTCACCCACCTGTAGTAGAGGTGTCGGTGCGATAGAAGCAAACGATTGTAATTTTACCCCTTGAACATGGCCTAATAGATTTGTGAGTACTGTCGGCATATAACTCGCTGGAACCATTGAAACCATTTGCGCATCTAAATCAGCATCAATTAATTGAGTTTGTTGTTCAATATGGCTTAAACGATTACGAAAATCAGTATTAGGATCCATCGCTAAACGTTGCTGATATAAATCAATTTGTTGTTTTGAAACGTCATTTTCCGCTTCAATTTGGACAAGCTGTCTTGAAAGTTTTTGTCTTTCTTTAAATACGCTCTCAACAGGTAGATAAACGACCATGCCAATAAGTACTAGTGCTGCAACAGTAATGAGTACACGCTCTCGCTGGCTTAGCACATCGAACTTGGATTCTAATTGTTGCCAAAATTGTTTCATTGTTTAGCCTCCACTTCAGGAGTGCTAGATAATTTAAAGGCTAACGGTTGCGAATCACCACGGTTCATCGTCATGGTCGAAAAAGCATAGCCTTTGAGCGTTTCTGTATGCTTTAAAGCCTCAACCCACTTAGGGATACTTTGGGGTTTAGAACCAAAGCCTTCAAACTCAAATCGCTGTTCGTTTACTGCTATGTGGCTAAGCCATACAGAGCCATCTGAAACACTCGCCAAATCAGTCAACAAACTTGAATAGCCACGACTGATGACATTATCTCTTTGGTTTATTTCAGTAGATAATAGTTTTTTCAATTCTAAACGCTGCTGCTCTAATTCGACTCTTGCAACCAGTTCAGGCTCTGGAACACGCGCAGAAACTTGTAATTCTAGTTGCTGCTTTTGCGTATCTAACTGCTGTTTTTCTGTTGATACCTTAGCCCTGTCAGCTTCCACATTCGAAACCAACCAATAGCCAAGCATCCAACTCACAAAGCTGATAACAAGTAATCCCGCCACCATCATCATCATTCGTTGAAATGACAGCCTTAATTTTGCAGGCAGTAAGTCAGCGCTATATAAGTTAATTGTGGTTTTTATCACACAGCACCTCGCGTTAACGCTTTGAAAGCCATCATGGCTAGATGCTCAGTCACCGACTCATGGTCAGTGGTACTGACTTTTTGATTAAAATTCTGCGCCACTAATGGCACCAATGCTTGAGATTCACCGCCGATTAATAAATCAATAGAACCAACAGGCGCTTGCCTTAATTGGCTTTCGAAATAGTCCATTGAACGTTGAATTTCGAGACTTAAATTATCAGCTAAACCATATTGTAAGTCGGCGGCTGTGGCTTTATCGATTTGAGCAAAACCTCTCACTCGACGCTGCATGAATAATTCACCTTCTCTAACCACTGTTAGCAATAAATCATGTTCAGGTACGTGACTTACCACCATATGGGTTGAAGCATCATCAAACAGCAACGGCATTGCTAGTTCTTCAATGCTAATACCTTCAATGGTAAAACCGTGTTGTTCGCAAGCTTGAGCCAATGTCGACAATTGCATTTTATTTGCGACAACGACATTAATTTTGCCAGTGGTTGTCAGCGATGATTCAAAGTAATCCAATTGAATATTGGTCACAGGCTCTGTCGCTAAGTCTTTTACCGACCATAATAATGCCTGGCTTAACTCATTGGCTTCTACATTGGGTTTATCTACCACAATCAATTGATAAAACGATTCACCCAATACAATTTTCAGCTTTGCATGACCGAAAATATCTTTTATCTCGGCAAATGCTTCTGTCCAATTCTCACCATTAAAGGCAATTTTTTTAGTAATCCCTGATATATCCGACTTTGTTTGATTTTGAGTTTCAAGATCAGAATCTTGCTCATCTTCAGTGTTAATTTCGCCTTGATATACACAGATCGAGTCCGCACTGATATACAACCCAAGTTCAGTAGATGCTTGAGTTTGGCGCCAGAATGTCAACTTACTTAAAAAACCATTTTTCATTCAAAAACCTGTGCCTTGATAATCAGCGAAGAGACGATATAAAAATAAAAAATATCCGCTATAAAAATGTAACGATGACGCTTTCACTTAAACCAGATACACCAACAAGTGTGTAACAGAAAGAACAGTTAGCATTAAAAAGCATGTCAAAAAAATATCGTATGACATATTAACCGCTAATCACTTAATTTTATAGAAAAATAACAGCAATGAAAGTGTATACACTTAAGATAGAATGTTATTTGTTAATTCTCAAGATCCAAAGCCACAACAAGGTCACAACCTGACACACTATTAGGTTATTAAGTTGTATAAATTGACGCGGTAGATGATTAATACAAATCTTGTACCAATCCAGTATTAGATTTGCATTTAAAGGTAAGCAGGATAGGAAGTTTATTGGTTAAAGTAATCACCTTGGGCTGCACTGACCCCTAAAATCTTCAAGGTTTGCCAGTCTTCAAAACGACTCACACCTTCAGCAAAAACCTGCACTTCAGCGCGATATAACCCCCCAATGAGGCTTCTAATAAATAGTTGGTTTTCGGATTTCAGATGGATTTGATGAATAATAGAGCGATGCAATTTGACTAAGTCAAAGTGACACTCTTGAATGTAATGCGTGCCAACCACTTGCAGCCCAACATGATCAACACATAGCCTCGCTCCTATTTTGCGAAGCAAATTCAAATTTTCCATCAAATCTTGTTGATGCTTAACCACAATATCTTCTGATACCTCAAATATCAGCCGCGAGGCAAGATGTCGCTGTTCCATTAACGTGGTTCTTAACCAACGTATGAAAGCTCGACTGGTTAATGAGTCATAACTCAAATTGATACTAAAGCTGTCTTTGTTGTGTGCCATAAGCTCAAATAGCACGGTTTCAATCAACTGCCTTTCAATTTGCGGCATTAAGCCACACTTATTGGCCATAGGGATAAACAATGTCGCCCTAATTTCGTTACCTTGGTTATCAATCGCTCGGCTAAATACTTCTTTATGGCAAGCATGGCCATCACTGTCGATAACATTCTCAGTTATCGCTACAAAGCGGCGGTTAACTAAAGTGTTTTCTAAAAAACTTCTCCAGCGAACAGAGCCCTTGGCAATTTCTTTATCCACTGCGCCTTTATCGTACATAAACCAATTATTGGTCCGTTGTAGTTGCGCAGCTTTAAGCGCCATATCGACTTCTTCAAGCACCTGTTCCTGCATGTCGCCAGCTTTATAAAATGCAGCTCCTAAATGAACATAATTGTCTTGTGTATCTGATTGATTTTTTAATTGGCTAATGCCTAATTTTAGCAGTTTGTTCGCTAAGGTATCAGCTTCAGCTAACGAGGCTTGAGGCACGACTATTGCGAACTGATTAAAGTCATAACGAGCGAAAACAACATCCTCATAAGGTTGCAGTAATGTACTGATGGCTTGAACTAAATCATTCAATTGTTCATTGATAACTTCATCCCCCTCTTGCTGTTGCAATAGGTCTAAGTCATCAAAATTAATTAGCATCACAGCGCCATGGGCAATCATACAGTTGTGATGGGTTAAGGCTTCAAGCCTATTTTCAAAAAAAATGCGATTGCCAATGCGGGTGCTAGGGTCTAAAAAGGTTTTTGAGCGAATAAACTGATCAAAGCGTCCACGCTCTTTTTGCGCATCTTGTAATTGCTCTAACAATTTGGTCATTGCACGATTAATTAATCTCGGTCGGCCATTACCCGCCGCACTTAACGCCTCGGCATGTTTACCATCTAGAACCAGTTTACTGCGCTGCGCTATCTGCTCAATTCCATCCAATTCATGTGTAAACCATCTCAATCCATAACGAACAAAAAGCCCAATAGCCACAAGTGATACAAGCATAATTAAGAGTTCATACCAACCTAATTGATGCAATAAATACGGTTGCGGCAACTTAAGTTCCATTGCTGTATCCGCTTTGGGATCAATAATGTGCTTGTATATGGTGGGATTGTTTTGCGGTGTTGGCGAGTAATACTCAAATACGATGTCATCGCCTTGAGTTAACTTGAAACTGTTTGCGTTGTAAGCAATTAAAATCGGAGGTAGCCAAGCGTGTAAATCCCAATGACTATCGGGTTGGTAATGTTGTACCAGCATCGTCTCTAACTGGGTCACTTTTTGCTGTTGAAATTTGTATGTCAGTTGAACAAAGCTAACTAATGCACCAATAAAGAAAATAGCACCAACCGCAGTCAATGATAACAGCCAAAAACTGGTTAACTTTGTAGTCAAAATTTTGGTTAACTTCATTTATCGGCGTCCTGCTATAAGCGCAATTCTATCTATCATATTTAACGATTGGTTAGCGATAACATCCACTTAACTGAGATTGATTATTCAGTAGCAGCTAGTAAAACGCAAACTCTATCTGTTTTAGATTAATTGTAGATACAAAAAAAGGGCTAACGCCCTTTTTCTCTCACTGTGCTGTGCTATTACTTATAGCTTATATTCAGTAGGAACAGTATTGAGCACTGCTACACCTGAATCGATTGCAGCTTGAGACACTGCACTGGCAATATTTTTCAATAAACGTGGGTCCATTGGTTTTGGTAGCACATATTCAGGGCCAAAACTCATTGAATTAACATCAGGGTAAGCTGCTAACACTTCAGCAGGAACAGGCTCTTTAGCAATCGCTGCTAACGCCTTAACCGCAGCAATTTTCATTTCATCGTTTATTTCAGATGCGCGTACATCTAATGCACCTCTAAAGATGAAAGGAAAACACAACACATTGTTCACTTGGTTAGGGTAATCACTGCGGCCAGTGCCCATGATCAAGTCACTGCGAGTCGCGTGTGCTAATTCAGGCTTAATTTCAGGGTCTGGGTTTGAACATGCAAAAATAACCGGATTTGGCGCCATCAAAGCAATATCATCAGCGGTTAATAAGTCTGCACCCGATAAACCTAAAAATGCGTCAGCATCTTTAATCACATCTTGTAGAGTGCGTTTATCCGTATTATTAGCAAACAATGCTTTATATTCATTAATGTCTTCACGACGGGTATGAATCACACCTTGTCTATCAAGCATATAAACATTTTCGCGTTGCGCACCACATTTTACCATCATGGTCATACACGCAATCGCTGCAGCGCCAGCACCAAGACAAACAAAGACGGCATCTTCGATTTTCTTACCTTGAATTTCTAACGCATTGATCATACCTGCGGTTGTCACAATCGCAGTACCATGCTGATCGTCATGAAAAACAGGCACATTACAACGGGCAATAAGTTCACGCTCAATTTCAAAACATTCAGGGGCCTTGATATCTTCAAGGTTAATCCCGCCAAACGTATCAGCAATCGATTCAACCGTGTTAATGAAATCAGCTGTGGTTCTGTGCTTCACTTCAATATCTGTCGAGTCGATATTGGCAAAACGTTTGAACAATAATGCTTTACCTTCCATAACAGGCTTTGATGCTAGCGGACCTAAGTTACCCAGCCCCAAAATAGCGGTACCGTTAGAGATAACTGCAACAGTATTACCTTTATTGGTATATCGGTAAGCATCATCAGGGTTCGCCGCTATCTCTCTTACTGGCTCAGCAACACCTGGACTATAGGCCAGCGACAGGTCATGACTCGTTTGAGCGGGTTTAGTAAGACTAACTGCAGTTTTACCTGCAATTGGAAATTCATGATAATCGAGAGCTTGCTGGCGAAAGTCAGACATTTTATGTTCCTGAATGAGGCAATTTATACTGCGAAATAAAGTTAAATTCAGTCAAAACACCCAATAAGCAAAATACTAAGAAAGTATCACAAGGAGCTATTAAGCGCTTTGGCAGGCAGTATAAATGAAAATTTAACAAAAGTTATCTTTAATCAGCAGAATTTAATCAAGTCATAATTTTTCAAGCTTAAATTAATCATCACAATAAGAATCAAAGACTTAAAATTGTAGAAAAATAACAAGATTTGACATAAAAAAGCGGAAATAGCTTCATAAAGTTACAAATAGTTTGCCTAAATAACAATATTATTAACCTAAGCGGCACAACATAATTTATAACTAAAAAATTAATTTTTTTGAAAGGAATTTGATCTTAAAACAAAAAAGACGCCGAAGGCGTCTTTTTCTTAAAATAATTGCAGTCGCAATTACTTCTTACCAAGTGCACCAAAGCGCTTGTTGAATTTGTCGATACGACCACCGGTGTCAACAACTTTCTGAGTACCAGTGTAGAACGGGTGACATGCACCACATACGTCTAAGTGTAAGTTTTTACCTACAGTAGAGTTTACTTTAATTACGTTACCACAAGTACAAGTTGCAGTTACTTCAGCGTAGTCTGGGTGGATACCTGATTTCATTTGGATTACCTTCAATAGCAGGCCATGTCGCTCTCCCAACCCGAAGTTGAGCACCACATGCGTTCATAACAATAGCGTTAAGGCGCGCAATAGTACAGTATCTGTCCAAGTCAAACAAGTGAAAATTAATTTGCTCTATGTTGCTGCTGTAAGGCCTCAAAGGCAGCCTTATCTTCTGACTTGTTTACATATTGATTTAATTCAGTTTGTGACGGGCAATTCAGTGTCACATCTTGTCTAATCAAATGAATCTTCTGCTTTGAAAAACCATTGGGGTTGGCATCATAAATTGCCAACATCGCACCATATACATTGGTGTTCCATTGCTTTTGATAACGAGATGCAATGCGCCACAAGGTATCAGAAGGCGCACGCTCAATCATACAGTCCGCACTAACAGTAGGAGTTGAACCCGATCTACTCACTGCACCAATGGGTATAGATTTTTTCACTATGTTATGGGATTCAGCTTGTGGTTTATTAACGGCTGTAGACTGTGCAATCTTATCACCCGAATAAGGCATTGGAGCGACTTTTTTAGGTTGATTACGCGTATCAATTCTAACTTCAGTCTTGTCGGTAATTTTTATAAAAGGCGAATCAAATACCGGCAATACAGCATATTGGCGCCAGCTATTGCCCTTATACTCACTGACAATAAGCTTAGCATTGGGGTCGGTCACTTCATCCACACCAATCGCAAATAACATATAGCCACTGATAGGCTGAACCATCAGTTCTTCCATCACCTCTTTTGAACCATTAGTTTGGCGAAGGTGAAAGCTAATTCGAGAGAAGTCATTTCTACCCGCGACAATATTCAGTTTGATTTTTGGATGCTGGCCGACTTCAAATTGACGACTGTTGATACTGATGTGGCTCATTGCAGCTTGAGCCACAACTGAAAATAAAAAAAGTGATAGAGCCAATACAGCTTTATTGAATATTCCTTTTGACATCAATTTTCTCTTATCCTATTTCTTTATGTTCAGGCTCTAGTAAACTAGACCTTCTCAATTCTTAATGATGATGAATTATGCCTGTGTTTGTTGAGGTTGCTCTGCCCGTTCCAATGCGGCAAACCTTTAGTTACCAAGTTCCTGAATCCAACGTATCACAAATACAGCTTGGACTGCGGGTAAAAGTTCCTTTTGGTAGACAACAACTTGTAGGCTTAATCACTGCGATTAAACAAGAGTGCGACGTACCAGCCAATAAGATTAAACCTTTTTCTGAGCTACTGGACACAACCCCCTTACTGCCTGAATCGCTTTATAAGTTGACCTTGTGGGCTGCACGATATTACTTTGCAAGCCAAGGGCAAATGCTCAGTCAGGCACTGCCCGTTGCATTACGTAAAGGCTTAAGTGCTCAACCACAAACCGTCACTTTTTTTAGTCTTAATGATGCAGGTAAGGCTGTCGACATTAGCGTGTTAAAACGTGCACCAGCACAAAAAAAGCTGTTTGAATTACTCCAGCAATCATCCATTAGCCAAGATGACTTCACCACCCAAGAACTCAGTAAAGTGGCTCTAAAAGCCCTTGAAGATAAAGGCTGGGTTGAGCGTCAGCTCGTCGTTAATGAAACCGATTTAAGTTGGCGTGAACAACTTAATATGACTGAAACGCCTTTAAAGCTCAACAAGCAACAAGCCGTTGCTGTTTCAGTGTTAAATCAACAAAAAGGGTTTCATTGCAGCTTACTTGAAGGTATCACTGGTTCAGGTAAAACAGAAGTCTATTTGTCGATTTTAGAAACCATTTTAAAACAAGGTAAACAGGCACTTATTTTAGTGCCTGAAATCGGCTTAACCCCGCAAACGATTAACCGTTTTAAGCGTCGTTTTGATGTCACTATTGCCGTTATTCACTCGGCGCTAACTGATAACCAACGCCTCGAAGCTTGGCGACAGGCTCGCTGTGGTGAAGCGGCAATTATCATTGGTACTCGCTCAGCGTTATTTACGCCAATGGCGTATCCTGGGCTGATTATTCTCGATGAAGAACATGACAGCAGCTTCAAACAACAAGAAGGTGTGCGTTATCATGCCCGTGACCTCGCGGTTATGCGTGGTCACTTAGAAAAAGTACAAGTAATACTTGGCTCGGCGACCCCATCGCTAGAAACCTTACAAAATGCCATTTCAGGGCGATACACCCACCTTGAACTCGCAGAACGAGCAGGCGCAGCTCAAAAGGTTAAGCAAGGTATCATTGATATCCGCTCCCAACCGCTAAAGTCAGGCATGTCAGCCTCGATGATTAACGAGATGCGTATGCACCTTGATGCAGGCAATCAAGTCTTACTGTTTCTAAATCGCCGCGGATTTTCCCCTGCACTTTTATGTCATGAATGTGGCCATTTACACGAGTGCGATCGTTGTGACGCTTTCTTTACTGTGCATCAGGGTTTAAATGAGATTTGCTGTCACCATTGCGGTAATCAATATGCTATCCCACACCAGTGTCATGAGTGTGGCAGTACGATGTTAATGGGGCACGGAACAGGCACGGAGCAACTGGCACAAGCTCTTGAGCAAGAGTTTCCGCAATACCCAGTGGTGCGAATAGATCGTGATACCACCCGTAAAAAAGGCTCATTAGAAAAGCAGCTTAATAGCATTTTAAAAGGTGAGTATAAAATATTAGTCGGCACCCAAATGCTAGCCAAAGGACATCACTTTCCTGATGTCACATTGGTCGGTTTAATGGATGTTGATGGGGCATTGTTTAGTGCCGATTTTAGAGCACCGGAGCGTTTTGCTCAGCTCTATACTCAAGTATCAGGCCGTGCAGGTCGTGCAGACAAACCCGGAAAAGTATTACTGCAAACCCACCAAAGCGAAAACCCTATTTTGCATGACTTACTCAAAAACGGTTATGGGAAATTTGCCCGAGCTCAGCTAGAAGAGCGCCAACAAGCGTTACTTCCACCAGCTTGGCACATGGTACTGCTTCGCGCTGATGCCCACTTAGCTGAAGATGCCGACAATTTTTTGCAACAAGTGGCGAATTTATTACCCCAAGATAAAGATTTTGAAGTCATTGGGCCCATGCCAGCACCACTTGATCGCAAAGCGGGAAAATATCGCCGTCAATTATTGTTTCAAGCTAAAAACCGTCAACGTTTGCAGCAGGAGTTTGAGCAAATTTTACCGCAAATCGAAGCGCTCACAGAAAGCAAACGCTGCCGCTGGAGCATCGACAGAGATCCACAAGATTTGATGTAATATTGTTGCAGCATACCTCTTATGGCAGCTTCGCTCGCTTTGCCAACATCGGCCTTATTGCAACATAGCTCGTAATGCAAAATCAGCCGATTATGCTGCTATTTATTTCAAATCAAAAAAATCTCGAATAATTGACTCTTCGAGATAGCAATTGCATAGCAATAGCGGCTAAAATAGTCGGTTACCCCAGTCTTTCACTTTAAGTCAGTGCTAATAAACGCCCATGAAATCACATATTGCATCTTTACTAGAACAAACCATCGAATCTTTCAAGCAACAAGGCCTTGTCCCAGCTGATTTTCAGGCTCGTATTCAGGTGGAGCGAACTAAAGATAAAACTCATGGAGATTTAGCCACTAACTTGGCGATGATGCTGACAAAAGTCGCTAAAAAGAATCCCCGCGATATTGCCCAATTAATCATCGACAATTTACCTGCTTCTAGCCATGTCGCTAAAGTTGAAATCGCAGGCCCAGGGTTTATTAACTTCTTTATTGATGAAAACGCACTGGCCAATCAACTACAAGATGCACTTAACGATGATACTTTAGGCGTGACATTGCCGACTAAACAAACCATCGTTGTAGATTACTCTTCACCAAATCTTGCCAAAGAAATGCACGTAGGTCACTTACGCTCAACCATCATTGGTGACAGTGTCGTTCGTGCACTGGAATTTTTAGGTCATGACGTGATACGTCAAAACCATGTTGGTGATTGGGGCACCCAATTCGGCATGTTATTAGCCTATATGGAAGAATTACGTGCAGCCAACGGTGAGCAAGCTGAACTTGAACTTTCAGACCTAGAAACTTTTTACCGTGCTGCTAAAGTCCGCTTTGATGAGTCAGAAGAGTTCGCCACTCGTGCGCGTAACCTCGTTGTTTCATTACAATCAGGTGATGAGTACTGCAATAAGTTATGGCAAGAATTTAACGATATCTCACTGCATCATTGTCATGAGGTATATGAGCGTTTAGGGGTGAGCTTAACTCGCGCAGACGTACACGGTGAAAGTGCATACAACGCAGACCTTGAGCAAGTGGTTAACGACCTCGATGCTAAAGGCTTACTCAGCGAAAGTAATGGCGCCAAAGTGGTATTCCAAGAAGAATTCCGCACTAAAGAAGGTGAGCCGTTACCTGTCATTATTCAAAAAGCAGATGGCGGTTACTTATACGCCACCTCTGACTTAGCCGCTATGCGTTACCGCTCAAATGTATTAAAAGCTGATCGCGCTTTATATTTTGTCGATTTACGCCAAGCACTGCATTTCCAGCAAGTGTTCAAGCTTGCTAAAACCGCTGGATTTGTTCGTGAAGGTTTATCATTAGAGCATACAGGTTTTGGTACTATGAATGGCCCTGATGGCCGTCCATTTAAAACTCGTAGTGGTGGTGTTGTTAAGCTTGTTGACCTACTTGATGAAGCCAATACCCGTGCAATCGAACTAGTCCGTAGCAAGAATCCAGATATGGATGAAGCCACACTATTAGAAATCGCCCGCGTAGTTGGTATTAGCTCAGTGAAATACGCTGACCTTTCTAAGAACCGCAGCAGTGACTACATCTTTAGCTTTGAACAAATGCTCAGCTTTGAAGGCAATACCGCGCCTTACTTACTTTATGCCTACACTCGTGTCGCTGGTATTTTCAAACGAGCTGAAAACATAGACTTGAGCCAAGCTAAAATCGTACTTGAACACGATAAAGAAAAAGAACTTGGTACTAAGCTTGCTCAGTTTGGTGAAGTGTTAACCCGCATGACCGAAAAGGGCTTACCTCACGTGATGTGTGCTTATGTCTATGAGCTAGCCAGTGAGTTCTCAAGTTTCTATGAAGCTTGCCCAGTTCTTGCTGCTGAAACTGAAGAGCAAAAGCAAAGCCGTTTACTATTATCGCAACTTACCGCTAAGACACTAAAAACAGGATTATCTCTGTTAGGTATCGAAACGCTAGAGCGTATGTAACATGAGCAGAGATTACGCTAATAAAAAGCCTAGTCCTAAAAAGCGTCCGGCATCTAGAGGAAAAAAAGCGCAGCAACAGCGTTCTATTCCATATTTGCCGACCTTTATTGTTATTGCACTGGTTGTTGGTTTTGGTTACTTTTTATGGTCTATTAATGGTAGTTCAGACAATGCCACTGAACAGGTGACTCCAGCAACTAAAACAGTTGAAAAGCCGGTATCTAAACCTGCTAAGAAAGATCCTAATGCCCTTCCACCAAAACCAACGGAAGAGTGGACTTACTTAGAAGAATTAGCAAACAAAAGCATTGATATCGACGTACCTGAAGACGCACTCAAGTCTAAAGGCCCATATCAAATGCAGTGCGCTTCATTCAGAAAGCTCGAACCCGCTGAAGAAATGAAAGCCATGATTGCTTTTCAAGGTCTTGAAGCCCAAGTAAGAGCGACTCAAGGTACTACAGGCGTTTGGCATAAAGTCATTCTTGGCCCATTTGAGTCAAAACGCGCCGCTGAACGTGCAAGGCATAAACTGCAACGTGCAGGCATAAATGGCTGCCAGATCTGGTTGTGGGAATATTAATTTCAAATATTCACCCCATAAAAAAGCGACTGTATTCAGTCGCTTTTTTTTCTAGAAGTACATTTTCACCTGCCGATATTGATTCATTTCAATCTCATCAGTCACCATAAACTGCTTATTAATATCAGTTAATGCTTGATATTCCTCAGGGGAAAACACTTTCAAACGGGCAATTCGTGCTAAATGACTCGGCTCTATTTTATCGACAAACTGGCTAAGTCTAATAGTGGCTTGAGTTAACTTCCGCTGCTTATAACTATCTTCAAGGGCAAGGTCAAACGGATCTAATCCTAACATGTCCATATTCGGCTTGAGGCCATATTTTAATAACCAATCAACATGCTCTACTGATTTTTGAGCCGCCACAGTAAACAGATCATTTCCCCACGTGTCTTCGAGCGCAAAATCAAACTTTTCATCTTGTAAAGACTGCCATTTATTCAATGGCAATCCACCAAACATCGATAAACCACTTGGTTTCTTCGGCAGCATTCGAGACAGCCAAACGATTGTCAAACTTTCATCTTTAACCACATGGTGTAATAAGAAATCAGTTTCTGATTGAGTTAGCGTATAAGTGGACGCATATATAACAGCCTCATCCACTCTGTTCTGCTTTATTAAATGCTTAAACTCATTTTCAACACTTGCAGCCTCATTACGCTGGTTTTGATACAACAGCTGTTGGTGCCACACTGTAATTAATGCGGGATCAATACGATGTAATTCAGCACCAACATCAACTTCTTGCTTCATTAATGACTTAACTATTTCAACCATACTTTGTGGTGTAGCAAACTGCTGTGCATCATGTAAATCTTGCTCAATACGACCGCAAGGTGCACGTTGGGCAGCTAGCAGTTGCTTCCTTTCATCAGCCGCGATAATCGCTTGTGAGACTAATGAGTCATCAACTGCGGCAGGTACAATTGAGGTACTATCATCGATTAATTCAATGTCATTGATGACTTCCTCTAATCCTAGACCTTTAATGGGTGTAGTAAATCTGAAGCCGACTAAATAAGGAGGTCTAAAGTGAACTTCATTCTCTTGATTAGCACGTTCCATTGCCACGCCATGCGCTTTATACCCCTGATTTTTGAGGTAAGTAAGGGTGTCAACATACTGATTTAAAGAGGTACCTCCATTAAGCTCCTCTTGGTTCTCTGGAAGGTTTAATAACGCAATATCCATTGCGGTAAAAATACCAGGCTCATTGGTAGGCTTAACACCTTTATTAGCTAACAACTTTAGTGTGGCTAAATCAAACTCACTCACAGCAACATCAGCCAAGTTGTAATAAGTACCGCCCCTATCGTCAATACCTGCTCCATCTCGGTCTTGAATGAAAGCAGGGAACTCATCATATGCCGTCGTATTATTGAGTAATACTTCAATGTACTCACTAGGTAGTTGGTTTCTTATCGCCAAAGCCACATCATTAACGGTAAACGTTTTGGCGTTTGCTTCAAGCGTAAAATCTTCAATAGACATCTGTGTTGCTATAGCAACAAAAAGCATTGATGGCGAAATCGCGGCAGTATTTTCAATCTGAATAAAGGAGTCTAAATAGGTATTAAAGTTATCTTGATTGCTTAATAGCAAAGCTAAATCATCAGCAGTGATGTCAGGCTTAACCTCAAACTTCATTGTCATTGCTGGACGTTCAGAACTCATTCCGCCCATTGAAGTTACAATTGATGTTATAACATCCTGATTAAAGCCATTGATAACGTCTAAACCTTGCCAATTAGCAAGAACTGCCACATCACTCGTTATCGTTTGTTTTTCTCTGGCTAAATTAACTTGAGCTTTCAGCAGTAAATCGTCAAAGCCATTATAATGAGTTGTATATTGCCCTTCATAAGCCAGTAACTCCCTAACTGTTTTACCATCCTTAAGGGATTGCTCTAAAGCTGTGATTATAATTTGATGTATTTGCCCAATTTGAGCGCTAAAATCGCCATTCATTTTACGACACTGCGCTTTAATCTCATTTAGTGAAGCCAATACTTCAACAGTACTTAAAGTAGGGTCATCAAGTAATCGTTGTGGGTCCATGACAATATCATGCGGTAATACTGATAATACAGGGGCAGTTAACTCGGGACTTTTTACAGAAGGGGCTTGAGTCTGATGATTGAAATAAAAAAATATACCAGCTAGGCCTATCACTACAGATAGTGCCAATATTCCTTTTTTTGACATAGATACAACTTTCCTTAGTCTTTTACTCTATATTTCGCCAAACAATTTCATATGCTTGGCAAATTAGTTACCTGAAAACCATCAAGCTATTTTGCAGATTATAATTATGTAATCAAAAGACAATATAACTGAATCAATCCCTTTAATCGCCTTGAATTTATTCTAACCATCCCCATATCTGTTTTATCAACCAGCAGCAGACTCAATTTTACTGCTGCCGTCGTTAAGAGGATTTACCGTGACTACTATCGTTTCTGTTCGCCGCAATAATCAAGTTGTCATCGCTGGTGATGGCCAAGTTTCCCTCGGCAATACCGTCATGAAAGGCAATGCGCGTAAAGTGCGTCGCTTATACCAAAATAAAGTAATCGCTGGCTTTGCTGGCGGGACAGCTGATGCATTTACTCTTTTTGAGCGCTTTGAAACCAAGCTCGAAATGCATCAAGGCCACTTATTAAAATCAGCAGTCGAACTGGCTAAAGATTGGCGTACCGACAAAATGCTTCGCAACCTAGAAGCCATGCTAATTGTTGCAGATACTAAAGAATCATTAATCATTACTGGTAACGGTGATGTAGTGCAACCTGAGCATGACTTAATTGCTATTGGTTCAGGTGGTAATTTCGCCCATGCATCTGCTTTAGCATTACTACAAAACACTGACTTGTCAGCGCGAGAAATTGCTGAAAAGTCACTCACCATTGCTGGTGATATTTGCGTATATACCAACCAACACAAAACGGTTGAGCAAATCGACTACTAAATTGAACGTAAGGAATTATTTATGTCTGAAATGACCCCTCGCGAGATTGTCCACGAATTAGACTCGCACATCATTGGTCAACAAAATGCAAAACGTTCAGTTGCTGTTGCTTTGCGTAACCGCTGGAGACGCATGCAACTTGAAGCATCATTTCGTCAAGAAGTGACGCCAAAAAACATCTTAATGATTGGCCCAACTGGTGTCGGTAAAACTGAAATTGCACGTCGTTTAGCAAAACTTGCTAACGCGCCTTTCATTAAAGTTGAAGCCACTAAATTTACTGAAGTGGGTTATGTCGGTAAAGAAGTTGAACAAATCATCCGTGACTTAACGGATTCAGCCATCAAGATGACACGCGAACAGCAAATGAAAAAAGGCCGTCACCGCGCAGAAGAACTTGCTGAAGAACGTATCCTAGATGTCTTGCTACCAAAGCCAAAAGATGACTGGAATACTGAACAAAAAGATGACTCAAATACTCGTCAAATTTTCCGTAAAAAATTACGTGAAGGCCAGCTAGACGATAAAGAGATTGATATTGATTTAGCAGCACCGCAAGTTGGCGTTGAAATTATGTCTCCTCCTGGCATGGAAGAAATGACTAACCAGCTTCAAAGTATGTTCCAAAATATGGGCCAGACTAAAGAAAACCGCAAGAAGGTGAAAATTCAAGAAGCCTTTAAGCTACTTATCGAAGAAGAAGCCGCCAAACTAGTCAACCAAGAAGACATGAAAGAACAAGCTATCGATTTGGTTGAACAAAACGGTATTGTATTCTTAGATGAAATCGACAAAATTTGTAAGCGCGGCGAAAGTTCAGGTCCTGATGTATCACGTGAAGGTGTGCAACGTGACTTACTGCCATTAATTGAAGGCTGTACCGTTACCACTAAACACGGCATGGTGAAAACTGATCATATCTTGTTTATTGCTTCTGGTGCTTTCCAGATGTCAAAACCATCTGACTTGATCCCAGAGCTTCAAGGTCGTTTACCTATTCGTGTTGAGCTTAGCGCATTAACAGCTGATGACTTTAAACGTATCTTAACTGAGCCACACGCTTCGTTAACCGAGCAATACGTTGCACTAATGGGTACTGAAGGCGTTAAAGTTGAGTTTGCTGAATCAGGTATTGAAAAAATTGCCCATGCCGCTTGGCAGGTTAACGAAACCACTGAAAACATCGGTGCACGTCGTCTTCATACCGTAATGGAAAAGCTGATGGAAGAAATCTCATACGATGCATCAGAGAAGTCCGGTAGCACCTTTGTGATTGACGAAGCTTATGTAACAGATCATCTAGATACCTTGGTTGAAGATGAAGACTTAAGCCGCTTTATTCTTTAAGCGCTGCTTGAATTTACTTTTTCAGTAAGCTAAAACGTTCTGTGATCTAAAACTAATTTAGCATCGACAGGATTAGCAAAATAAAGGTGATTAGTGCCACAATGGCCTATCACCTTTTTTATTGTCTATCATTGCCAGCAAGCTAACTTAACTGTTGCTGACAGCATCTTAAAAGAGAGCTATTTCATGAGCCAGCAAGACAAAAGCCCAGTTGTTACTAATCTTAAATTAAAGCGTAAATCAAAGTTACTTGAGGTTACTTTTGATAACGGTGATGTCTTTAACATCACTTGTGAAATGCTAAGAGTTAACTCTCCGTCTGCAGAAGTGCAGCGCCATGGTAATCCGATTTTAGTCACCCACAAAAAAGCCGTAAACATCAAGGGTATTGAACCAGTAGGCAACTATGCGGTAAAAATCATTTTTGATGACGGCCATGACACAGGCTTATTCTCATGGAAATTATTGCATGAATTTGGCACCCATCAAGTAGAGATCTGGGAACGTTATTTAGCCCGTTTACGTGCAGAGAAAGGTTCTCGTGAGCCATTAATTGATATGAATATTAAGTATTCTTAAGTTGTGATTTCCAAATTCAGTTTGGATTAAAATCGCAGGATTCCATCCTGCACTGGCCAAGAGGGAATAACGGCTACTCCCTCTTGGATCTCCTACCCGCTCCGAAGAAGTGTTATACCCTCATCTTTATAAGTTAATTAGCTAACGCCTCAGATGCGCCATCCATGGCTTAACCGAGGCTATCTCGGCATCCATGCCGAGCTCACGCAAATTAACTTAACAGACTCGGACACTTCCCACGGAGACCATATAACCTGCGAGCTCAATTGAGTAAACAACTCATTTCTGCCTCAAAAGTCATTTACAGCATGAATACATAACATCCGTTTGTCTGATTTTTGCATATCTCGCATAATGTGAGAGGTAAGCCTGACCTTCATTTCACTCTCTAATTGTTTCTGCACTATCTCAAGACTGAAAGATGGAAGACACAAAAAGAACGATAACCCATCTTCTTAACAGAGAAAATCAATAGCTAAGTCAATGTGCAAGACCTGAGGTAACTTAGTGCAAACCGTTTGATTTAAAGTAAATCCCGTTGCGCACCGATTTGCTATCCACGTATAAACCTTGCCACTATCACTTCACTTTAAAAGACAATAAGTTTGCCATGCTAATGTAATTCACGGATTGCTAAATACAGTGAGCTTTGTAAGTAATTATTGTCCCAAAATGTCTTAGAACCTAGTTAACACATGCAGCCTCGATATCCTCCGTTGGAAGTGTCTGAATGCGTTAAGCGAATTGACGTGATGGAGGCAGGATGCCGACATAGCCTCAGACAAGCCATGGATGGCGTTTATGAGGCGGCAGTCAATTCGCTTAAATTAGCATGAAGATTAACACTTCGCCGGAGCGGCATGGGTGATCCAAGAGGGGGATTGCTGTTGTTTCCCCTCTTGGTCGGGTGTGGGTGGATAACCCACGACTTTTCCCAAACGCAGTTTGGACATTTTACCCAGCAGCAAGCTATCACCCTACAAAACCCAAACCCCAGACACAAAAATGCCAGCTTAATCGCTGGCATTTTTCAGTTTACGCTTTTAAACGTAAGTCATCTTATTAAAGATTAAACTGCAGCTTGGAAAATCACGCTGTCAGCTTTCTTGGTGTAAGACTCAATCTCATTAAAGTTCAAGTAACGGTAAGTGTCAGCTGCTGTTGCATCTAACTCTTTCGCGTATTCTTGATACTCTGCTGGAGAAGGTAAACGACCCAATAGTGCAGCTACGGCAGCTAACTCAGCAGAAGCTAAGTATACGTTAGCACCAGTACCTAAACGGTTCGGGAAGTTACGTGTTGAAGTTGACACAACTGTTGAGTTCTCAGCAACACGTGCTTGGTTACCCATACATAATGAACAACCTGGGATCTCGATACGCGCACCAACACGACCAAAGATGGCGTAATAACCTTCTTCAGTTAATTGGTCTTTATCCATCTTCGTTGGTGGAGCAATCCACAAGCGAGTTGGTAGCGTTGTTGCAAATTTATCAAGCATCTTACCTGTAGCACGGAAATGACCGATGTTAGTCATACAAGAACCAACGAAGACTTCGTCAATTTTGGTATCAACAACAGATGATAATAATACTGCATCATCTGGATCGTTTGGTGCACAAAGGATAGGCTCTTTGATGTCAGCTAAATCGATTTCGATAACTTCTGCATATTCTGCATCACTATCAGCGCTCATTAGCTCAGGGTTCGCGATGAACTCTTCCATACCTTTGATACGACGCTCAATCGTACGACGATCGCCGTAACCTTCAGAGATCATCCACTTCAACATCACGATGTTAGAGTTTAAGTATTCAATGATAGGATCTTTGTCTAGCTTAATAGTACAACCAGCAGCACTACGTTCAGCAGAAGCATCAGACAATTCGAATGCTTGCTCAACTTTAAGGTGCTCTAGACCTTCAATTTCTAATACTCGGCCAGAGAAAGCATTAATTTTGCCTTTTTTCTCAACCGTTAATAAACCCATTTCAATTGCTTTATGCGGGATAGCATGTACAAGGTCACGTAATGTGATACCTGGTTGCATCTCACCTTTAAAGCGAACCAAAATTGATTCAGGCATATCAAGAGGCATTACACCTGTTGCAGCAGCGAAAGCCACTAAGCCAGAACCCGCAGGGAAAGAAATACCAATTGGGAAACGCGTATGTGAATCACCACCAGTACCTACAGTATCAGGCAGTAGCATACGGTTTAACCAAGAGTGAATAACCCCGTCACCTGGACGAAGTGCAACACCGCCACGATTCATGATGAAATCAGGCAATGTTTGATGCGTGTTCACATCAATTGGTTTTGGATATGCAGCGGTGTGACAGAAAGACTGCATAGTTAAATCGGCGCTGAAGCCTAAACATGCTAAATCTTTAAGTTCATCACGCGTCATAGGACCTGTGGTATCTTGAGAACCAACAGAGGTCATCTTAGGCTCACAATACTGACCTGGACGAACGCCTGTTACGCCACATGCTTTACCGACCATCTTTTGTGCAAGGGTATAACCTTTGCTAGAAGCAGCAACATCTTGTGGGCGAACAAATACTTCAGAAACATCAAGACCTAAAGTTTCACGAGCACGGTCTGTTAAGCCACGGCCAATGATCAGTGGAATACGGCCACCAGCACGAACTTCATCAAGTAGTACGTCGGTTTTCAGCTCAAACGTAGAGATGACTTCATCAGTGCCACCACGCTTAACAACGCCTTCATATGGATAAATGTCGATAACATCGCCCATTTCCATTTTGCTTACGTCTAGCTCGATTGGTAATGCGCCAGCATCTTCCATAGTGTTAAAGAAGATGGGTGCGATTTTGCCACCTAAACAGAAACCACCAGCACGTTTGTTTGGTACATAAGGGATATCATCACCCATGAACCATAATACTGAGTTAGTCGCTGATTTACGTGAAGAACCCGTACCAACAACATCACCCACGTAAACGAGTGGGTTGCCTTTGGTTTTAAGTGCTTCAATTTCTTTGATTGGACCCACTGTGCCAGCAGCATCAGGTACGATGCCTTCACGCGCATTCTTTAGCATCGCTAAAGCATGTAACGGGATGTCTGGACGTGACCAAGCATCAGGAGCAGGAGACAAGTCATCAGTGTTTGTCTCGCCTGATACTTTAAATACGGTAAGTGATACTTTGTCTGCAAGTTTTGGACGGTTTAAGAACCATTCAGCTTCAGCCCAAGAAGTAACGATTTGCTTAGCAAATGCGTTGCCTGCTTGCATTTTTTCTACCACGTCGTGGTAAGCATCAAACATTAATAGGGTATTTGATAATGCAGTCACTGCGATTGGCGCAAGTGCATCATTATCTAATTGATCGATAAGCGGCTCAATGTTGTAACCACCTTGCATAGTACCAAGTAGTTCAGTAGCACGCTCAGTAGATAGAATTGGTGACGATACAGTGCCTTTTGCAACTGCATCTAAGAATGCCGCTTTAACATACGCAGCTTCATCAACACCAGGGGGAATACGATTCTCTAATAAGTCAAGAATTACGGCCTCTTCACCAGCAGGCGGAGTCTCAACTAACTTCACTAATTCAGCCACTTGTTGTGCATCTAATGGCTTAGGGACAACACCCTCTGCAGCACGTTCTGCGACGTGTTTACGATATGCTTCTAGCACGGCAACATTCCTCTTTGTTTGGCGCCTAACAGCGAAACTGAACGTCATTGTCTATGAAAAACATAAAAAATGACCATTCCACAGGTTCGGGCTTGAAATCCGACCCGTAGTATACTACAGGTTTGCAAAAGTATGAATTAGATCACACTCTAATGGAGACGAAATCGATGCTAATTTTTAGCTCGCAGCACAATTTAACAGCCACTTTAAACAAATAAAATTAGACAATAGTTTTAAACAACAAAAAAAATGATTTAATTCATCACCTTAATAGTCTCACAGGATTTAAATTAATCCTACAAAGCAATTGAATAACATAGATGATTTTTTGCTATTTTTTTTGCTATTCTGCATAGTCTTTGTACAGATATAGAGTTATCACACTCTAAAGAGTACTTATTCAAGCTTATTGAATGTTTATTCAATTAACAAAAGGGTTCGTTATGAGTTCCACTCCAATAGAGGCCGTTATTTTTGATATGGATGGCATAATTATCGACACTGAACCTGCATGGCAACAAGCTGAAGTCGCAGTAATGAATCAATTTGGTGTGCCAATTAATTTGGTAGATGCAGAGGTAACAACGGGCTTGAGAATCGATGCTGTCGTTAATTACTGGTATCAAAGACATCCTTGGCCTAACTATGACAATCAGCACGTCGCTCAGCAGATTATTGATAAGGTCGTCGCCTTTATCGAAACTGAAGGCGAACCGATGCGAGGTGTCGTTGAAGCCTTAAAGTTATGCCAGCAAAAGCAGCTTAAGATTGGGCTGGCGACATCTTCGTCATCCGATTTAATTGAAGCTGTCATGAAAAAATTAGGCATTAAAAATTACTTCATGGCGATAGAGTCTGCTGAAAACCTGCAATACGGTAAGCCGCATCCTGAGGTATATCTTAACTGCGCGAATGCACTGGGTATTTCTCCGGCGAATTGTTTGGCGATAGAAGACTCATTCAATGGCTTAATCGCCGCAAGAGCCGCTTCAATGCAAACGGTGGCTATACCAGCAGCTGAACTTGCCCAGCAATCTCGCTGGCAAATTGGTCACCATCAACTCGAGCATCTCGGCTTATTAACTGAGGTACTCGGGTGATACTGGTATTTACATCATAAAAAAAGCTGCCCTATGGCAGCTTTTTTTATGATGCTATTTAACGGTTAGAAGTTTTTACCGATGAATAGATAGAATGCTTGTTCACCCGTGTCAGTAAAGCCCACGCCCAAAGCTGCAGGCCCCCAGCTAGTGTCTGTACCAAGATATAAACTGCCAGCATAAATCAGATCATCTAAATCTACATTATCTCTATTAACCCAGACATTACCGCCTTCGAAACTGGTACCAAGGTATAAAGGTACATCTGACAGTAATACATCACGGCCTAAGTCATATTGATAAATTAATGCACCAAATGCTTTATGTGCCCCAGCTAATGCGCCTTTGTGATATCCCGATAAGTTTAAGAAGCCACCAAGCTCAGAGACATGTAATGTAAACTCTCTGTCTACATCAACGGTTGCAAGCTCTATTTTGCCCACAATAGCGTGATTACCTAGTTTTAACGCACCTTTCCAATCTGCTTCGTAGTGCCATGATAACTCACCGGAATCTTCGATTATGGCACCTTTATATTCCTCATCACGAACTGATGCTTTAAATGTGAGACGCTGTCCTTCGGTTGGGAAACTAATGCTATTTAGCGTATCGAAGGTTGCCATGAAGTAACCCCCTTTCGACTTGTAATCCAAATCGATTTGCGTCACTGCACGGTTTGATAAAGTACCGGCTTCTCCCACGGCACCTAATTCAATTAAGCCTGCATGGGAATAATTGTAACCTACGCCAACCGCAAACTGATGTAAGGCGTTTTTTAGTTCATACTCTCGTTCATTGCCATCGTAGAAATCCCAATCTTTGATTTCATATTCATAATGAACACGGCCGTAGTAATCTTGGTCTTTACTGAACGGCTGATAAAATTCAGTACTAATACGTTTCTCGTACCCTAACTGCACTTCATTGCGCCATTCTCCACCATTATTAGTCAGTTCACCCATGGTGTAGGCTAAGCTTAAGGTTATCGCTGAGTCTAACGTAAAGTCATCTTCCCAATTAAAGCCAACATCAAAATAATTCGGTCCCCAGGATTTAGCATGTGTATTGATGGTTAGTATGCGTCCTTCTTCAGTGTCTTCAAATTCAGCATCAACACGCTCGAACTTATTCAATGAATATAGCCGCTTTACTCCAGCCTCTAATGCTTCTTTGGTGATAACCTCACCTTCTTTAAGGTTCAACTCCTCACGTAACAATCGCTCGCTAACCTTGGAATCATTGACGAATACAATTTGCGTAGCAGGACGGTTAACTTGATTCACTAGTCGGTTTTTAATTTGTTTTTTATCAGCTTGATATTGCTGATACTCTTTCTCACTGACACCTAAATGAGCCAGCATTGGCAGTGCTGCTTCACCAGCTATTCGACCCGCTTCTAATGCCTGAGGCATAATTTCAAAATCAGTGGTGCTCATATCATCAATGGCAGGACGAATAAGCACATCACCTTCAACCAGTAATGTCTTCTGATGTTGAGTCGTGGCCATGGTCAGAATAGTCGATAGCTGTTCAAGTACCGCTATCGTGCTATCCAGTTCTTCTTTAGAGGCTAGTGGTGAGCCAATATCAATCGCTATCACAACATCGGCGCCCATCGCTTTAATCACATCGATAGGCATATTGTTGGATATACCACCATCAACCAATAATTTACCATCTATCTCAGCAGGTTGAAGTGCTCCAGGAACGGTCGCTGAAGCTTGCATGGCTTTGACAATACTGCCTTTTGCTAATATCACAGCATGGCTGGTCGTTAAGTCTGTGGCCACGGCGCGAAACGGAATAGCTAAGTCGTCGAAGTCGCCAAACTGTTCAACCAAATCGGTTGAGTCACGCAATAACTGCGACATAGTCTGGCCTCGTAACAAGCCACTGGGCGCAGCAAGGCCGCCATCTTTATAACCTACGTTAATGGGGATATTGAATTTATCGCGGTGTTGTTTGTCTCGAAATGAAAGGTCTTCACGGGGAATGGTATCTGAATAACCTTCTGCCCATGGAGAGTTAAGCATGATGTCTTCAATTTCAGTGGCGGTATAACCCAGTGCATACATACCACCGACATAGGAGCCAATACTGGTACCCGTGACATAATCCACCGGAATGCGATTTTTCTCTAGTACTTTAAGCACGCCAATATGAGCAGACCCTTTTGCTCCACCACCACTTAATACTAATCCGACTGAAGGTCGTTCTTGAGCATAAGCCATACTTATGACCATACTCAGTACTATACTCAGTAACATTAGCAGTGTGATTTTGCGCCCCATATAAAGGATCCCTTTCTTTAAGTTATTATCGGCGCCATTCTAACAAAGAAACCCCAACATTAATAAAACCTTTTAAACACTAAATTAACAGTTAGTATTTTCATTAAGTCGTTTTCGAGTTTGAATTTCAATGTTATTCAGTATCAATTACGTCTATCCCAGTTGAGCTTGTTTCTGTTATACCAATAAAGGCATCTAGCTGTTCTTGCGGCATGGGCTTAGCAAAGTAATAACCTTGAATGATGTAACAGCCTCGGCTAAATACTTGCTCCATTTGCTCATATGACTCAATACCTTCTGCGACTACATGTAACTTTAAATTTCTCGCAAGCTCAATAATACTGCTTACAATGGCTTGGTCAGCTTCGTTTGTCGCAATATCGATCAAGAAAGAACGATCAATCTTAAGTGTGTTCACTTCAAAATTTCGTAAATAAGCCAAAGATGAATAACCTGTACCAAAATCATCAATTGCCACTTCAATGCCTAGCTGTTTTAGCTTGGTTAAATGTGAGACAGCCACCTGTAATTCTTTCATCAGCACGCCTTCAGTGATTTCTATCGCCAAGCAGTGAGGTGGCATCCCCGTGTCTTCTAATATCGCTTTCAAACTGTCAATAAAATCAATTTGTCTGAACTGAACGGCGGATACATTGACCGATAATTGAAAAGGTTGGTCATACAATGCATACCAACGTGCGCCGTCTGTACAAGCCTGTCTTAGCACCCAAAGATCAATATCAATGATCAATCCACATGATTCAGCCACTTTGATAAAGACATCTGGGCGAATAAAACCGTCTTCAGGGTGTTGCCAACGAATGAGCGCTTCCATCCCAATAAATTTATCTCCTTGAAGAATATCTATTTGTGGTTGGTAGAAAAGCGCTAGATCATTATTTTCCAATGCCTTACGTAATTCTGATTCAATTCTTAAATGATATTGCGCTTCGGCGTTTCGCTCTGCTGAATAATATTGGAAATTGCCTCGTCCCTCATCTTTAGCGTGATACATGGCCAAATCAGCATTTTTAATCAGGGTTTCAGGATCGAGTGTGTCTTCAGGCCACATGCTGATCCCAATACTGGTCGAAACAAAGAACTCTCGACCAAATAATTTAAAGGGGGCGCCAATTTCTTGAAGGATCTTTTCAGCGATCAAGTTTATTTGATCAACATCATCGGCATCTCTCAATAAAATCACAAATTCATCACCGCCAAAACGACACACAAAATGATTGTCACCCACACTGCGCTGCAATCGTTTCGCGGCTTCCACCAGCAAAGCATCACCCATACTATGTCCGTATGAGTCATTCACATGCTTAAAGCGATCTAAATCTAAAAACAATAATGCTAGTTTTTCATTTGTTCGCTGAGCTTGCTGTGTGATAGCACTCAATCGGCTATTGAACATAGAACGGTTTGCTAAACCAGTCAGCATATCGTTGTTGGCTAAATGACGAAGGTTTAACTCGTTTTGTTTGCGGACAGTGATATCAGAGAAAACCACCACATAATGCTGGGTATTACCTTGCTTATCTAGCATGACAGAAATATTGGCCCACACAGGGAAATACTGCTTAGACTCGCCAATAAAAGTCAGCTCACCATTCCATGAACGCTCACTTTTCAGTAAGTTATCAATAATTTCAGATTCGTTTTGTGAGGGTATCAATGACTCAAAAAATGCCCCGATTAACTGATTATGACTACTAGTTAATAACGTATTTGCCGCACTATTGAGCACTTTTATTTTTTTGTCATGATCAAGAATCAACATACCTTCTGACGTGTTCTCAAACGCTTTGGCGAACAGGTCTATTTCGTTTTGCAGTTCTCGCTGCTCCGAAATTTCGGTATATATCCCAGCAACCTTAGTTAATTGCCCAGATTCAGCATCGCGTGACACCATTCGCCCACGAATACGCAGCCAACCGATCTTCTCCTCACCTCGATAGTAGCGAAACTCGACATCCACTGAATTGTGTTCACCTTTAAGTAAACCAATCCATTGTTGGTTCACTGTGTCTTTATCTTCATCGATAATGGGTAAGTCAGGAATTAAATAAGAAAACTGTCGTCTTTCACCTAAAATACCTGATTGATTCTCAAAATGAATACGGTTTGATTTATTATCCCACTCCCATAAATCCGAATCACTGCCTCTTAAAGACTGGCGTAGCTTATCTTCGCTTTCTCTTAACGCGCTATTAATACCAATGACTCTTCGAACTTGCTTTTGACGTAACCATACCGATGTAAATGCGATAAATAATATAGTGAACAACACCAGCATTTTAAACCATTGTGATGCCCACCAATATTCATCAACTGTAAATTGAAATTGGAACGGCTCACTTGACCAAACCCCTTGCTGTTTATGAAGTAATTCCAGGGTATAAGCCCCAGCTCTTAAATCAGCAATATTAATTTGAGTTTGGCCTTCCAACAGAATGTAATTCGATTTCTTGTTCGAACCATCTAATCGTAAACGATATTTAATACTAATTGGTGCCGTATCAATATAATCAAACGTGGTCATTTGGAAACTAATCAACTTGGCATCTGGGCGAACAGTTTGAAATGAATCAGCGAGCAGATATAGTTCGGTTTCTGCTTCGTAATAAACTGAAATTGATTCTAGAGAGATTTGTTGACTACGGCTGCGATGTTCTAACTTCTCTACATCGACTAGCATAGCCCCGTCAGGGCTGCCGATATACAGGCCTGCCTTGGGATCATAAAACGCGGCTGCTTCATTAAATTCTGATGCAGTAAAACCATCGTGAACAGAAAATACTTCTATTGCTTCACTTTTTATATCTTGACGAATTAAGCTGTTTTCACAACCAATAAGATTATAACGTGCGGTTTTCTCGAAAAAATAAATCGTATCACATTCCACATTCCATACATCGTTAAATGAAGTGATTTCATGGGTTTGCAAATTGAATAACAATACACCTTCTTGATAAGTGCCTAACCATAAATGGTTATCATCGACTTGAAGAATATTATTGATGCCGACATTGGGATATTGACTGACAATGATATCAGACAAAGACACTAGCTTGTTCTGCTCATCAAGATAGCCTAGGTACTTGTTACCGCCGACCCAAAGCTTATTGCTTAGATCACGGTATATACTTGAAACCTTGGTTTTTGAATGCCTCTCGTCATCTGTAAATAATGGCTCCTGCCTTATATCCAAAAAACCAGGTTGCCAATAATGAATTTCGTTATGTGTTCCCCACCAGGTACGACCATTAAACTGTGGGTCATTGTATGAAATAAATAGTTCCTTTCCCCTTAAGTTATTACTATCAGGTGCAAACTCTGAAAAGTCGATTTCTTGATTAGACTGTTTGTCATATACAAAAAGGCCATTGGTTGTTGCTAATACAAGGTGTTTATCATCTAACGAAGAAGAGCTGTACACTGAGTCACTGCTTTCAAACTCATCAGGTAAAAATAAGCTCGTCGATACTGCTTGCTTATCAACAATATTAAGTCCTCCATCTCCACCTAACCACAACTTGTCACCCTCGGCATAGATGCTCCAAATCATTTCATTGACCAGTTTATATGGAGATGCCTTGTTGAAATAATCTAATAGAAAATCAGGTTTAAGGGCCAATAAAGCTAATCCTTCTCCCGATCCACCTATCCAAATTAAACCATGCTCATCGATAGCAATATCATCAACATAGTCAATGTCAGAATCACGTTTTAATTCATCTTTATAAGATTTAATCACTTGACTATCAGGCTGCCAAGAAAGGAGACCTGAAGTGGTCGACATCCATAAATGACCGAGCTTATCTTCAACTAATTGATAGATATTAAATGGGGCAATACTGACTTTGCTAATGTTTTTGTTAGTAAAATCAACGCTAAAAAGGCCTTTGTTTGAATATGCCCAAATATTTTGTTTTTTGTCGATAAATAAACCACGAATCGATGTATTTGGTACATTCCAATCAATGCTAGATTGTAACTCGCCCAGGGCATTCCTAAGCTCAATCCTATTGGTACTGGAGTATATAATTTGATTATCTTGTAAATGATTGATGCTATTCCAGGATAAAGTATCATCCAATACAAGGCCGTAATCTAACTGCAATGTGCTGCAATCAAGCGTCATCACACGTCCCGACTCTGTTAATAGCATCACATTATCATTAGCGAGTGTGGTGTGACTGGTAATAGGGTCGTTATCAAAGTTATCAACAGGGTCTATTAGCAGATTATAAAATTGATTTGTTGAAATATCATAAAGGGTGAGTGATAAATCACTTTTGAGTAACAGATGAGTCTTGCCCACTTTGATTAATGATTTGATATTTTCGTAATTTAACGCATCTGCACTACCTGGCTGGTCTATTCGACGTACAGTTGAACTGCTGACTCTATAAAGACCTTGCTGAGTCGCTAGCCACACATAACCGTAATCATCAAACGTAATATCATTAATGGTGTAATCAACGAGTCCATCTTTGGCATCAAAAAGTCGCTGTACAAGGTTTACCGCAGCGGCTTGCGTGCAAAAAACAATAGCCAGAAACACGATAGTAAAAAACTGGTTCACGCGTTTTATCATTTTTATGTGAGTACTCTTATGACGAATCGTTTTGTTTGGGCGTTTCCTTGCAAGAAAAAATAGGCTTCATGCCTGACGGTAACTGAACAGATAAAATATCACTATTGATACATTCTTTTAATATATCACTTACATGTAAACTTAGACCAAAAAAAAGCACCCCGAAAGGTGCTTTATTACAAAATGCTACAGTTGTTACCGCTTACTTTTTCTTCTTTGCCTTTGGATTTGGCAAATCAGTAATTGAACCTTCGTAAACTTCCGCAGCAAGTCCAACAGACTCATGTAATGTTGGATGAGCATGAATCGTTAGTGCTAAATCTTCAGCATCACAACCCATTTCAATTGCTAGGCCAATTTCACCTAATAATTCACCACCATTAACACCAACAACAGCACCACCGATAACACGATGAGTTTCTTTGTCGAAAATTAACTTAGTCATACCGTCACTTGCATCTGAAGCAATTGCGCGGCCACTTGCAGCCCAAGGGAAACTAGCGGTTTCGTATGAAACGCCCTGCTCTTTTGCTTCTTTTTCAGTTAGGCCTACCCACGCTACTTCTGGGTCAGTATAAGCAATTGATGGGATAACTTTAGGGTCGAAGAAGTGCTTAAGACCTGAAATAACTTCAGCGGCAACATGACCTTCATGCACACCTTTGTGAGCAAGCATTGGTTGACCAACGATATCACCGATAGCGAAGATGTTAGGTACGTTAGTACGTAACTGCTTATCAACATTGATAAAGCCACGCTCATCAACATTAACGCCAGCTTTTTCAGCATCGATAGATTTGCCGTTTGGTGTACGACCAATAGCCACTAAAACAGCGTCGTAACGGATAGGTTCAGCTGGTGCTTTCTTGCCTTCCATTGTGACGTAAATACCGTCTTCTTTTGCTTCAACCGCTGTCACTTTGGTTTCAAGCATCAAGTTGAATTTCTTCTTGATCTTCTTAGTGAAGATACGAACGATATCTTTGTCTGCAGCTGGAATAACTTGGTCAAACATTTCAACCACGTCAATTTCACTACCGATTGATGAGTAAACTGTGCCCATTTCTAGGCCAATAATACCGCCACCCATAACTAACAACTTACCAGGCACTTCTTTAAGCTCTAGTGCGTCAGTCGAATCCCAAATACGTGGGTCTTCATGTGGAATAAACGGTAGCTCAATTGGGCGTGAACCAGCAGCGATAATCGCTTGTTCAAAGTGGATCACTTTAACGCCGTCTTCACCTTGTACTTCAATAGTGTTTGGCGAAGTGAATTTACCGTAGCCATTAACCACATCAACTTTACGCATTTTAGACATTCCGCCTAATCCGCCAGTTAACTGACCTACTACTTTTTCTTTAAAGCCGCGAAGTTTTTCTAAATCAATAGTTGGCTCACCGAATACAACACCGTGATGCGCAACTTCTTTCGCTTCTTCGATCACTTTAGCTACGTGTAAAAGTGCTTTTGAAGGGATACAACCCACATTCAAGCAAACACCGCCTAACGTGCTAAAACGTTCAACAATAACCGTTTCTAAACCTAAATCTGCAGCTCGGAATGCTGCTGAATAGCCTGCAGGGCCTGAACCAAGTACTACTACCTGAGTTTTGATTTCGTTACTCATGTTTTCCTCTATTTTTCTCTTGTTGGCGGAAAAACCGTCCAAACTGCAAAATGTGGGCAAATCTTGTAAGGTGGCCGCATTTTACCCTTTGTTTGATACTGATCACAATCCTGTGACGAGATAAAAAAGGCTGCTCACAGTGAGCAGCCTTTTTCTTTACAAAATTAACGTACGGATGTCGCTAAGAATGCTAGATAATGTCACGCTGAAACGCGCTGCCATTGCACCATCAATTACACGATGGTCATATGACAATGACAGAGGCAACATGAGCTTAGGCTCAAAGTCACTGCCATTCCATTTAGGCTTCATTTCCGACTTAGACACACCTAAGATAGCCACATCAGGATAGTTAACGATTGGGGTAAACGCAGTGCCACCAATGCCACCTAAACTTGAGATAGTAAAACAGCTACCCTGCATATCTGCAGACTTAAGCTTGCCATCACGAGCGCGGACAGAAATGTCCATTAGCTCACGTGAAAGCTCAACAATTCCTTTCTTATCAACGTCACGCACAACAGGAACCATCAAGCCATTTGGTGTATCAACTGCAACACCAATGTGGAAGTATTTCTTCTGGATTAATGACTCACCATCTGCACTTAAACTTGAGTTAAACACTGGGAATTCAGCCAATGCTTTTGCTACTGCTTTCATCATAAAGACCAGCGGAGTTATCTTGTAATCTGCTTTCTTTTTCGCAGCAAGTGTATTCTGCTCTTTACGGAATGCTTCTAACTCAGTGATATCGGCTTCATCAAATTGGGTCACATGTGGAATAGTGACCCAGTTACGATGTAAGTTAGGCCCAGAAATCTTCTGGATACGGCTTAATGGAATTTCTTCCACTTCACCAAACTTACTAAAATCAACTTTAGGTGCAGCAATCACATTTAAGCCACCTGCGCCACCAGCAACAGCTGTAGCAGCAGACGCTTTAGGACGACTAAGTTCATACTTAATGAATGCTTGAACGTCTTCTTTAAGAATACGTCCTTTACGACCTGTACCTTTAACTAAAGTCAGGTCAGCACCAAATTCACGCGCTAAGCGGCGAACAGCTGGAGACGCGTGCACGGCACCTGTTTTAGGCTGACTGCCCGCACTTGGATGATGTGGCACTGGCGCAGCTTTTACTGGCGCAGGAGCCGCTGCAACGGGTGCTGGTGCACTAGCTGCTGGAGCGGGTGCGCTAGCACCCGTTGCAGCAGTCGATATGGTTTCAACGGTAGCAATGATGCTACCTTGAGACACTTTATCGCCTACATTTACCGTTAAACTAACAAGCTTACCTGCAAATGGCGCTGGTACTTCCATGGTTGCTTTATCTGTCTCAAGGGTAATTAATCCCGTATCGACTTCAAGTACATCACCAACGGCAACTAAAACTTCAATCACGTCGACATCAGCAGCATCACCAATATCTGGCACTGCCACTTCTTTCACTTCAACAGTACTAGTTGCAGGAGCCGCAGGAGCTGGTGCACTTGTAGCAGGTGTTGCTACTGGTGCAGCAGCGGTCGCGCCTACTTCTAACATCAGTACTAATGAACCTTGAGAGACTTTGTCGCCAACAACGACTTTAAGCTCTTTGACAACACCAGCAGAAGGCGAAGGCACTTCCATTGTAGCTTTGTCTGTTTCAAGGGTAATTAAGCCAGTATCAGCTTCAATGGTTTCACCAACGCTAACGAGTACTTCGATAATATCGACGTTCTCAGCATCACCAATATCAGGCACTGAGACTTCAATGATTTCTGTACCACCAGCTGCGGGCGTTGCACTCACAGGTGCTACAGGAGCTGCCGCTTCTGGCGCAGGTGCTAGAGTCGCAACAGGAGCCGGCGCTGCAGCTTCCGCAGGTGCCGATTCTGATGCAGCATTAAGCATTGCAATCAGTTTACCTTCTGAAATCGTGTCCCCTACAGCTACTTTTAGCTCTGCAACGGTACCAGCAAATGGTGCTGGAATATCCATTGTCGCTTTATCGCTTTCAACCGTAAGAATTGAATCTTCTGCAGCGATGTCATCACCAACTGCAACACAGACTTCAATAACCTGAACTTCATCACCACCGATATCAGGAACCAAAACTTCTTTTAATTCAGCCATTTTGTTTCTCTCTATGCGTACTGTGGATTAATCTTATCAACGTCGATACCATATTCTTTGATGGCTTTAGTGAGCACATCAACTGGTATTTCGTTACGGTCAACAAGGGCTTTTAATGAAGCAACAACGATGAACTTAGCATCTACTTCAAAGTGGTGACGTAAGTTGTCACGGCTATCACTGCGACCGAAACCGTCAGTACCTAGCACTTTGTAATCTGTAGGAATGTAAGCACGTAATTGCTCGCCGTAAACCTTCATATAATCTGTAGCAACAATTGCTGGCGCATCTTTTGATAGCACTTCAGAAATATAAGGTACTTTTGGCGCTTCAGTCGGATGGAGCATGTTATAACGCTCAGCAGCTTGGCCATCACGAGTTAACTCGTTAAAGCTAGTCACGCTGAATACATCTGCAGTAATACCAAAATCTTTTGATAACGCGACTGCTGCTTTGCGCACTTGCTCTAAGATAGTACCGCTACCCATTAACTGGACAGAACCTTTACCACTACCTTGAAGGGTTTCTAACTTGTAGATACCTTTAACAATGCCTTCTTCGCTGCCTTCTGGCATAGCAAGTTGTTCGTAGTTTTCGTTCATCGTTGTTAGGTAGTAGAAAACATCTTCCTGCTCACCATACATGCGACGAATACCATCTTGAACAATCACTGCGATCTCGTAACCGTAAGTCGGGTCATAAGAAATACAATTAGGGATAGTGTTAGCTAATACATGGCTGTGACCATCTTGATGCTGAAGACCTTCACCATTCAATGTTGTACGACCTGATGTACCACCCACCATGAAACCACGAGCACGCATATCACCCGCTGCCCATGCCATGTCGCCAATACGTTGGAAACCGAACATTGAGTAGTAAATGTAGAACGGGATCATTGGGGTATCGTTAACCGAGTAACTTGTTGCCGCAGCAACCCAAGATGACATTGCACCTAACTCGTTAATACCTTCTTGCAATACTTGGCCGGTTTTATCTTCACGGTAGTATGCAACTTGATCAGAATCTTGTGGTTCGTACTTTTGTCCTTCATGAGCATAAATACCCACTTGGCGGAATAAACCTTCCATGCCAAAGGTACGTGCTTCATCAGGAATAATCGGTACGATTTGTTTGCCGATTTTTTTGTCTTTTAACAATGCAGTTAAAATACGTACAAATGACATTGTGCTTGAGATTTGACGACCGTTAGAACCTTTAAGTACTGAGTCGAAAATCTTCAACGATGGTACTTCGATATCTTGTGAGAATTTCTCAAGACGTTTTGGCATAGCACCATGTAAAGTTTCACGGCGCGCTTTTAGGTACTTAACTTCTTCTGAGTCAGCACCAGGATGATAGTAAGGAATATCTTCTAACTGATCATCGCTAATTGGGATATTGAAACGATCGCGGAAGTACTTAAGCGACTCAACACCCATTTTCTTCACGTTATGCGCGATGTTTTTACCTTCACCTGCATCACCCATACCATAACCTTTTACTGTTTTAGCAAGGATTACTGTTGGACGACCTTTGGTATTTTTAGCATGTTGTAGTGCAGCATAAATCTTAACTGGATCATGACCACCACGGTTTAGACGCCAAATGTCATCATCTGACATGTTAGCAACCATTTCGGCAGTTTCAGGGTATTTGCCAAAGAAGTGCTCACGAGTGTACGCGCCACCTTTAGCTTTACAGTTCTGGTATTCACCATCAACGGTTTCTTCCATCAACTGCAATAATTTACCGCTAGTGTCACGTGCAAGTAATGGATCCCAGTAGCGACCCCAAATCACTTTAACTGCTTCCCAGCCTGCGCCGCGGAACTCGCCTTCTAGCTCTTGAATGATCTTGCCGTTACCACGAACAGGCCCATCAAGACGTTGTAAGTTACAGTTAACGATAAAGACTAAGTTATCTAACTCTTCACGAGCAGCAAGACCAATAGCACCTAATGTTTCAGGCTCATCACACTCACCATCACCCAAGAAACAGTAAACAGTTTGCTCAGAGCAATCTTTTAAGCCACGGTCAGTAAGATACTTAAGGAAACGTGCTTGATAGATTGCTTGAATCGGACCAAGACCCATCGATACCGTCGGGAACTGCCAGTAGTCAGGCATTAACTTAGGATGCGGGTATGAAGATAAACCTTTGCCATCAACTTCTTGACGGAAACCGTTCATTTGATCTTCGCTAATACGCCCTTCAAGGAACGAACGAGAATAAATACCCGGTGCGATATGACCTTGGTAATAAACTAAATCGCCGCCGTCTTTTTCATTTGGAGCACGGAAGAAGTGGTTAAAACACACGTCATAAATAGTCGCACTAGAGGCAAAACTTGAAATGTGACCACCTAGTTCTAAATCTTTTTTAGAACCACGTAATACCATTGCAAGTGCATTCCAACGAACGATTGCACGAATGCGACGTTCCATTTCCTGATCGCCAGGCATATGCGGCTCTTGGCCTGAAGGAATCGTATTCAAATAAGCTGTCGTCGCTTTATATGGTAGATGGGTACCATTGCGGCGAGCTTTATCGATTAATTGTTCAAGTAGAAAATGCGCACGTTCAGGGCCTTCTTGCTCTAATACGGCTTGCAGTGAATCTACCCATTCTTGAGTTTCTAATGGATCTAAGTCTTGTAGCATATCTTCAGACATGTCGCTGTCCTTCTCTAGATACTGATAATTAATGTGTTTCGGTCAATTTATAATGATTATCACTATAATTTGTATCAAACACCGCTCTTTAAACGGCGCAAGCTACGCTGCAACCGACTGTCTTCTTCCCTCACAGACAACATGACTTCCTCGATGTAACTTAAATGTTCATTCGAGGCTTCACGTGCCGCATCAGGGTCGCGACGAACGATAGCAGCGAGTAATGCTCGTCTGTGCTCATTCGCCATTGTAGATGCTTCTTCGCGGCGGCTTAGAAGCTCTAGGTTCTGTGCTACGTTCTTGTGCAACACAGGGGTTAAACTAAGTACTAGGTGTAACATCGCCACATTATGTGAAGCTTCGGCAACAGCACGATAAAAACGTACAATCGCATCTGCTTGTGCTTCAACATTAGCTGCAGCTTCCACTTCGTTGATAGAACGCTTAATGCTTTGCATATCAGCGTCATTTCCACGAAGTGCGGCAAAATAAGCCATCATTCCTTCTGTTGCATGACGAAATTCCAGTAAGTCATACTGACTTTCTGAATCATTGTGCATCAACTCAACAATAGGATCGGCGAGGCTTTGCCATAGTTGTTCTTTTACATAGGTGCCACCACCTTGGCGACGCATTAAAAGCCCTTTGGCTTCTAGCTTCTGGATCGCTTCGCGTAATGAAGGACGAGACACTTCAAACTGCAAAGCCAGTTCACGCTCAGGCGGTAACTTCTGGCCAGGCTGTAAACTACCTTCAAGGATCATGCGCTCTAATTGCTCCATGATCACATCTGAAATTTTAGGCTGGGTTATTTTGCTATAAGCCATTTGGCCCTCAGCTCCGTTGTCAATTGGTCTTACCAATTTATATGAGATAGCGCACTTTATCAAATCAAACATTTGATGTCTAGTTAGGCTAGTGTTGAATGGATGTTAGGTGAAGGTTTTAAACGCTCGACTTCGTAATAGAATAAGAGCATAACGAAAAAAACCTTCAAAGGGGTCTGACCATTTACTAAACGCGACCACGGAAGGGCTGCGAATCAAGTAAACCTATTCAAAGTGATTACATCAGCCACATTTTCTGTTAAACATTAGCAGTAAATGCAGCAATTGAATGGTTAAAAAATAAAAACTGTTTTTCTATTTCAATTTAATATTAGTTATACATTAATTAATATTAATCATTCGTATTTATAAAGATTAGCAATCTCGCGTCAACCTAACTCACTAATCCAAAAATCGTTAGCACCGATAGTACGGTAAGCAGCAAAATAAAGTTACGTTTACTGAGTGCCAGTAATGCCAGTGTTGGTTGTACACAAACAGGAGCTGAAGTTGACTCAGGAAGTGTTTCAGCGGCGAGCGCGGTATAAGTGACAATATTTTTAGCTGAATTGTTAGCGTTAAATACTTGCTTGCGCCATTCTGAAATCCCAGATGCAAAATGCCCACTCAACACAAAACCAAAACTGAACACCCGACTCGGGATCCAATCAAGCAAAAAGAGTAATTGACTGATAAATGGCATATCGAGTTTATTCTGTTGATTATATTGCTCATAAAAACGAACTGAACAATAAAGTACTGCGCCAACAGGGCCAAAGAAAATCAGAAATAATGCCACTGCGCCGTAATAGCGGTAATTAACCCAAGCAACCGTTTTACCGATTTGCTGGCCTAAATCTTTTTCATCAATGGCATCTAAACATTCAGTACAATCTAGGTGCTCAGCGTAATGGTAACAAGCTTGTACATCTCCACGGCAGGCCGCCAACATGTACTTTTTAAAACTACTACGAAGAGATTGATGACTTAAACAAAAAATAGCAATTGCAACCCATAACAACAGGGTAACCAAGTCATAAAACACACCGTCTATGAGAAATAATATAAGAAAAACAATAATGGCAGGAATTAACACCACTGCAGAAACAGCAAGCGGTGAATCAAACTTGTTATCTTTCCAAAACAATTGCTGATACTTGGCTAGCATTGAATCAAACTGCCAATTGGCAGGTAAAAGCTTAAGCCTTTCGACCATGATCGCAATTAATAAAGAAAATAGTGCCATGTGACTCCTGTTTACAGCTTTAGAAGTGAAAGCTTAAAAAATCTGGTTGATGTTGGTATATGAATCAACTGCAATCGAGAATGTGCATTAATTGAGACTCACACTTAACCCGATAGCATTCCCAAATAGCGTTGCCAATCAAAGCTCTCCCCTGGGTCTGTTTTACGTCCAGGTGCTATGTCGCAATGTCCTACTATTTGACTTTGATTAAGCATAGGATATTCATTAAACAACTCCAAGGTTAATTGTACTAAAACTTGATATTGCTCATTGGTATACGGTTCTGTATCAGTCCCTTCAAGCTCTATACCAATGGTAAAATCATTATAGTTTTCGCGGCCATTAAAGCTAGAAACCCCTGCATGCCAAGCCCTGTCATCACAGCTTACATATTGCACAACTTCCCCATCACGGCGAATTAAAAAATGAGCAGAGACTTCAAGTCCCACTAATTCGCTAAAACTAGGATCAGCATAGGTATCTATACATCCCTGAAATAAACCGTCGATATGAGGTAAACCATAACAACCCGCAGGTAAACTGATGTTATGAATCACCAAGCCACTCACTTCATTTAAAGGTCGTTGATTAAAGTGTGGCGACTTACATATACGGGCAGCTTGATGCCACCCAGCTTGAATCATGTTTTTCATATTACAGTTAAGTCACTTAATGCCGAGTAGAGAGAAGATAATAAAAGAACTTTGTCGTTAATTAAACAAGCTCAATGTAACAGCTCAATGCTATATTTTAAAATAACAACTGTGGTAAAGTTGCCTGCATACCTGTTTTATTATCAGCTGGCTGAATTTGACATACTCCAGCTTGATGTCGCTGTAATAGCAAGGACTAAGCACATGATTGAAAACGATATCCGACAAGCCGTAAAAACAGCGCTTGATGAAGACTTAGGTCATACCCCTTCCCATACACCCAAAGATATTTTAGCTGCCGATATAACCGCACAACTTATTCCAGCTGATAAATACGCAGAAGCTGTATTAATCACTCGAGAAGAGGGCGTTTTTTGCGGAAAAGCATGGGCAGAACAAGTCTTTAATCAACTCGGTGGTGATGTGGCGCTGCATTGGCATGTTGATGACGGTGACTTATTAGTAGCCAACCAAGTGCTATGTGAATTATCAGGGCCAGCTCGAGCTATTTTAACTGGCGAGCGCACGGCAATGAACTTCATCCAAACCTTATCGGGTGTTGCCAGCTTAACCAAACACTATGTTGACAAGTTAGCGGGTACCCACACCCGACTACTAGACACTCGAAAAACCATCCCAGGCCTGCGTACAGCACAAAAATATGCCGTCACTTGCGGCGGTGGCAAGAATCATCGTATTGGTTTATTTGATGCATTCTTAATCAAAGAAAACCATATCATGGCTTGCGGCAACATTGATTTAGCGATTAAAGCGGCTCGAGAGCTAGATAATGAAAAACCAGTAGAAGTAGAAGTCGAATCAATTGCCGAGCTAACCGAAGCATTAGAAGCAGGCTCTGACATTATTATGCTGGATAATTTTGATGTCACTATGATGATAGAAGCAGTAGCACTTAACCACGACTTCAAAGCGCAAGGGAAAGGAGCAAAGCTTGAAGTGTCGGGTAATGTCACCATCGATACCATTGCTGACTTTGCGAAAACAGGTGTGGATTATATTTCTGTAGGCGCGCTAACAAAGCATGTCAAAGCGTTGGATTTGTCGTTAAGGTTAAAAGGCTAGTTTCTAGCACTAAGTTATTAGCCTTTGGCAGCTAGACGTTAGAGCTAAACGATCGAGGCTTTCATTCTAATACTTCATAGTACTAATAACGGTATGGAGTCTGCCTAATACTATAAATTATCCAACAAAAAGCACTCTATTCAAGAGTGCTTTTTTAATACTTCATCTCAAAGCTAATTAGCAAGTAAAATAATACCCATCCAGTGAGATGATTAACTAACTTAGGGTTACTTATCTAAGCTTGCTTGTATTAGCTTACTTGAATTAGTTTGTTTATCTAAGGTTACATACTTAAGAATAGCTTATATTGATAACCTCTTGTTGCTGAGCATCAAAATACAAATCTAAACTCTCAATATTGCATTCGCTTAACTTTCTGAAGTTTTCAACTCATCCCAAGTGGTCATACCATATATTTAAGCACTAAAGATATAGTACATTTTTCTACTAATTTTATTTTCTGAACAAGCCATATTTTTGACTTTCAAAAACTTCAGTCAATTAATCCACGACACCTCAAAAAATGTCATCATTTTGTTGCGAAACCAGTGCCAACAAGGGCTTAAATTACATTTTCCTGGCTTTTTTTACACTTTAAGCCTGCAAGGTATTCCCTTTTTGATAACTTTATAATAACGTTCACTACAGGCGAGTATAATTTCAAGCTAAACTTTTTTACAAATTACTTTTCAAAGCGTTACAGGCGTAACATTTGTTGGTTTTTGATAGTAAATGATTGAAGCCACCTTGACTGAAACACTCCTTTAACAATATTTCAGTAAAGTTATATTGTTTGTTGCCGTTAGTAGATAAAGTGGCGATTATTTAATCTCTACTCTATCCTGTAACTGTAAACTTTAAAGAATGAAGTAATAGGTTGACCCACCAAATTACTTTCATCGTTGTATAGCAACATTTGGTGAGTCGCACTTTTAAAAGCATTAACAGTTTTAAAAGTTAATAAAAAATACACTAGTTTATTAATGCTAGAAGGATTGTGGTGATAGGACACCAGTTAGCATGACTAAGGGCCTTTAGTTATGTTGAGTTTCACGGAATAGAACAACCCCGAAGCAACACATAGAGAGATAAAAAATGAAAAGCATTAACCAAATCAAAAACGCTAAGGGTTTTACTCTTATTGAATTAATGATCGTAGTAGCGATCATCGGTATTCTTGCAGCAATCGCATTGCCTGCTTATAAAGATTATGTAACATCTGCACAAGGTGGTGCAGCAATGAAAGGTATTACATCTTTTTCAACTAAGGTACAAACTTGTATTACTACAGGTATTGGTTGTACTGGTATTGCAGCAGAAGCAGCTAAAAATAGTAAATTTGGAACAGTAGCAGCTGATCCTGCTCAAGATGGTACTTTCTCTTTAGCATGGACTGAGCCTAAATGTGTACTTACAGCTTCTTATGATGCGGAAGGCGGGGTTTCATTTGTTATGACAAGTGGCGTTGCTGCAGATTTAACAATATGTAAAAAAGGTGCAAATTTACCTTAGAGAGCAATTATTTAGCTTAAATTAAGCTAGAAGATTTGCAAAAAAAAAGCAGCTTTATGCTGCTTTTTTGACTTTGGTAGATATAGCAGTTTATGCAATAATCAAAAGTATCATTATGTTAGCAGAGTAAAATAGCATGGCGGCATCAGGTCTGAATTTAGGTCTTTCAACATTATTTATACGAAAAAACTTGTTATCTGAAGAACAAGTTGCAATTGCTATTAGTCAATCTCGAAAATCTAAACATCCTCTGGTTACGACAATTATTCAAACAAAGTTACTTTCACCTCGTGAAATTGCCGAATTATGCTATGAAGAATACGGTGCACCTCTACTAGATCTAGCTGAATTTAATTTTAATGATATTCCCGAAGATATTCTAAATAAGAAACTCATTGCTAGTCACAAGTGCCTTCCTTTATTCAAACGCGGTAACAGGCTATTTATTGCGACTTCCGATCCTACCAACATCGCTGCATTAGAAGATTTTCAATTTAGCTTAGGGCTACATGCTGAAGCTATAATTGTTGAAGATGATAAACTAACAAATGCATTAGAAAAAATACTAGAAGAAGATATTTCAGGTCTTGGTCTTGATGGCATCGACGAAGAAGCACTTGCTGGCATTGAAGTTACAGATACTGATAAAAAACATGAAGAACAGGAAGCTGAAAGTAGTGATGATGCACCAATTGTTATTTACATAAATAAAATCCTAACCGACGCTATTCGCAAAGGCGCTTCAGACTTACATTTTGAGCCTTATGAAAAACGCTATCGCATCCGCTTCCGTATTGATGGCATCTTACATGAGGTTTCAGAGCCACCTGTCAATCTATCCAACCGAATCTCTGCTCGATTAAAAGTGATGTCAAAGCTTGATATTGCTGAGCGCCGCGTGCCCCAAGATGGCCGCATAAAAATGAAACTGTCGCGAACTAAATCGATTGACTTTCGTGTCAGTACCTTGCCCACCATTTGGGGCGAGAAAATTGTTATGCGTATATTGGATTCTTCGTCTGCACAACTTGGTATTGAAAAGCTTGGCTATGAAGATGACCAGCGCGAGCTTTATGAACAAATGCTCGCTAAACCCCAAGGAATGATTTTAGTTACCGGCCCAACAGGATCTGGTAAGACTGTTTCTTTGTATACCGGACTTAATATTCTTAACACTGAAGAACGCAATATTTCCACTGCAGAAGATCCAGTAGAGATTAATTTGGAGGGTGTTAACCAAGTTCACATAAACCTCAAGGCAGGTTTAACATTTGCTTCGGCACTGCGTTCATTCTTACGTCAGGATCCAGATGTGGTCATGGTCGGTGAAATTCGAGATTTAGAAACAGCAGAAATCGCCATTAAAGCTGCACAAACTGGTCATTTAGTACTATCCACCTTACATACTAACTCGGCAGCAGAAACATTAACCCGCTTAATCAATATGGGGGTGCCTGGTTATAACATCGCTAGTTCAGTAAACCTGATAATTGCACAGCGCCTAGCAAGGCGTTTATGCCCTGAATGTAAATCACCAGAAGATGTACCAAAAGAAGAGCTACAGCGTTTAGGTTTTACAGAAGATTCTATTAACACAGGCTTCACTGTTTATAAGCCCATTGGCTGCGAGCATTGCTCTGGCGGTTATAAAGGCCGCGTGGGTATTTATGAAGTAATGAAAATGACAGACGAAATATCAAGAACAATTATGGAAGGTGGCAACTCTTTGCAAATAGCGAGTCAAGCTAAGGTAAGTGGTATGCGTGACTTACGCTTATCTGGTTTATTGAAGGTCACTAAAGGTATTACTAGTATTGCAGAAGTAAATCGAGTGACAAGTTTCAATTAAATTGTGATTACTTGAATTAAGCATTGCACATAATAAATAGAAAAGGATTTGCTTTATGGCAACAGCATCGGCAAAAAGAAAGCCCAGAACAAAAAAAGAAATAAAACATCAACCTAAGGTTTTTACTTTCGAATGGAAAGGTGTCAACAGGGACGGTCAAAGAACCTCAGGTGAGCTTCGAGGCGCTACAATTTCTGAAATTAGAAGTATACTAAAGGCCCAAGGCGTAACCCCTAAAGGTGTCCGCAAAAAGTCAGCTTCTTTATTCAAATCTGAGAAAAAAATCACTGCTATGGACATTGCAATGATTACTCGGCAGATATCGACCATGCTTTCAGCGGGCGTACCATTAGTAACCACAGTGGAATTATTAGGGCGCGGTCACGAAAAGGCTAAGATGAGAGAATTACTTGGGAGTATTTTGACAGATATACAATCAGGAATACCTTTATCAGACGCTTTAAGGCCTAACAGACTTTACTTTGATGACTTATATGTTGACCTTGTCGCTGCAGGGGAACACTCAGGTTCTTTAGATGCAGTGTTTGATAGAATTGCAACATATAAAGAAAAGTCTGAAGCTCTGAAATCTAAAATTAAAAAAGCGATGTTTTATCCAGCAGCTGTAGTTATTGTAGCTATAGCTGTTACCACATTATTACTACTGTTCGTAGTTCCACAATTTGAAGAAATTTTTGCAGGCTTTGGTGCTGAACTACCTGCTTTCACACAGTTTGTTCTAGGTATATCAAGAGCACTTCAATCATATTGGTATATCATCGCTGCAATTATTTTTACGTTAATATTTGCATTTGTAAGAACACATAGAAACTCAAAAACTTTTAGAGATAAAGTAGATGCTTTCATTCTGAAGATACCAGCTATAGGCCCTATTTTACACAAAGGAGCCATGGCCAGATTTGCTCGAACTTTAGCTACTACATTCGCAGCTGGTGTACCATTGATTGACGGACTGGAATCAGCTGCTGGCGCTTCTGGTAATGCTGTATATAAAAAAGCATTACTTAAAGTTCGACAAGAAGTAATGGCTGGTATGCAAATGAATGTAGCCATGCGAACAACTGGTCTTTTTCCTGACATGCTAACTCAAATGGTAATGATTGGTGAAGAGTCCGGTGGATTAGATGATATGCTAAATAAAATTGCTAATATCTATGAAATGCAAGTTGATGACGCAGTAGATGGTCTTTCAAGCCTAATTGAACCAATTATGATGGTTGTTATTGGAACTGTTGTTGGTGGATTAATTGTTGCTATGTATTTACCAATTTTCCAAATGGGTAAAGTTGTTAGCTAATCTGACAGTTAAATGAAAAATAAGAATTATAATGACAGAATTTACGAACACTTTTTTTAATTCGATGAGCCAAAGCCCTTGGCTCTTTATTTCAATCAGCTTTATTTTTGCAGCTACTATTGGCAGCTTTTTAAATGTAGTCATTCATCGCTTTCCTGTGATGATGAAACGTGAGTGGCAAAGTGAGTGCAATTATTATCTCACTGAGTATCACCCAGATATAGTCAAAGAAGTGGGTGAGAAAAGGTTAAATAAACCCATCGATGATTTTCCAAAGAAATATAATCTAGTTATTCCTGGTTCCGCTTGCCCTAAATGTAAAGCAGATATTAAGCCTTGGCATAACTTACCAATTTTAGGTTGGCTAGCGCTGGGCGGTAAATGTGCTAACTGCAAAATTAAAATTAATGCCAGATATCCAGTTTTTGAATTAATAACAGGTTTGCTTATTGCCACATTAGCGTGGCATTTCGGGCCAACGTGGCAATTCCTGTTTGCTTCAATACTTACTTTTGTATTAGTAGCACTCACCGGCATTGATTTAGATGAAATGTTATTGCCAGATCAATTAACCTTACCTCTTTTATGGCTAGGCCTGATTATTAATCTAAAAGGAATTTATGCAAGTCCAGCAGATGCGATTATTGGCGCGACTGCGGGTTACTTAAGCCTTTGGTCTGTATTTTGGCTATTTAAAATAGTGACCGGAAAAGAAGGCATGGGATACGGTGACTTCAAATTACTCGCTGTATTTGGTGCGTGGCTAGGCTGGCAATTTCTTCCTTTAATTATTCTACTGTCATCTTTAGTTGGCGCAATTGTGGGTATATCAATGATGCTGGCTAAAAACCTCGGTAGAGATAATCCAATTCCGTTTGGTCCTTATATTGCGATTGCTGGTTGGATAGCACTTATTTGGGGTCAAGATATCATTAATTGGTATTTAGGAACGCTGATTTAATATGGCAAACTTCATAGTTGGCTTAACTGGGGGGATTGGCTCAGGCAAAACCACAATAGCGAATCAATTCTCAGAACTCGGTATTGAACTTGTTGATGCCGATATTATTGCCCGAGAAGTCGTTGAGCAAGGTACAACAGGTTTAAGTCAGATTATTTCGCGCTATGGCATGGATATTTTAGATTCATCAGGAAAGCTCGATAGAACTAAATTAAGGTCTAAAGTTTTCGACGATGAGCAAGAAAGGCAATGGTTAAATAATTTACTGCACCCTTTGATTAGAAAAAAAATGTTAGCAGCAGTCAAAAATGCTAATTCTCCCTATGTTATTATGGTTGTACCCTTGCTATTTGAGAATGGGTTAGATAGTTTAGTCAATACGACTTTAGTGGTGGATATTCCACCACATGAACAGGTAGCAAGAACAGCTAAGCGAGATGGGGTTAATTCAACACAAGTTGAAAAAATCATAAACCGTCAAATATCTAGGAAATTAAGATTATCAAAGGCTGATGCAGTCATTGACAACACACTTCCCCTAGAAGAAGTACGGAAAACTGTTCAGTTATTACATTCAAGCTACCTTGACCAAGTATCAACAGCATAGATAATAATAATGAATAACGAACTGATTTACGAGCAACCGCTTAACGAAAAAACGAGAAGCTACCTTCGTTTAGAGTATTTGGCTGACCAGTTAGCGATGCACACGGAATCAGATCATCAACACCATTGTTTTTATCCATTATTTTCTCTTGCCGAATTAACAGACAGATGTGATTATCGAACAGATATTCTCAAAGACATTGATAAGCAACTCATTGTTTTAAGTAAGTGGCACGCTTTACCTCACGTAGATAAAAAACAAATTCAACATATCATCGATCAACTCAATGCCTCAAAAGCCCCCCTTCAAACCAATGAGCGAATTGGTTGTCATTTAAAAAAAGATAGATTTATTGCAGCGCTGAAACAAAGATTTGGCATGCCTGGAGCCTGCTGTAATTTTGATTTACCACAATTGCATTTTTGGTTATCAAAAGATTGGCCACAAAGACAAGCAGATCTTCGCAGTTGGGTTGAAAATTTTGTACCAATATTGACACCGATAAAGCTATTGTTAGATCTAACGAGAAGTACTGCTGAGTTTCGTTCCTCTGAAGCTCTGCAGGGGTTTTATCAAGGAAACAGCGTTCAAACCTTGTCTTTGATAAGAGTAAAAATAGATTGCAGCCAAAGTTGTTATCCAACAATTAGCGGACATAAAAATAGATACGCCATCCACTTTGTCGGTTTTGAAAACCAAAAACACACAGATAATTTAGTTAAATTCAAACTAGCAACTTGCCACTAAAATCTTTACTATCTCCCTGTAACTAACAGTGAGTAATTTATATGCCTATATCTGTAAAATGCCCAACCTGCCAAGAAAATGTTGACTGGACGCCTGACGAAAAATTTAAACCTTTTTGTAGTGAGCGTTGCAAAATGATAGATCTGGGTGACTGGGCAAGTGAAAAACATGCCATACCTGTGAAGCCAGAATTTGATCACGAAACACTGGATAGTGAAGGTTTCGATGAAGGCGATTTTTTCAAACATTGAATAAAAAAAATGAAAAGAATCCATGTTGCAGTTGCTATTATAGTTAATACAGAGCAAGAGATATTAATTGCTAAAAGACACCAGCACCTTCACCAAGGTGGAAAGTGGGAATTTCCAGGTGGTAAGGTGGAAAATAAAGAAAGTGTCTCCCAGGCTCTAATTAGAGAGCTTAAAGAAGAAGTAAATTTAGATGTTCACGCTACAACTTCATTTATGGAAATATCACATGATTATCCTGATAAGCATGTATTGCTAGGCATACACCTAGTAAAGGACTTCCAAGGCAATGCAGAAGGTATCGAAGGACAACAAATTAAATGGATTCCTTCTTCGGAACTTAAAAATTATGATTTCCCAAAAGCTAACCAACCAATAATTGATAAATTTTTGGAGTTGATAGCTAATTAAGTTAGGCATTTGAGTTGTTTCAGCCTAATCAACAAGATTTATGTCAACACTCGACTTGAAGTACAACTAACAACTTCGTTAATTCATCTTTTGCACACCAACAATTCCCCATAAATCTTAGTTTAAATATCATAATTCCAAACTGATGTGGTCAAGTAAATCTGTACACGCTTAGGGGGGATTTTCTTATGCCGCCATTTCAGCTGCCGTTGGGATCATATAATTATTGTAACTATGCCCGCGCTTTGTATTGTAATGTTTCAATATGTAGTTCAACACATCATGCTTTGCTTCATCAAAATGTTGATATCCGTTCTTTGGCATCCATTCCGTTTTATAGCTTCTAAAAAAACGCTCCATTACGGCATTATCCCAGCAATTCCCTCGACGGCTCATGCTCTGATTTATTTGATATTTCCAAAGCATCTGTCGATATTGGAGACTGCTGTAGTGACAACCTTGGTCTGAATGAAATAGTAGACCTTTAGGCCGCCCACGACTTTCAAAAGCCATTCTTAAAGCCGCGCAGGTCAAATCTGTATTCGGACTATCAGCACAAGCCCAGCCAACCACTTTCCTCGCATATAAATCCATGACTACCGCTAAATATAACCATTTTGTTCCAGACCAAATATAGGTGACATCGCCACACCAAACCTGGGTTTTCGCTTTTACATTAAACTGTCTTTTAAGCAGGTTAGGGGCAATTTTTGACTCATCTTTCGCTATTTTGTATCGATGTTTTCTGAGCTGAGTGCTAACCAGACCTGCATGCTTCATCAAACCAGCCGCTTTATAGCGACCGATATTTTCGCCTTGCTGATTTAATTGACCTGCAATGGTTCTAGCCCCCGCAGAGCCTCGACTATCACTGTGTATCACAACAGCTTGCTGGCATAATCGCTGATAATCTGGATTAACAATGCCGCGATGTTTTAGGTGATAGTGATAGCTACTTCGTGGCACTTCAAACAACTGACATAGTTGCTTAACAATGCTTTGCTCTCTTGATAATGACTCAATTAACGCTATCGTTTGATGTTGTCTTGCATTAAGAGAGCGGTAGCCTTTTTTAGGATATCTTTCTCCCATTCAATCTTCTTTATTTGAGCCTCAAGCTCTTGAATTCTCTTTTGTTCGGGCGTTAGCGCTTTTGTTGATGGTGTAATACCACTAAATTCTTCTTTGAGTTGTGCAACCCACCGCCTAATAGCCGTTGGGCCTACGCCTGTTGCTTCACAAGCTTCTCGAACGCTATAGCCTTGTTTAATCACAAGGTTAGCCGCATCAATTTTGAATTCTGTTGAGTAAGTAGGTTGAGTTGTCATCATTTTTACACCAATTTATCTTAAGGGGAGTTTACCCCATATCGGTGTACAGATTCATTAAGCCACATTAAACACAAAAAAGCCCGCTACGTGAGTAACGGGCTATCTGCTCTCAATTAAGAGAAATTAAGCGCTTGGCGATGTTCAGCTGAGGAAAAATCCTCCGCGTGCCATGTCCGTATAAAGCGATGCTTTAATAACACAGACATTACACCCTACTTTCACAGCTAGTTAATGATAACGCTTAACCAAATAATCCCTGACTCAGTGAGTCAGGGATTATTTACTGTTACATGAGCATATCGACTACACTATCTGTTTCCATAAGCGGCTAGATATCTCGCTCAAATTCCAGACACAAAAAAGCCCGTTACGTAAGTAACGGGCTATCTGCTCTCAATTAAGAGGCACTATTTTAAAGATATGGGGCGCTTGGCAATGACCTATTTTTACATGGGCAAATCGCTCACACTATCAACTGTTGATGTGTCCAAACCCGCGGTTGAACTTTTTTTAGGCAAAGAAAAAGCCCTAACACATTGTGTTAGGGCTTTATCAGTATTAGGCGCTTGGCGATGAC
>NZ_JBFRJJ010000022.1:0-292892 GCF_041468785.1 Shewanella sp. 10N.286.52.E4
AATAGACATAAATAACACTTACTATTTAAATTTAAAAACCAAACACTTTCCAATAATACTATTTGATGTATTTTATATAAATCAGTAAACATAACAAGATTAAATAAACAGATTAATGTAAATTAAATATCAAACTAATACTTTATAATGTTTTTTAATTGCAAATATACAATTAAAACTCTTTTTAATTAGTTTGGTTTAACTATATTTATTAATATTACTTTTATTAATCGCTGATTATACAAAAACCGGAATTGTTTTATCGCACTCTTCACTTAAACTAGACACTTTATTAGTATGTTTAACTAATATACATGTCACGTTATCACGTGCATTTCTCACTAGCGATGCATGTAACAAAGCTAAACCTGAGTCAATAATGTTTTCAGACTGAATGATTCTTTGAATTTCGTTATCGTTAAGTTCTTTGTTTAGGCCATCGCTGCATAAAAGAAAGATATCACCTTCATTTACTTTATCGCTGCGATAGTCAATGTCCAAATGGACATCTACGCCTACTGCTCGTGTGATGACATTAGCCAAGGGGTGAGTTTCAGCTTCTTCAGGTGCAAGTATACCTTCGTCTACCATGTCATTGACTTGGCTGTGATCTTTAGACAGTTGAGTTAACTGTTGCTCTCTAAACCGATATACTCGGCTATCTCCAACCCATAACATATGATACTGATCATTATCTAACCACAGCACAACCACGGTACTACCGGCGACTTTACCTTCAAACTCAGTTTCGCTCATTTGCTGTAAAATACGATTGCTGTTCTGCAAAGATGATTTCAGTAATTCGATAGTGATTTCATTTGGCTCAACCTGTTCCAATGATTGTTGAATTCCGTCAATAACAGTTTGGCTTGCAACATCACCAGCTGCGTGACCACCCATCCCATCAGCAACAACCCAAACGCCTAAATATGGCAATTCTAAAAATGCATCTTCATTAATTTCTCTTATTGTACCCCGATGGGTCAAAGCATGACTTAAGTGCACGTATGTTCATCCTTATTAAGTTCGGCCATATTCCAACTAGTTTGCTTCCATTGTCCATTTAGCATCGAGATGAATTGGCTCACCTGCGGCAAGCCTTCTGTAATAATGACGCAAGGCTCGACATCAGCAGAACCTTCCGTCCACCAAATACTGTAGCGATTAAATTTACGCTTATACTGTTGATCCAGTAGTGACAATAATTCAGGGCTTTGACTACCAGTAAACACCCAAGCTGTTTTGGTTTGATCCTCTGACTCCACTTCAGAGAATGAATACTTGTCCATTGATACTGTCAATGTGTTATCAAGTAATTCAATTAACCAAGTGTCTATTGCAGTGTCATCCTCTAATACCGATAAAATGTGCTGCTCAAACACTGGTGAACAAGTGTTTGAGCACCAACCTCTAAGTGCAGATTGAGAATGAAAACCCGCGACTGTAAATGGATAATGCCTGCCGACCTGATCCACACTCGGTATAACAGTACCTATCACTGCCTCTTCACAACATATGCCTGCCGATAAAGAGAAATTCCATATTGGACTTGTAAGGTAATAATCTAGCCACTCATTTGCGGCTTGTTCCTTACTTACAGCAAGCACAGCTTGAAGCCAATCATTCCAATTTTTCAGAAAGTCCTGATTCAAATGTTGTTGAATAAAATCTCCTTTAGCAGGGATTTTTCCACAATAACCAATACTTTTTAAAGGTTCGCAGGACATCTAAATGTCTCCATATTTGCCATCCAAAATGGATTGTTCACACTATTAGCAATCAGTTTTAGTTCAGCGTTATATCCACTCAGGTTAATCATCAACTTTCCGTCCTTTTTAGTTTGTGGACGCTTATTACTCAACTCATCAAGTAATTTGAAGAAAGACCATTCACCTTCATATTTCATATTAATTGAGCGGCCACCATTAGGGGGCGAGAATGCGATGCGCGTTTCGTTGTTTGCACCTTGGCCAGGCCAAATAAACATTTCCTTTCTGGTTGGGCCATGTTGATACTTAAGCTGTTGATTATCCATTTCTAATAAGAACAAGCTGACACTTCGGTCTAATAGCTGAGGCTCTAGCGAGAAATTGATTTTAGGGCGTTTACTACCAGGCTCAAAAAAAGCTTCTTTAATCACTTCAGCACGTTGATACATAATCAACACATCATCTTGAATGCCAATATTTCGAATGAATCGCCACGGCTTTTTACTGGTATCAACATGCATTGCTAAATATTGATCCCAAAACTTATCGAGTGTGCCGCCATAGCCAAAGAATTTACTGAAGTCATTCAATCTCACATCAACTTTAGATTTACGATTAAATGGATAACGTCCATCAATCGCGCCTTTAAACTCAGCTAAAACCTGTGAACGCCAAATACCATTAAAGCGTTGATTTTGATTTGATTTGGCAAAAGTACGTGTTTGATATGCAACCCCACCTAGCCAACCTTTCACTGGATGTGGAAGATCAATTAATTGTTCTGATAGATTGCTGCCCATTTGAGCAAAACTTTCTTCTACAGATTGATTCATCACGTTACCGCGAATATCTGACTGCAACATGAGTTTGGCGTAGTTACGGTTAAGCGCTCTGAGGGTTGTTTGAATTTTATCGACATCAGTTAAATTGATTTCTATAAGCTCTGCAAACGCCACTTCAACTTCTTTACCTGGTAATTCCACATCTAATTCAATCGCGGTATCAGGTAACAAGCGATTTAACTGCGCTTTTTTAGAACGAAAAGCAACATCAGTAACATTGCCAGCCACTTCAGATGCCGCTTTTAAGTTATTGGATTCCATGGGTAGTTTTGTCAATTGCACATTTTTTTGCACTGCTGCAATAATGGTTTTAATCGGTTGATCTGGACTTGCTAATGCTGCAGTAACTCTTTCAGCTTCCTCGAGAGTCGAGTAGGGTTTAACCGTGATATCACTTAAAAAGTCTTCCCAGTAAAAAATATAATCTCGAATATACTTTCTCTCAAGATCAGCTGTTAAGCGGTTTCGTGCTTGCTCGTCTAAATTTGCTAACTCATCACCATAAACCCAACTATCTGCCGTTAAGTTTTTAATAATTTTATTTTTCTCAATATTAAAAATGCCATGGAAACCATTGAAGGTGTATAGGCCAGGAATACCTTGATTAAACTGACGTCCACTTCCAAAAACTAACCCATCTAAACTGTCAGAACTGAGGATATCGACCAATTCAAAATCTGGAATACTGCTTTGCGAATAGTCACTTTTTAAACGCTGATACGCACGTTCAACTAGGGGTAGCATGGTTAAATTGGCCCTAGCACCACCAACAACCATGTCGTCATAGTTGTCGCCCCTAATCCCTAAATTAAGTAAGGTTTCAATATGAAGGTTAAGCTGTTGGCGCACTTCAGCGTTTACATTGCCGATCACATTGCGGTCAATGTAAGCAGAAAACCAAATCTTAATGTCTTCAGCTTGATAGTACTCAGGTAAATACAACATTAAATAGGTTTTTAATGTTTCATAGAGATAATTAAGGTGATGGCCATTAGCATCCATTTCTTCACTGAGAATAGATAGCATTAAAGGTCTTAAGTGGGACTCAAGTGCCCTTACATAAGCGGCTGTCGCTGGCTGCTTTAATTTATCGCCTTGATAAAGCCCTAATGTATGAGCATCTTCCGATTTTTCAGTACCATAGCCAACAGGTAAATCTCGAATAATCGTTAAGCCTTTCGTTAAAGTGACAATATCCGTCTTAGAAGACAAGCCACCTTGGGTAACGTCTTCATATTTAGCAAGCTCTTGGTAAGTATTGTCTATCAGCTGTCGATTCCAGTCGTAACTCTCCCACCAAAAATAACTCGCGACTAAAGTGACCGAAGCAGCAATAGCTAACGATGCCTTTCTCAATAATTTGTTTTGGTTAGTATGTTTTCTGTTGCTTGAAGCGAGGTCTTTTTCTGGAAAAACAACATCTTCTAATAAACGTTTTATAAAGTAGCTTCTTACTTTGCCATTGGAACTTGCCTTGGTTTTACTTTTAATCCCGCTCGATAAATGAGTTGAAAGATGATCTATCGGTGTGCCTTCTTGTGTGGCACTCGTCAAGTAAACCCCACGAAGTAACGGTGCTTCTTCGTATGCATTTGGTGCAAAGATTTCTTTCAAAAAGTCATCTGCCGAGCTTTGCAGGAGCCTTAATTGCTTAGGAAACTCGTAAATCGCAGCTCGACGTTCCAAATCTCGCTCATGCCTTAATCGGGTATTTAATCTTGCGTTTAAAGTCAGCAGTAAATGATGAAACTCTTTATTGAATGTACTAACAATGTCAGTTTCTTCATCCACATCAAGTGGGAAAGTTACGCCCCAAATTTGCTCACAGTCTTCCTTTGTTAAATCATCAAAAAACTCGTTAAAGCCTGCTACTAAATCCGATTTAGATAACAAAACATAAACAGGAAACGTCATGCCTAATTGGTTTTGTAGCTCCTGTAAACGTTGTTTAATCGCTCTGGCATGCATGTTACGTTCGGTTTTAGTCTGGTTAAGCAATTCAGACATTCCCATACTAATAATCACACCATTAATAGGCCTAATTGGACGATACTTTTTCAGTAAGCCCAAAAAGCCCTGCCACGCTCTAGAATCTTGTTTTACATGACTATCTTGCGTGGTATAGCGACCTGCGGTATCTATCAACACGGCTTTGTTAGTAAACCACCAATCACAATGACGTGTGCCGCCGACGCCTTCAATCATATCCACACCCATTTTTTCTTTTAATGGGTACTCTAAACCTGAATGTTGAATAGCTGTCGTTTTACCACTACCTGGGGGGCCAATCATGATGTACCAAGGGAGCTCGTAAATACTTTTATTCTTTGTCAGTTTAGTCTGCTTTAAGATGTCTAAAGCTTGGGTCATCTTATTTTGTAGAACATCTATTTCGTTTTTAACGAGATCATCACCAGAAACCGTTTCACCCTCACCATTAATGAGGCTATCTACCATTTCATCACTTTGTTTTTTATTTTTGACCTGCTGCATAAAGTGCAGCCCACCCCAAATGATGACAATGACCAATAGTACGATCACTCTCACTGCTGTTGATGCAAGCGGTTCATAACCAGCAATAGCCACTAAGGGGCCACCAAACCAAATCAATAACGCTAAACATGTAAATCCAATGATTGTGATAACCCATTTGGATTTAAAAATATCGACAATCCTTTTGCCAATTGATTTTGCAGACATTATTACAATTCCTTTGTGTAATGCTAAAACAGTAAGTCTATTTCGATACGACGATTAAATGCGCGGTTTTGCTCACTGTCATTGGCAACTCTCGGTTCTGACTCGCCTCTTCCTTCTGGCCATAAACGACCTCGTAAAGACGCATTTTGAGCCAAAACATTACCTATTGAAGTTGCTCTTGCTAGAGATAGGTGCCAGTTAGAAGGGTATTTTGAGGTAAAAATAGGTTCATCGTCAGTATGACCTGTAATCAGAATTTTCCCTGAAGTGCCTTCAAGTGTTCTGGCAATTTTTGCCAGAATAGCTTCAAAGTCAGAACGAGGCTGAGTATTACCTGATGCAAATAACTCCCCCGCTTCAATTCTAATTCTCACACGATCGGTTAACTGTTCAACTTCTAATAAGTTTTTAGAAATCTCAGTTTGTAATAACTGCTGCAATAACAAGGCTTCATCGCGACTGATCAACTGTTCTTCAACGGTGTCTTCCCATGGCACGATACTGGTAAGTTGCTTATAAGCTGTTGATGAGTAATCATTAATGCTGTATCTAAATCCTAAGTAAATAAACAATAACAACACACCAAAAAGCGCACCTATAACCCACAATGGAAATGGCTGTTCAAAGGTTTGGTTTGAGGCTATGTTCTGTCGCCAAGAAGGTGACAACTCACGATGTAAATCATCTTTCGTCGATTGAATCACCAAAAATGTTCTTTCTCTTAATGCCTCTAACTGTTGATCGCCTTGTGGCTCAACGCGCATCTTTCCAACAAATCCAAGGGTTAAACATAAATACATTAACTCTAATAAATTACACTTTTGTTCGGGCTGTCTTAATGATGCATCGAGTAATGTATAAAAGTACTCACCACCTAAGGTTTCATTATGAAAAGTTGATAATAAACTGTCGGAGGCCCAGTAACTTTGTTCCCCCCAAGGTGAATTCAATACAACTTCATCAATGAAACAACACAAACAGTAACGCGCAGACTTTATATCTTCTGCACTCACATCAGCGCTTCGTAGTTGCTGCTCATAATTTTTAATTAACTCAACACAATGAACTCGTAATGTATCAATATCGTCATGCTGAGCACTGGTGCGCAATTGGGTACATATCGATAATAATGTTCCTGCAAAATCAACAATCGGATTTTGCGCTAAACTTAACACCGCACTTTGTGCACGGTTATCAAATTTGATTTCTTGTACCAATGTTTTCTGACTGTCATCATTAACTTTGGGTTTACTGGTTGCTAATCCAGCCCCTCTCCCAGGGCGAGGTTTAACAATAGTTTTATCTTCCACAACAAATATCCTTATACATTGTGTTTATTACGTGTTGATAGCCCAAAGCTCTATCTGTAATTCAGGATATGCACCTGAAATATGCATAGCTAACCCACCACTAGATTTCAGCTTTACCCAATGGCTGTTATTTTTATCAAGCTGAAAGTAGTGATAACCGGCATGATACGGCACTTGTCGTGGTGCTATTGGTAAGGTTGAGATACCGATACCCGCCAGTTGGTTATTGACTAATTCTCGTATCGTTTCTACTGAACCAATTTTTATTTGTGATGGCAGCCTTTGGCGAAGCTCCTCACTCGGCACGTTCGCTTTTACAGCCAGAATAAAGTCTGCATTATCAAGCATGCTTTTATCTGAAATGGTGGCAAAATATACGCCGAACTTGGTCTTTTCTAACGCAAACTCTGTTGCACTTTGTTCAAGAACAGTACTTAAACCATGGTTGGTAATCACCATCACATTACTGAATACATACGTAAGATTGTCATGTTGGTAAATAGGGAATTTAGGCGGGCGTTTATCTGGGCTACTAAACGTAGCTAATTCACCAGAGAATGACAGCAAAGAGCAAAAAAAGGTTTCTGGGTGAACATGGCTAACTACAGAGTAATGTTCAAATATAGGTTGATACTTATTCAACAATTGCAGCATTAAAAAGTCTGCAATCGAACTTGAAGCACTTTGGGATTGATTTAATCTTCCAGCGATAGCATCAGCTCGTTGCTGGATCATGCCATTGATTTCGGTATTTATATTTTGCAAGGCTTTAATGTGGGAAATACCGGTACAGGCAGGAATAAACTTTTTATCAAGTTTAACAACACCTTCATCAGAAACATCAATGACTCTTGCTATCGCTATGGATACATAGCCTGAACGGTCTTCACTTTGCAATTTCAGTCGGCAATCTAATTTGGCCACCTGCAGCACTTCTGTAGCATCAGAGCCAAAACTGGTATCCACAATATTATGATCATCAAACACATATCTTGTTATTTGATTTTGTTCTTCCGACGAAATATTAAGACTGTTACTTTTAGATACAGGCAGAACAATATAAATCAATTGATCAATGGTGCCAGCAGGAATCGAAATCGCTTTAGGTAAAGGACTTTGCTCTGGTAATAATGCCAGCGTGTGATCCTGGAACATACATTCAATTCTGTCTAAACCAAATTGTCCTAGGGGTAATAATCCATGATTCACTTCAAAGCTGGTCACTCCCCACGCAAAAGGGTTAAGTTTATTGACCGCATGAGTTTGCTGATATTGTAAGAATCGCTCTTGTTGTTGCATGTGTTGTGGACGCAGGAACATCCCTTCCGTCCATGCTACAGGACTAAAATCACTCATAATTTCCCTATTATATAATGACGTTCAATGTCTTTATTTTTATTCTATAAAACGTTAATGCAATTTCTCTAAACCAGAAAGCTTCATCAAAAATGCATTATTGTTCAGAGTTATAAACGGCTATTTTTTCGATGTTTATCGTAATACTGTCATAGTCTGTAGGATCAACTTCAACCACTGAACGCCAGCGCGATGAGTCAATATCACGATACGCGACAACCACACCGACATAGCGAGTATTTGCCCCTAAAGACATTGGGTACTCACGAATTTCAGAAGGCTGAAGCTCTAATTGATCTTTGCGTATTAAATCTGGGCCCAATACAGACTCAGCATCTTCATATAAAGTAAAAAAGTCTTGAGTATCAAAAATGGTTCTTGAAGACAATTCGAACACTTTGACCACGACCGGTGATGGACGAAGGTTAATATCAGGATTAATATCTTTACTGGCTTGAAAAGTAATATCCGTATAAGGCGGTACAACAGCATTAATCGTTTTGCAGCCAGTGCTGAATAATAGCGTGAAGACCAATGCAATATAATAAATACTAATTTTAAGTTTCATTTTACCGTTTCTCCCTAAAGTAATTTAAGTTTACTGTCATATGCTTTCACGAAATCATCTGATAACGCTGCAGAATTATCTCTCATGAATTCATTTTTATAATCTTGATGTAAGCTTTTGTAGACTTTCCATTGTCTTGTTTGCTTTTGACCTGGCAACATATCAGTTATCGTTTGACTCTGACTTTTTTGCTCTATCGCCTGAGGGTCTAACTCATTAAGTAAGCCTTGCAATGCGCCAATGGTGCCGGCAGTTAAAGCAATATCATGCTTGCGTCCGTCATTGAAGGCTTCAGTAATCGCCTGCTGTGAAGACAAGAAACTCGCGCTGTTACGTAAGAATAAATTTTGAAATACATCATCAATATTGGCTGAAAATTTCAACGGATTATTTTCTCTTTGTTGAAATGTCGTCTGATTAATTCTGAATTCCATTTTAAGCTGAGAGCGTTGACGCAAAGAATCCATTAAACCTGTCAGCATTAAATGCATACTTTGGCCTAACTCCAGCATTAACGATTCATTCAGCACTTTGCCATAGTCTTGTTCATCTACCCCCAAGCCTTTAAAAAAAGCTTGAGTGAGAGACGTTACCGGCTGAACTTGTGTATTAGCTTCTTGTGCTGGTGTTGTACGCGGCGTGCTTCGAGCGACGGGTTTAACTTGAGCTTGCGCTTGCGGTGCCGCTTGAGGCCTTGGCGTTTCCACTAAAGGTTTAGCAGCAACTGTTGGAGTCGCTGCTGGAGTGCTTTTTTGCTCAAAGAAATCCTTATCCCATTCTTCTGGGATTGTAGATTCTGGTGGCTTAAAGTGATCCTGTAGGTCGGCATTAACTTCAGATAATAGTGCTGAGTTTGAACTCGCTTTACCTAATAATTCTTGAGCATCAAAACCAGTAATATCATTATTAAAATCGTTGTTAAAAGCAGGCTCACTCGAACTAATAACTGCCTCTGCAGGTAAAATGTTCGATTGCTGAACTCCAGCAGACATATGCCCATTATGAGCAGAGTCAGTTGCCGAAATTAGCTTCGCACTGACCTCATAGTCACCGAAAGTTAACAAATCTTCGTGCTCAATCTTGTGGGCGGCACCCGAACCTAGCGCTTCAACAGCACGATTGATGAATAAACCATTAGTTGATAAATCTTCGATGTAAAAACCATCATTTCGTTTAGATATTTGAGCATGCTTACCTGATACCACTTTATCAGGATCAGGCATATGCCAATCGCAAGTCTCAGACCTTCCTAAGCTCAAAACATTACCAACATTAATAACCTTGACCTGCTCGGGCGATAGTCTGTGATAACTTACAATCTCTAACGTTAATTCCATTTTATTACTCGTCTCATAATCCATTAAACTTAGTCACGTTCACCAACATATTTATAAGCGTTGTACGCCATTCAAACGTTCATAAAGCTCATTACCGCGGGCAAATAATTCACGAGCAGTTTTTAAGTACTGTTTTTCTAAATAGATATTCGCTTGACGTAAAAAAGAAGCCGCTAAACGTTTCTCAAGAGTCAGTAAGGGTTCAAAGTCGGCAGGCATACTTGTCGCTAAAATGGCTACTTCTTTGTCAAAAGCATGCAGTTTCTTTGGATCAACAATAAGATCAAGTTGTTCTGTAAGCACCTTGAACGTATCACGATAAAATACCTCGGCAGCTTCATAAGGATATTCAGCAGCAGAACCACTTTCAGTATCACGGTTGAAATCATTAAGCTTTTTAACAGCAACACGCATTGATGCGCCATATTTCAATAATGGTTCAGCTTCAGGACTTGCTGAAAAAACAACTTCTCCTGTGGTAATAAGTGCACTGATTTGTTCAACATCACGAAGTTTTAACGACTGTTCAAATGCAGAAGTATATAAAACCAACGCCTCTTCATTAGGCATATACTTAAATTTAGGTTCTACGAAAGCTAAACCTTCTACAATCGACTTAATATTGTTATCCCCAGTCTCGTTATAGCGAGATTGCGACAACAACACAGTCAGACGATCAGACAAAGAATCAATGACTGATTGTTTACTACGCTTCATCTGATTATTGATTTGCAACAACCTCACAGAATCGGGGTAGTAACGGCTAATGTCTGCAATTATTAACTCAATTTGACCGTAATTTTGATATAAGCCATTGTCACTTTTAGGCACTGCTGCTATTTGCTTTTCAATTAAATCCAAGACTTCGATTTGATGTTTTCTCAATAAACCATCGCGGATCAAACTTTTCTCGTTCGGAAGACCATCAATTTGCTCAAATAGCGTCGAGGCAGTGATAAACTCGTATGCATCAGACTCATTTTTGACTTGCTCATTAGCTGAAATGATATTTTCTAAAACGCCAATTTTTTGTTCAGAAGCTTGATGCACCTGAAAACCTACAACACCAATCAAAGCAGCAGCGGCTAATGAAACAGGCACAGGCCAGCTCTTACTTTGAAACTTGGTGATTAATGATTGTATGTCGAGTTCTCTTTGCGCTTTATGAATCGCTAAGCCTTTTTTTAAGCTTAACCAAAGGCGAAAACTGAGGTGTTTTGGTTTAGTCAGTTTTTGTTTGTTGGTATCGACTTCGTTAGCTGCGACTCTTAAATATGGGTGTTTACTTGTTAATAATTCATAGGTTATACAAGAAAATGCAAAAACATCATCCGCAGCACATGCTTCTTCGCCTAAAAGCTGTTCATAGCTCGCATATGCAGGGGTATAACCCGTTAAAGAAGGATCAGAATCGGCTTCAGCTAATGCGTACTGATCTACGTTTTGCTGAAAGTTTTTAGCAACACCAAAATCAAAGACTTTAATGTCACCCTTTCGAGTGAGAAAGATATTGGAAGGTTTTAAATCGGTATGAACAATCCCTTGTTTGTGTGCATAAGACAGAGCCGAGCCAATCTGCTCAATGATTTGCATTGTGCCTTTAAAGTTAATGCCCGATGGTTTAGAGCGCTTGATGACCTGCTCTAATGTCTCACCATCTAGCCACTCCATGACCATAAAATGGTAAGCATCATCGCTATCCACATCATAAACACGAATAATATTTGGATGGGAAAGTTGCTGTGTTTGAATCGACTCTTTAATTAACACTTGCTGCGCCTCAGGTGCATCAGCAAATTCCGATAATAATACTTTTATTGCCACAAAAGGCTCAGAAACATTAAGTGATTCGAGGTATAAATCTTTTGCTCGATATATGTCACTCATGCCACCATGGCCAATTCTAGATTCAATTAAATAACGTTTTTTCAAACATTTTCCAATCAAATTAGTTTTATTCTCAATTGTTTTAGTTTGGTTTATTCCAGCCACAAAAGTTTTATCATCAATTGATGGGCTCGATTCTTGACACTTATCCATAAGTACAGGTTTATCCCTAAATATAATCAAAAGGTATGTAAACTAACTACCTAGTAATAAAAAAACTATAATATGGTGCAGCATCGCATATAAAAAAACAACATTTAAAATAATTACAATTAATTTAAATTACCAATCAAACAAAACAAACACACCCAATAGTATGTACTAATAACGAAAGTAATCATTAAGTATGTTGTGATATTAATTTTTTAATCAACAAACGCTAAAATTAATGTAATTACTATTGACCCGCAATTATAGAATAGGTAATTTTACGACTTCTTTTTTAATGGACTAAATATAGATATGAAACATTTAAAATATTCAGCGATAATATTAGCATTTACTGTCATTTCAGGGTGTAAATCAACACCAGAAAAAGCCCCCGAAACGCCGCAAAAGGTTTCTTTATCTCCAGCTTGCTTAAGTTACGCATTACAAAATGAGCAAGAAACCGAAGTAACAGGCTTTAGACCGGTATTTTTTGAGGTGAACAGTGACAAACCATACAGCCGATTAGACAGTAACATGTCTTGTATCGTGACTTACCTGTCAAACAACCCTAACAAATCGATTGATATTCAAGGTTACACGGATGATAAAGGCACCATTGAATACAATAAAGCGCTTGCTAAACGTCGTGCAGAAGGGTTAGTTGAACATCTTGTCGTACTTGGTGCCTCTCCAAATCAGTTAGCTTCAAGTGCCCATATCATTCAAGATAAAGGTAAAAAGCTTACTAAAGCTGAGCGCTCAAAAATCCGCAGAGTCAATTTTGAAGTGACAACTAAGTTATAAAGCCCTACTTATCCATAGGTATTATATATGGGTATCGAGTATGGATTTTTATTATGGGTGTTAGGTGTGGGTGTTAAGTATTAATATCAAGCAATTGTTACTTTTCACCCTCCAATCATCTCTCATATTATTGACTCGGTTATCCTCCCAGTTCACAGCGTTTCATTATTCTAAATTTCCCTTATTAATAACCAATTCTGCTAATCTATTTTTCGTCCTACACTTTTTTATTTTAGTTTTGCCCTAATATCTTTTACATAGCACGAGAAATGTATCCCAGTCGGCAGAAGCTAGATAAAAGCATTGATGGTAATCTTTTAGCTAGTGTCAAATTAATGAGGTTTTACAATGACGAACGAATTCACTCCGCCTAAAGTTTGGAAAATGGAAGATGAAAATGGTGGAAAATGGGCAAGTATCAATCGACCTGATTCTGGTGCCCGTTTTGATAAAGCGCTGCCTAAAGGTAAGCATGCTCTGCAGCTTTACTCTTTGGGCACGCCTAACGGACAGAAAATCACTATCATGCTTGAAGAACTACTGGCAGCTGGAGTAACTGAAGCCGAGTATGATGCTTATATCATTAATATTGGCGAAAGTGATCAATTCTCTTCAGGCTTTGTTGCAGTCAATCCTAACTCTAAAATCCCTGCATTACTCGACAACACCACGGATGAACCTATTAATGTTTTTGAGTCTGGTGCTATTTTAGTTTATCTGGCTGAAAAGTTTGGTCACTTTTTACCTAAAGAACTAGCGAGTCGTACTCAAGTAATGAATTGGCTATTTTGGCTTCAAGGCTCTGCACCTTATCTTGGTGGTGGCTTTGGCCATTTCTATGCCTATGCGCCTGAAAAATTTGAATACCCAATTAATCGCTTTTCAATGGAAGCCAAAAGACAGCTAGATGTATTAGATAAGCAACTGGCAAATAATCAGTATCTTGCAGGCGACGAATACAGTATTGCCGATATTGCTACCTGGCCTTGGTATGGCAATTTAGTCTTAGGTAATCTCTACGATGCCGCTGAATTTTTGGATGTGGAAAGTTATCCTAACTTACTTCGCTGGGCAAAAGAGATAGAGCAGCGCTCTGCTGTAGAGCGCGGAAGAATTGTGAACCGTTCATGGGGAGAAGAATGGGAACAAGTCCCTAACCGCAATAGCGCTGAAGATATTGATAAGGCATTAAACCTAAAACCTAAAACCTAAAGTTTAGATGTTATAAATTAAAACAAGCTTCACCACTTTAACCCTATTAGATAGGTTCACCATTTCAAGGGTTAAATAGTGACAGAGTGCTAAGACGGCAAAGTAATTACTTTGTCGTTTTAAAAGACATAATAAAGCAAGGATGTTCAAGGAATAACTCAATATTAGTTGGCCAATACACACATTGAATAAGTTCACGTTATATGCCCCTAAACATCACTGACACTCGCTAAGTTTTTAACTTAGAAGGGAATTCATTTCAACCGTCTTTGATTTTCTCTTAGAGATAGTTTTATGTTAGTGTTTTGTAAAGTTTATCATTAGAATATCTTTCATGTTTTGGTTGAACGACTCACTAAACTCTCGCATTACTTTACAAAAACGGGCTTTGCTAACTGCCAGTATTACAGTGCTGATCTTATGTGTCTTTCAGCCTTTTGGCACTTATGAGTCAGAGTTATCATTTAAATACCTACGCTTAGCAGGCTATGGCGTTGCCACATTCCTAGCCGTCTTTATTGCAGGGATGATTGAGATAGCCTTATCTCACCATAGAGCCAAAATAAAACCTTATCCTCTATTAATCATTAGCCTATACATCACAATCGCAGCGCTGTTCAATCATAGCTATTTCGTTGTTGCCGTTTATGATAGTTGGCACTGGGAAAATCAGCTGATATTTGTATTTTACGTATCGACTATTGCGATATTTCCAGTTTCGATTATGTATTTTCGTAACAATAATAATGTGACATCAACGAGTAAACCCACTCCATCTGCCCCTTTATCTAATTCTCGCTTAACTGATACTCAATCAACAGATACTCAGTTAACAAATTCTCGGTTAACAAAAGCTTCGTTAACAGAAGATAAAGCCCAAAAAACAACCGATAATTCTGTTGTCATTCAAATAACGGGCGAGAACAAGTCAGACTTTTTATCTGTCAGCTTAGCCGATATTATTTTGATCAAATCAGCCGATAACTACTGTGAAATCATTACAATAAAAGACAACCAAGCGACTGTTAACTTACTGCGCATGACACTGATTAAAGCGCTAGAACAATTACCACACGATAGCGATATTGTTCGATGCCATCGCTCTTACGGGGTAAATTTATCACACGTGAAATCATTCCACGGAAATGCCAATGGTTTAAAACTAACAATGCAGTTTAGTGACGTTATCGTTCCTGTGTCTCGATCATATATTGCTGTAATTAAAACCGCTTTGTCACTCGCCCCTAGTTAATGTTATTCGTCCCTATTCGACAGGTTTCACCACTAAAATTTTAAGCTAATCCCAAAAGTATTGTGACTTACTCACTCGTTGTTAACACTGTCATTCGATAAACACTAAATGACGACTGGGTAGAAGATGACAAATAAAATCAGAGCAACACTTTTGTTGGCGGCATTCATTTGTAGCCATTTATTGATAAGAAATTTATGGGGTGAAACATGGACAGAAACACTACTAGCTTTAGATAACCATTCTTATGTTCTGCACTCACTAACCAGATGGCTTTTTATCTACGGCCCTTTTGTTTTTTTCACTTTGTACATCTTTCGAGATGAGCCTGTTTTAGCCGTGTTAGGGCTCAATTCTGATCGCAAAGACTGCTACTTAACCTCCGCCTTATTATGTTGCGTTCCTATGACGCTCGGTTACGCTTATTTATCGACAGACTTAAACCTATCTATCGCGGCAGTAATAACAGGATCGGTTTACCCTGCATTGTTTGAAGAGATTATTTTTAGAGCCATTTTATTTGGTCTACTATTTCGGGTTTGTAAATGGGGCTTTATTCCTGCAGCAATAACCACTTCACTGATTTTTGGTTTTGGACACCTTTACCAAAGCCATGATGTCATATCTGCATTGATGTTGTTTGCTTTTATGGCTGTCGCTGGTTCTTGGTTTGCTTGGCTCTATTGTGAGTGTGGTTACAGCATTTGGTACCCTATGTGGATGCATCTTTTTATGAACGCCACTTACGGTATTTTTGGTATGTCAGGTGGTGCAATGGGAGAAGCTAGCGCCAACATATTTAAAGGCCTAACCATTGTTTTGAGCCTTGTTTACGTTTATTGGTTAATAAAAAAAGGAAAGCCAAGAGCGGTGACAAAACAGCGCCTCTGGAAAAGCTAATATAGCTAAGCTAATACAGTAAAATCAGCTAATTAAACGATAAAACAATGACTCGCAGCCTAATACTGTTAAACCTAAGCATTAGGCTATTTTTGCAAAATAACTTAGCGTGTAACGCAAGTTAATCAATGATGCCAAATTGAGATAATTATTGTTCTGCCATATTAATGCCATATGAACAATTTTCTCTATTTCAGTTTCTTGTTCATTCAAAAACTGGCACCCCAATGCGGTGCCATCATCCGAGGGCTTCACATTGCAAATCCTTGCCTTTACCCTGATGGTCTCTTGCTCGTTTTCAGCGACTTCTATGACGATTTCTTCACCTTCATTTAATCCTTTCTTTTGCTGCTCCAGTTCAAGCTGGCACCCTGATAAAGAAACATCTGTCATTGACCCAGATAATTGAACAGTTGTAGTGCAAATTTTCATTGATAAGTCTGTCAACACACGTTTAGTCGAACGCAAATTATGAATGATCATTTTACCCTTCAAGTTAAACCGTACTTAAAACCCATAATAATTATCAACAAATAATCACCTTCTTTATTGATTTAGCTCCGGTTGATTTACTTGAGATTGATTTAACTTATGTAAAACCGCATTGTGAATATCAACTATCATGATTTAAAGCGAGTGTACGGTGCTAATTTAGTCAGAGAGGGAGTATCTTATGAAGCAATTAACAAACTTAAATTTAGGTTTTATTGAATTCCCTTCATTCAATACAGAGGCTCCGTTAATTACAACCTTTCGTATTCACTCTTATGTTAACTTACTGATTATATTATGCTCTATTTATTCAAGTAGCATCTATGCTACTACGATTAATCTTGAAAAATATATAGGGGGATATAGTACTGAACTTGCAGGAAAACCTGCTCTTACATTTAAATTCACTGATATAAATAGTGATGATTATTGCAATATCATCACTACCGAAGAGCATATGTTTAGTTCAAATAACCTGCTAGAAAATATAAATTTAAGTGAAAAGAATTTTTACTTAGATTGTGAAGTAGACGGCCAGTTTTATATGCTCTCTAATCATTACCGTACCTATGCACAGGTGTTAATAAAACAACCTGATATAAAGTTCCCTATGTCGATGCATATTGAAGCTAAACTGGTTACGATAAACGGTGAGTACCTTAATGTAATAAGCGGTGATATATCACTTAGGAAATAATCTAATCAGCTAAATTTTGGAATATATTATGGAGTTTGATCAAGTTAGAGCCTATTTACTCTCGAAGCCATTCACTACAGAAAGCTTTCCTTTTGGCGAAGGAGCCCATGTATTTAAAGTAAACTCGAAAATGTTTGCATTAGTTGGCTGGCGTAAGAATGCTTTGATGATTAACCTTAAATGCGATCCTGATGAATCTTGTGCTTTACGGGATATTTTCAACTCAATTACCACTGGTTATCACATGGATAAAAAACACTGGATTTCAGTTTATTACCCAAATGATGTTGAAAATCAGAGAATAATAGAAAGTTCAGTTGCAAATAACTCTGCACCAATTAATCTAGTGCCCGCTGGTGAGTTAGAAAGGATAATTGATAATTCATTTATGTTAGTAGTCAGTAAGATGGCTAAAAAAGAACAAACATCGATATTGCTTCACATGTAATCTAGATTCTTTCTTAACTAATTACTTTTCAGCTAAGAGAGCTATATGAACCAGTTTTTCTACCTGTTTATCTTGTTCGCTAATAAACTGACAGCCTAATTTAATCCCTTCTTCTGAAGTTTTTGCGTTACAAATACGGGCTATGAGTGAGATTTGGGGTTCATCATCTCCATCAACATAAATATTAATAGTTTCACCTTCGACAAGTTCATCTTGCCCCCCTTCACTGACTTCTACGTGGCAGCCTGTCAGTGAGACATCTGTTAACTGTGCTCCCCAAGACTCCTCTTTTATTTTTATACTTGCGGTGAGCTCTGTTAACACACGTTTAGTCGAACGCAAATTATGAATGATCATTTTATCAGGAAAGTTAAGTGCCATCATTCTTGTTGGCGTGCTCAAGGTTTGTTTTATTGTTGATGAAAATGCAATAACAGATGCTTCGTGACCTTCAACTAGCCCTCTAACAATGACTTCACTCCCCTGAACAAAATATTGGCCAAAGTTACCTAATTTATTAGAGTCAGGAAATTGAATTAATATAAATTGCTCAGGTAAGTAGCCTATAAAAATGGTTCTAAACCGACCTTTCTGCCCTGCTGGACTGACGATATCAATATTAACTGACGTGCCTGCCAGTAAATACTTAAACTCCTTCGATAATCCATCTTTGCTAGTGATTTGTTTGGTCGGCATTTTGTCGTCCTTGCGTTATTACCCACTAGAATGTTAGCACAAAATTTAACATGCACAACAGTAGCTTAACCTAAATTAATTGTTCTTCATGTACTTGCTTCACTTGCATCCACAGGTCTATTGTTATTAACACAAGGTTAAGGTTTTTTGATGTTAAACATATAAAGGACGTTGCACCAATCCTGAATAATAGCGGTCGCTACTTTCAGTAACCTAAGCCGTTTACATAGCGTAACGGAACAAAACACATGAGAAATTTAGAATTATTTAGTACAGCATCTATCGATCACCTTTTATGGTCATCAGAGTCAACAACACCCAATTTAGACTCTTCAGCTTTAGAGATTTTTACTGATTTTGATGTATCTAGACCCATCATTATTGATGCCTCTACCAGTGCAGTTGGTACAGCTAAAATCATGGAAAAAACTCACGCATATATGCGCTTGGTCGTGGATAAAAATGATAAATTTCTGGGTATCATTACCCAACAAGAACTATCTCATCACAATCTGATGCTCACAGCTAAGCGTCTCTCTTTAACGATTGATGAGTTATTGGTAACTGAAGTTATGGTGCCAAGAGAAGAACTACAAGCTTTTGATTACAATCAAATATCAACAGCAAAAGTGAGTGATATTGTTCGATTACTGCAAGAGAATAACCTTCACCACATGCTGGTAATCGATCAAGAATTGCATCACATCAGAGGATTAATTGCAGCAAGTGATCTGGCAAGAAAACTCAATCAACCTATAGAAATTCACAAGCGCCCATCGTTTAGCCAGATATTTGCCCAATCGAATTAGACATTAGTTATTAAGCATTACCATAAGATTTATAATTAAACATCGCTAACGGCATAATTGGTGTTCATACATAATTATCAACATCGATTTTTGCCTGTTTGCTTAGCTTAATATCGCTCATTTTCAGCCTTTTCAATCAGATCTCTGCGCAGTGATCTTTTGCGGCGTACATGAAGTAAACCCAAGCTTACACTCACCACTTTGCTACACTTTTATGGGCGGCAATAGCTAGGCTTTCAACCTTGCCCTTTATATCTTCAGCTAAAACAACAATATCTGTTATGAGTGTCATAACAGGTGATTGCAAACTTTTAAGCGCTATAACGACAAACAACATCAGTTAGGCGCACGCAAACATGGGCTATCGTGCCAGCTAAATTAAATCAAACTATTCTGCGACCCATGACTGACATATCATAGGTTGAGCTTTGTTAAGGTCTGCTAATAATTGCTCATAAGAATGGTATTCAATGCCAGGCCAAAGCTTCACTTCAAAAACTGCACCTTTAGTGACCTCTCCGACTCCTTTTGGCGTACCTGTCATCACAATATCACCATCAACCAATGACATAAACTCGCTAATAGAACGGTGGATCTGATCAACCGAATACATCATCAAATCACTATGGCCTAATTGAATCAGTTCATCATCAATCGTGAGCATAAAGCAAAAACTCGCATTCGCCTTGAGTGATGATGTCGATAAACTGATAAATTGGCTAAATATTGCTGAGCCGTCAAATGCCTTAGCACGCTCCCAGGGTAATTGCTGACTTTTAAGGCTTGATTGTAAAGCACGTTTAGTAAGATCCAACCCAAGCCCTACTGCAGCAAACTGACCATTTTCCACTTTAAAGCAAAGCTCTGTTTCATAATGAATCGGCTCTTGTATAAATGACGGCAGACTTTGACCAATGGCTGAGTTCGGTTTAACAAATACCACCATATCTGAAGGGATTTCGTTACCTAACTCTCGGATATGATCGACGTAGTTGCGCCCTACGCATACGATTTTAGACGGGGTAAAAGATGCTTCACCCCCATTTTGTTCAATTACTTGTAATGTCACTTAGCATCCTTATCATTGCATTCAGCTTTATATTATTGAAATATAAACATAAAAACCACCTATAAAAAGTCATCTTTATTTACTTTTCAATGAGTTTATATCTTGGAACGTTAACATCTGTGGCAGCTTTCTCGAAGCTCCATCAAAAAAACCAATTTCCTTAGCAAACGTTTTAGGATTATTGAACGTGCCAAAAATAATATCAAAGATGGGTAAATCAGAATAATTGAAAGCATGCACGCCTTTTTCATGGTGCACTGAATGGCTTTCAGGCCTTTGTATGATGTACCCGAGCCATTGGGGTGTATTAATATTGAGGTGAGGAAAAATAGCTAACACCATAGTGCTATAAAAAAACCAAGTTGTTGCTTCTGGCGATAAGCCAACAAAGATATTCAGAGCTATACTTCCAATCAAAGTAAAGCCAATCATGTCGAAGGGACTAAAGTAAAAAGCGCCAAAACTATCAAGCCGCTCAGCACTATGATGCATCTGGTGAAATATTCGCCACAGGCTTTGATATTTATGCATTGCCTTATGCCAAATATAAATCAATAACTCGAAAATTAAGATGGCGAAAATAGTACCAAGAAAAGAGTTCCGGTCATCTAAATTAGCTATCTGAAACGGTTTTAAGTATGGGTCAATCAATAATGGCAGGTAGCTAGATAGCAAAAAATAAAAACTAAATACGGCTAAAGATATCGGGATCCAACCCGTCACTTTCGGCAGTTTTCGTGCAGGGAAGCTAATTTCAATCACAATTAATGTGCCGTATATCGCTAGCAGCGTGAGCGATACGGGATCTAGAATAAGTTCAGTTAATGTCGGCATAGTGTTAGTCCTTTTCACTGGCGAATTGAACTTCTAGTATTAATTAGCGGTGCTAAACAACATGAAGATTGGATAATCTTTAGCTAATTATTTGTTCACATTTCTGTCGACAAACAGATTCAGGATGAAAACTCATTGTGATTTATCGATATAACCAAACAGAAATCGATCTCATTCAATTCGAAATCCGTATTGATGGGAACGTTATTGCTGTAGAACCTAAAGTATTCGATTTGATCGTATACTTAATTGAGAATCGTCAAAGGGTTATTTCAAGAGATGAGTTATTTCGAAATATTTGGGCAAATAGAGAAGTTTCAGATACGACCTTAAGTAACCATATTAAAACCGCTCGCAATGTATTAGGTGATGATGGTGAAAGGCAGCAAATTATCAACACAATACGCTCAAGAGGTTATCAGTTTATAGCTCAGATTGAAGAAAACCCAAAGCAAATATCATTTAACGTACAACCTTCTAGTTTAAGCAATAAAGTACCTATACTGGCCACTCTCTACCATCGTAAGTGGGAATGGCTAATGACTTTATTAGTCACAGTGATAATCCTTACTTTCTGGTTTTATTATCAAAAAACTGGCACAAAAAGTCACGAACCAATACTGTTAGTTGTGCCCTTCTCAACAATTACGAACAATGAAAGCTGGGTGCCTTTTACCGAACAAATGACCCGAGAAATCATTCAAGATCTCAGAAAAATTGAGGGTATTACAACTCTCCCACCACCAACTTCCTTCACCTTTAGCAATAATAAAATTCGAAGTCATATTCTGAACAAACTACCTCAAATAGAATATGTATTAGACGGTGCTGTGAGCGAGAGTGTCAATGGTCAAGTACGTGTAACTGTTGAACTTGAGAACATTCAAACAAAGGAACTCATCTGGGTAAATGATTTTGACATCAGCTCGGATAGTCTCAATATATTTGCTGTGCAGGCAAAAATAGCAACATTGGTCTCAGACACATTGAAAGTTATGGTACTTTCACAACAAAAAAAGCAACTAGCATCACCGCCAACCGAAAATATGCAAGCCTATCAGTTTTACATTAAAGGGCAGCACGCCTTGTCAAAAATGACGCTTTCCTCCACAGAGCAAGCGATTACAATGTTTAATCAGGCCATTGAACTAGACGCTAAGTTCGTCCAAGCTTACAAAGCAAAGTCAGATGCTTACAGGCTATTAATGACATTTTTTAAATCCCCAAAAAAAGTCATGCCCGATGTGATCAGTTCATCCTTACAAGTTCTTGCAATTAAACCAGATTCAGCACAAGTGCTTTCATCATTGGGTTTAGCTTACGTACACAACTGGCAATGGCAAGAAGCTTGGAACATGTTAAATAAGGCTAAACAACTTCAACCAGACTTAGCGACGACCGAACTAGGATTTGCATTATATTACGCAGCATTGGGGAATAAAAAAAAGTTGAAGCAAGCATTAGAGTCTGCCAATACCCTTGACCCCCTTAATTTAGAAATTGCAGAATGGGGGATGTGGGCGTTAATGATGGTCAATGATATAGAGGGTGCTATAGCCTGGGGAACAGAAAAGCATCGATTACTTCCTGAACAACCTTATCCTTTATTAAGTTTAGCCGTCGCAAAATATATAAATCAACAGGGACAAGAAAGCATCAAACTTTCTGAACAGGGAGTCTCTTTAAGTCTCAACGACTCATTACCTCTCGTATTATTAGCACAGTCCTATGCAGCATCAAATTTTGGTTCTAAAGCGCTTAATTTAGTCGCGCAAGCTCAATCAATGGACCAATATGTTTGTCCTTATGAAACAGCAGTTGTCTATGCCTTGTTAGACGACAAAGAATTGATGTTTCAGTACCTTGAAGATGCGGTTTACCATCAATCAAATTGTCTTATATTTAGTAGAAATGATCCGAGATTAGTTAAATACCATCAGGAAAAGAGATTTAAAGTTATCCTAAAAAAGGTAGGTTTAGATGATGAATCTATTAAAAAGTATCCTCAATAGCGAGCAAGCAACCAATAACGTTATTTGTACGCATATAGCAATAAGCCACTGAATAGAAATAACTAATCAGTGGCTCATAAAGGATTAATCCTAGGTAATTCTGTTAAGCGTAAGTTGAAATAAACTCGTCTAAGTGCTCGTTAGCTATTTCAATATCATCACCAACAAACTGCGCAATATGAAACAGCGCCTCACCTTCATTGGCAACTGGAATGTTTGTCAGTCCAATAATGATGCCATCTGTTGGCGATCTTAATTCGGTTACTTCGCTGCCGAACGGGTTGACCACATTAGCCAGCAAACAACCTTTGCTTACCCGAGATCCAATTTTACGTTTCACATTCACTAAGCCATCCGCTTCACTTCTTAACCAATAACTTCGACTGGCATTAATCGAAGCGGTGGGTTTAAGCTTACTGCTTAGCATACCTAAATAGCGCATCACGTTAAGCACACCTGTGACACCCGATTTTATCGATAGCTCGCTAAAACGCAGTGCTTCACCAGCTTCATATAAAATACAGGCAATACCTTTATCATTAGCGTAGCCACGCATTGAGCCTTTTACAGATTTAGAGTCCATAATCACTGGCGCACCAAACGCCGTCGCCATTGCCATCATCGTTTCATCATCAGTATCACAACGGATCTGCGGAAAATTATCGCGATGGATTGCACCAGTGTGTAAATCAACAATATGAGTGGCCTTTGAAATCAACTCGCTCGAAAACAAATGTGCTAAACGACTCGCAAGCGCCCCTTTCGCACTACCAGGAAAACAGCGATTTAAATCGCGTCTATCTGGCAGATAACGAGACTGATGAATAAAGCCAAACACATTGACGATAGGAACAACCACCAAAGTCCCCGTTAAGGTTCTGATGCTCATCTTATCAATCAACCTGCGGCATATCTCAATACCATTTAACTCATCACCATGAATGGCGGCGCACACTAACAGCACAGGGCCAGGCTTTTTACTATGAAACACTTCAGCATGCAGCTCTAAAGGCGTGTCGTTATACAATTTTGCTGCGGGCAGTTTGATACTGGCACGTGTGCCAGCATCAATACTAAACTCACCAATGGTAAACGCTTCACGCTTTGGCGCCATTAACCAATACCTTTGGTTTTGGTGCTGCTTGGCTTGGCATTTTTCTCTATAAACTGAATAATTTTTTCAGCCACATCAATGCCTGTAGACTGCTCTATGCCTTCAAGACCTGGAGATGAATTAACCTCCATCACTAAAGGACCATGTTTTGAACGTAAGATGTCTACACCAGCCACATTTAACCCCATGGTCTTAGCTGCTCGAATTGCGGTTGAACGCTCTTCTGGTGTTAACTTAACAACTGTAGCGCTGCCGCCTCGATGCAGGTTAGAGCGAAACTCGCCTTCAGCGCCTTGACGTTTCATTGCTGCAATCACTTTATCGCCAATAACAAAACAACGAATATCAGCACCACCAGCCTCTTCGATATATTCTTGCACCATGATATTGGCTTTAAGGCCCATAAAAGCTTCAATCACACTTTCAGCAGCTTTACGGGTTTCAGCTAAAACAACGCCAATTCCTTGGGTACCTTCTAGCAGTTTAATTACGCAAGGGGCACCGCCAACCATGTCTAATAAATCAGGTACATCTGCAGGTTTATTCGCAAAACCAGTCACTGGTAAACCGATGTTTTTACGTGACAACAATTGTAATGAACGTAATTTATCCCGCGAGCGAGAAATGGCTACCGATTCATTTAAGGGGTGTACACCCATCATTTCAAACTGACGTAATACTGCTGTACCGTAAAATGTCACTGATGCGCCAATACGCGGAATAACAGCATCAAATGTAGGCAACTCTTCACCACGCATATGAATGCTTGGCGCCATCATATTAATGTTCATATAACATGCTAACGGATCGATGATTTGAACATCATGACCGCGAGCAACCGCAGCTTCTCGAAGGCGACGAGTTGAATATAAATTCCCGTTTCGAGACATAATGGCAATGCGCATGGGCTTAGGCTCCTGTTAAGTATGATGCTGATGAGTCAACTAAGTAGCGTCCAGCTAGTGCTCTGCGACCTAATAGCATTCTAAATTGCATGTTGTCACGCTGTGTAAGCGTGAGTTCAATATCAAATTGTTGTTCGCCAATAATGATTGGCGTTTTAATGACATAGCGATGAGTAATATGACCACCTGAATCTTTTACATGGCGACGGTCAAACACTGCAAACTCACAAATCAATTCTCTATCTGACTCTTGCTCTGGGTGAAACCAGACTTTAATCCAGTCTTCACCTGCTTTTGTAAACGGTTTAATCCTGAAAGCGTGTAAACATGACGTCTTAGCACCGGAATCAACTTTCATATTGATCCGTTCATTGCCAAGTTCAGGAAACGTCGCCCATTCACACCAGCCAAGAATTTGTAATGCATTTTTTGTCATGTTCAAGCCTTTTTACAGAACCTTGTTTAATAGCGTTAAATTAGAAAAGCTAGAGTAGAATAAATGAGTTTGTTAGGTAATATCACCGTTCAAGCATCATCAACTTAAGCCAAAACAACAATTTAACAGAGTTAATATCGAGTTAAAAAATTACTCTCAATCAGTTTGGAAGCGCATAATACTCCTAAAGATTAAAAATACTACTAAAAAAATACAAATGATATAAAAAAACTATCACCAACAGTCGCTAACCTCATTAACGCTATATTCTCAAAGCGCCAAAAGTAGTAGCTAACTTTATATATTTCCTAAAAAAGTACACCTGTAACTTAAATTTGATGTTTTAACACTCAACATAAATCATCTCATTCGAGTATGAGTGTAGGCATAAGTCAGCCTTTATAATTGCGACTCATATACATCAACTGAATATAGCGAGTTAAGGTCATATATTGTCGAGTTAAAGCTAATCATAGATTGAAATTCAATGCCTTTATGGCACACTTTACCTTCATCATTTTTAGGACTTGTTATGTATACTCAGCAAAGTTTCGATTTTCTCACCTTACTTGCCAATAACAATGATCGTGAATGGTTTAAAACCAACCAACAAGATTATGAAGACAAAGTCAGAACCCCTACACTCAAATTTATCGAAGCAATGCAGGGCCCGATTTTAAATTTGTCCCCTCGCCTAACCGCAGTCCCTAAAAAAGTGGGCGGCAGTATGATGCGCCCCCAACGAGACAGCCGTTTTAGTAAAGACAAAAGCCCTTATAAGTTGAATGTTGGCATTCAGTTTAGACACTTTCAGGGTAAGGATGTTCATGCTCCAGGCTTATATTTACACTTAGCTAATGATGGCTGTTTTCTTGCTGCTGGCATTTGGCACCCTGAATCAAAGGCATTAAATGCAATTAGACATTGTATTGATGAAAACCCTAACGGCTATCAAAAAGCCTTACTAACGTTAGAAAAAGCAGGTTTTGAATTATCTGGTGATAGCTTAGTAAGGCCACCACGAGGTTTTGATAAAGCGCACCCTCTTATTGATGAACTAAAGCGTAAAGATTTTATTGCTATAAAGCCCATTACAATTGAACAAGTTTGCGCTAATGATTTTGTCGATTATTGCGCCCAAGAATTTAACAAGACCATCAACTTGATGAGTTACCTTTGCTTTGCACTCGATTTAGATTTTTAAATTAACGATTTGGTTCGGTGCAAGCCAATATGGAGCGCCGAGCCATTTAGTTTTTAATATGCTCCAGCTTTAATGTACTTCTTCTTTAATATTCCTTTTCTTTAATATACTTTTTCCTTTATATACAAGGCGATAAAGCTTGTTGAAAGAAAGAATAAGCAATTTCGACTGAACATTAATGTGTTTACGGTCATTTATACGGCTAACTAAGCTTTGTAAATTCCGCCGACAGTTCAAACATTGTCACACTGTGTTGCTGTGTGGCGATAATTGATTTCTAAGCTGTATCTTTCCGATATAACAATCTATATTATTCAATGTAATAGAAACAAATAATCAACAAAACACTTCCTTAGAACTCTCCCCTTTGAACTCGATAGCTTTTATGTTCGAAGAAACGACAGGGCTAGTAGATGATGAAACAATACCTCAGTACCGCCAAAGCGATAGCGATTCAGCAGCACATTTGTTTCATCAGCCTAATAGCCTTTACCGTGCTATTGACCCTACCTTCTGCCATAGCAGCACCTGCAAACGTCAAATCAGCAGTTAATCGCGTCGAAACCAAAGATACTGGGGTTGAGAAACTGATCCTCCCTTACGTATTTAGCACTGATTCTATGGGATTAAATTTGGGCGTGGGCGCCATGGTAAGTGGTTACCATCAAGAGCAAATGACCATTGGTGGTACCGTCTATGGCGGCGATGTCAGTTATGGTGCGGGCGCTGGCGTTTGGAATTACCGTTTACCTAAAACAGACCGATTTTTTATGAGCTTGGTCGGCTTTATGGGCTATTACCCGCAACAAAAAGCCTATGCTGGCGGAGCCGGTGAATACATTCCAGTTGGAACACCATTGCCAGGCAGCAATGACTCATCCAATGAGCAATTTCTACAAGCGGATGGCGCCTCAAATTGGTGGGATATAAAAATTGAATACACGCTACCTATCGGCGCAACACGTGATAAAAGCACTGTGACCTATGACTTAACTAGAGGCTTACTCACCTCTGAGCCCACTGGCGGCAGAGTGTGGAACCCGATGGAATCAGGCGCTACTGTTGCCGTACTAAGGCAATTTAACCGCTACGAAAGTTTTGAACTTGATGATGGTGAGCTTGATGGCGCAATTCACGCTATTGAGTTAGGGCTTTTATACGACAACACTGATTTTTCAATCAACCCCAGTTACGGTAGTAAACAGTATATCGCTATCTCTCATGATGCAGGTTGGTTCGAATCAGAAAAGCAATGGACCTTTATTGAGTTTGAAGCCAGTAAATACTTTTCATTTGGTGAGTCTGAATATGCCTCGCAACGTATTCTTGCAATGAATTTTTGGACAGGTTATTCGCCCACCTGGGAGCTTGAATACAACGATGAAGGCGGAAGAATTGTTACCAATAATGCACCTTACAGCGAAGGAGCAACCTTGGGCGGTTTTTATCGTATGCGCGGATTTGATAATAAACGCTTCCATGATAAAGCAGTGATTTATGGCAGTGCTGAGTACCGTTACACCCTGAAATACAATCCGATTGAAGACGTTAACTGGCTCAAGTTTCTTCGTTTAGACTGGTTCCAATTGGTTGGTTTTGTTGAAGCTGGTCGTGTCGGAGAGTCTTACACTAGCGATGAGCTACTAACTGACATGAAATACGATTATGGCGTATCACTAAGAGCATTAACCGCAGGGATTGTTGTAAGACTTGATGTTGCCCAATCAGATGAAAGCACTAATGCGTGGGTCATGGTCGATCATCCTTTTTAATTTTATTGGCATATATTTCTATGATTAAGGTATGTCATTAAGGTCTTGAATGAGTTCTGTCGTGTATCCTAGCTTGAACGCAAGCTAAAACGGACCTATTACATAACCGAAAACACAGTCATCTAACGATAAAGGTGGCTTGTTTTTCCACCGAATTTATTAAGCTCGACATAATCTCAGCGATAACTTTAATCCACTCTATTAGCCATGTTAAACTCACCTATTATTTTATTGATATGCGGCCGAGTAAACGCCTCATTCCTTTCTTGAGTGAACCATGAACCAAGCAGATATCCAAGCCAATACACCCGCTGAAAAAAGAGCTTTAAGTTATTCAGCTACCATCAAAAAACTGTTTGATGAAGTATTAGACACTAAAATGCCTGCGGATAGGATTGTGGCCAATTACTTCCGTGAGCATAAAAAGCATGGTTCAAAAGATCGCAGGGTGATACGTGAAACCTTATTCGGGTTATTTCGTTGGTGGGGTTGGCTTAAGCAGTTAGGCTCGCAACATGACGAGCAAACCTGGTACAAGATGCTCAGTGCATGTGCATTGTTAGAGCAGCATAACTGGCGTAACTTTGCTGATGCTTGGCAAGTGTTTGCTGAGCTATCAGATATTCAACTAGAGAGCATAACTGCCCATATAGCCTCTATTGAGATAGCAAATACTGACTCAGTAGTTGGTAAAAATCAGCTACTCAATAAGCTATTTACTCATTTTGAATTCACTGAAACTCAATTACTACCTGATTGGTTTTGGGAAGTTTGCCCTGTTGAAAATCAAAAGGCACAAATACAACTAATAGAAGCCATGAGTGCTAGACCACCTATTTGGGCTAGAGTACAAGGTTATGACACTCATAAAGCTTTAGCTGAACTTCAACAAGCTGAAATTAATGCTACTTCAAGTGAATTCTTTAACGATGCAATTAGCTTAGGCAGTAAAAGCATTAACTTGAATGAAGTTAAACTGTATAAAAATGGCCAGTTGGAAATTCAAGACTTAGCCTCACAAGTCATCGGAAATATTTGTCAACCAAAAACAGATGAAAACTGGTGGGATACCTGCAGTGGTGCAGGCGGTAAAACCTTACAGCTTAGATCATTGATGATGCAAGATGCACCAAACGCTACTTCGACTGGTAGCATAATATCATCAGATATTCGCTCTAAAGCATTAGAGGAGCTAAACAAACGTGCCAAAAGAGCAGGTTTTAACAACATCTCAATTGCGCGTTGGAAATCAGAAGCATTACCAGTTGAAACTAACCATTTTGATGGAGTATTAGTTGACGCACCTTGCAGCTGCACAGGTACTTGGCGCAGAAACCCTGACATGCGCTGGATTGATGATAGAAGTTGTGTCGATGATAAACCTGAGCTTCAGTTAGATATTCTCACCCGTAGCGCCAAAGCAGTTAAATCTGGTGCAACTCTGGTTTATGCTACCTGTTCTTTATCCCCTCTTGAAAATGAAGCCGTGGTTGAAGCATTTTTAGCAAACAATAAAGAATTCTCGCTTGAAACGATTACTCATCCATTTACGCTGCAGCAAAAAAACATGCTAACAGTGTGGCCTTATGAAGCCAATAGTGACGGCATGTTTGTCGCGAAAATGGTGAAGCGATAGCACGAGAGCGCTTTTTGCTTAAAATCTGATTTAAAAGCCTTTTTAGTTCACTTATTGCTCAGTTGAGTCATGTGGCTAAACAAGGCTTTTTTATTGGCCGTGACAACAAAAACAGTAAAAAACTGGTGTTCGAATTAGAGTTTTTCAACAAGCCGTTTTAAAGAGCAAGTCCAGTCAGGCTTTGTTATTCCCCAAACCTCTTTGATTTTTTGACAATCAAGCACTGAATATTTTGGCCGTATAGCTTTTGTATTAGCTTGCACAGCAAACGCCTCTGATGAAATGGCCACGACCTCAGGTTTAAAGGTGATTTTTTTCTGCTCTAAAGCTTCATCCAAAATCTGCTGGGTTAACTCAAACCAAGTCATGGCAGTATTACCACAATAATGAAATGTTCCCCAATCAACTTGCCCTGCTTCTATTGCCATCAACAGTTTAAATATTGCCGCAGATAAGTCATCTGCAAAGGTTGGGCAGCCTCGTTGATCTGAAATCATTGTTAACTTAGAAAGCTGCTTGGATAACCTGAGTATTGTTTTAGAAAAGTTATTGCCATACTGACTAATGAGCCAAGATGTACGGATAATAAGATGCTGCTTTAACGCAGCACTGATCAGTGCCTCACTTTGTAACTTGGTCTTGCCATAGGTATTAACAGGACAAGCTTCATCCGTTTCAAGGTAAGGCGTAACTGAATCACCATCGAATACATAGTCGGTAGATAGATGGATAAGTGGGATATTATGATGACTTGCCGTGTTAGCTAAATTGCGGGTACCAACAAGATTCACTTCTCGGCACAATTCAATATCAATTTCGGCTTGTTCTACATTCGTATAAGCCGCAGCATTAACAATAATGTCTGGTTTGAACATTGCCATATATCGTGACACTGAATCTGAATTACAAATATCAACATCAGATTTATTCGTTGACTGGAGTTCGAACCTAGCACTGAGAAGTGATGAGTTTTGTTTGAAATAGGCAATCAAGCTTTGGCCTAATTGACCATCAGCACCCACTAACCAAACCTTCACAGAACTAAATCCTTCGACATCTCACCCTTAAAAATCAAGGCTTTACGCACTAACTCTTCCAACGTTAAACCAAGCGTATCTTTGGTTGATAATATAGGATCTTTAATCGGCCAATCTATCGCCAAATCAGGGTCATTCCAAAGCAAGCAAACTTCATGTTGAGGCGCGTAATAATCAGTGCATTTATATTCAACATCCGCAAGCGAAGACAAAGTAACAAAGCCATGAGCAAACCCTTCAGGGATCCAAATTTGGCGTTTGTTTTCAGCCGATAGCTCAACACCAATCCACTTACCAAAACTCTCAGAGTCTTTACGAAGATCCACTGCCACATCAAAGATGCCTCCCCGAGTGACACTAATCAATTTTCCCTGAGGTTGTCGTCTTTGAAAGTGAAGGCCTCTTAGTACACCTTGTTTAGATTGCGATACATTACTTTGCACAAAAGGCTTATTAATATTTAACGCTTTTTGATAGCGCTCAGCTTGAAAACTTTCATAAAAGAATCCCCTGTCATCATTGAATACTTGTGGTTCGATAATATCGACACCTGCCAGTGATGTTGGAATGATTTTCATGCTGTTACTAGTCATATTTATTGCCATGTTCTTGTTCAATCAGCATCAGATAATCACCATAAGCCGTCTGCTGATGTCTTAAAGCTTGCTGCTTAACTTGTGCTACATCTATCCATTGGTTGATAAATGCAATTTCCTCTAAACAGGCGACTTTTAGCCCTTGACGTTTTTCTACTGTCTGCACAAAATGGCTGGCCTCTAACAAAGAGTCATGGGTACCTGTATCTAACCAAGCGAAGCCTCGACCTAAGATTTCAACATTCAATTTCTTCTTGTTCAAATAAGCAGAGTTCACATCTGTAATCTCTAGCTCACCTCTTTTAGAGGGCTTAATCGACCTAGCTATTCCAATAACTTCATTATCATAAAAGTACAAACCTGTAACGACATGATTTGACTTCGGTTTTAACGGTTTCTCTTCAATATCGGTAACTTGCCCTTCATCATCAAAACCTATTACTCCAAAACGTTCAGGGTCACTCACTCTATAGCCAAATATCGTCGCACCAGATGGTTTAGACACCGCTTTTTTAAGTTGCTCACTAAAGCTTTGGCCGTAAAAAATATTATCACCTAATACTAATGCGACATTACTATCACCGATAAATGATTCACCAATTAAAAAAGCTTGCGCGAGCCCATCTGGTGAAGCCTGTTCTTCATAACAAATCTTAATCCCGAATTGCTCGCCATTACCCAATAGTCGTTTAAAATTAGCAAGATCATCAGGGCTTGAAATGATTAATACATCTCGAATACCCGCCAACATAAGCACTGACAAAGGGTAATAAATCATTGGCTTATCATAAACAGGTAACAGCTGTTTAGAAGTGCCAAAGGTAATAGGATAAAGCCGGCTGCCACTGCCACCAGCAAGAATAATACCCTTATAAGCAGATGATTTAATGTGTGTCATTAGTTAGCATTCACTCTGTCAAATGGCTTTAATTGATAACCCTCATCCATTATATTTTGGCACCAATCTAAGTGGTTTAAATACCATTGTACTGTTTTTCGTAAGCCCGATTTAAAGGACTCTTTTGGCAGCCAACCAAGCTCTGAGTGTATTTTAGTGATATCAATAGCATAACGCACATCATGCCCTGGTCTATCTGTCACAAAGGTAATCAACTCGGCATATGATTTATGCTCGCCTTTACGTGGCGCCAACTCATCTAATAACGCGCAAACTTGGCTGACTACATCCAAATTAGTGATCTGATTTTGCCCGCCAATATTATACACTTGGCCTACTTTCCCTTGAGTGATCACCTTTAATAATCCATGAACATGATCATCAACATGCAGCCAATCTCGAACTTGTGAGCCATCACCATAAATAGGTAAAGGTTTGCCAGCTAGGGCATTTAAAATCATATGGGGAATGAGTTTTTCAGGGTATTGAAACTGGCCATAGTTATTTGAGCAATGACTTATTACAACAGGCAAACCATAGGTTCGATGCCATGCATTAACTAAATGATCAGAGGAAGCTTTTGAAGCCGAATAAGGTGAACTTGGCTTATAGGAAGTTAATTCATTGAATGCGGGTTCATCTTGGCTTAAATCACCATAAACTTCATCAGTGGAGATATGAATAAACCGAAAATTATCTTTATCTTGCTGATTTAAAGATAGCCAATAGTCTTTAGCTGCTTCTAATAACTTAAATGTGCCGACAATATTCGTCTCTATGAACGCTGAAGGACCATCTATGGAACGATCCACATGACTCTCTGCAGCTAAATGCATAACAGCTGTAGGTTTGAAGTCCGAAAATACTTGCTTCAAAGACTCAGAATCACAAATATTACCATGTACGAAGTGATATCTAGGATTTGATTCTACACTCTTTAAAGAGGCTAAATTGCCTGAATAACTTAATGCATCAAGGTTCACCACAGTTTCATTGGTTGTGTGTAAAATATGGCGAATTAGATTAACGCCAATGAAACCTGCACCACCAGTGATTAAAAACATAAATGTCCCTGTAACAGCGTAAAGTCGCGACTAATAAGCTTCGGATTATATCAAACAAAATAAAATGCCAGCGTACATTACGCTGGCATTTTGTAATTTTAATCGCTACAGAAGCAAATTAAAGCTGAATTATAATCTAACAATTAACCCGCAAGTTTAACTGCATCAGCAATACTTTGAGCTTGAGTCTGCGTCATCTCTTCACAAGTTGATTCAACCATAACGCGAATTAACGGCTCTGTGCCTGATTTTCGTAACAAGACGCGGCCATTATCACCCATTACGACCTCAGCAGCCTTAACAGCTGCTTGAACCTGCTCAGATGCAATAATTTCATCAGCGTTATCTGCTTTAAGGCGCACGTTAATCAAGATTTGCGGCAGTTTAGTCATCCCAGATTTGACTTCAGATAAGTTTTTACCTGAATCAATCAAAGCATTTAACACTTGAAGCGAAGCAACAATACCATCACCTGTGGTGGTATGTTTAAGGCTTAATATATGACCTGATCCTTCACCACCTAAAAGCCAACCGGTATTTTTAAGTTGCTCAACAACATAACGATCGCCAACTTTTGCACGAACAAAAGGAATATCCATTTCTTTAAGTGCTAACTCTAGCCCTAGGTTCGACATTAATGTACCAACGACACCGCCACTTAGTTCACCAGAAGTTTTAGCCGCTTGTGCCAAGATAAATAATATCTCATCACCGTCTACAGCGTGACCATTGTGATCAACAAACAACACCCTGTCGGCATCACCATCAAGAGCAATGCCCAAGTCAGCTTCATGAACCATGACAGCGGTTTGAAGACTATCTAAATGGGTTGCACCACAACGTTCATTAATATTTAAACCATCAGGCTTATCATTGATACTAATCACTTCAGCGCCAAGCTCAGCATACACTTCTTTAGCGATGTGGTATGCCGCGCCATTAGCTGAATCGACCACTATCTTGAGGCCCATTAATGACTTGTTTTTATCAAACGTGCCTTTACAGAATTCAATATAACGCCCTGCAGCATCGCTGATCCTACGTACTTTACCTAGCTTTGCAGAATCTACACACGTCATGGCGCCGTGATTAATCGCTTGATCAAGTAAATGCTCAATTTCTAACTCTTGCGCATCATTAAGCTTAGTGCCTGAATTTGAGAACAGCTTAATGCCATTGTCATAATAAGGGTTATGTGACGCACTAATCACTACTCCTGCGTCAGCACGGAACGTTGAGGTTAAATAGGCAATCGCAGGTGTGGGCATCGGCCCAACTAACGCACAATTAATACCCGCCGCCGAAAAGCCAGCTTGCATTGCCGTTTCAAGCATATAACCACTAATACGGGTATCTTTACCAATAATCACTTCTTTGGTACCAGCAGAGGCTAAAACCGTACCTGCCGCCCAACCTAACTTCATCGCAAACGATGGGTTAATCGGAAACTCACCCACTTTGCCACGCACCCCATCGGTGCCAAAATACTTACGAGACATTATCACTCCATTAAAAACTACAAGCTCATGGCCGACTGCTGATGGCACTTAACACATAGCTAACAGCTCACAGCTCTTTTAAAAAATCGAATGCTTTGATTCACTGTGGCTAAGTTTACCTAATTTTTAGCCAAGTTTAACCATATTTATTGACAGGACATCATTGAGTTCGAGTTATGTCGCACTAAATTTAATTTCAGTGACCGACGTAGCATTAGCTAAACAACTTATCTGTAGTTAACTTTGGCGCAATGTGGACATGACTCAACACGATGAAACAGGTCTTGCTAATGCCAGCGGCTTTATAGGCGAAGTTACAAAAGGCGCTGACATTAAGAGTTAAGATGAGGTTTGTTTGAGCTGAAGTGCTGTTAGCTGTTAGCTGTTAGCTGTTAGCTGTTAGTAATAAAATAAAATAACTTACTTCCCATAATGCAGATTCATTATGGGAATAGAATTAAACATCAAAATCCATCGACATATCACTTCACAGTGATGTAGTGATTAGCAATTAAATAGTTAATCACTTGCTTGGCGCAGGCTTCAATGTCTTTTTCGGCCGTTTTAACGTGGATTTCAGGCGTTAAAGGGATGTCATAATCCGAGTCGATACCTGTGAAGTGTTTAATCTCACCCGCTCGTGCTTTTTTATAAAGCCCTTTAGGGTCTCGCTGCTCGCAAATTGCAATAGGCGTATCAATAAACACTTCAATAAATTGTCCTTGATTAAGCTGCGCTCGCACCACTTCTCTGTCTTGTAAAAATGGCGAGATAAATGCTGTAGAAACAATCAATCCGGCATCCACAAATAGCTTTGACACTTCACCAATACGACGAATATTTTCAACTCGGTCAGTATCACTAAAACCTAAATCGCCATTTAAGCCGTGGCGAACGTTATCACCATCTAACACGTAGGTTTTACAGCCCAAATCATAAAGCATTTTATCTACAGCATTGGCGACGGTAGATTTACCAGAGCCACTTAACCCTGTAAACCACAACACCGCGGCGCTATGTCCATTGAGCTTGGCGCGTTCATCATTGCTAACACTAGTAAGGTGCCAGACAACATCGGTTGATTTTTCAGCGCTAACGTCAATAGACTGATAAGGCGTTTGTGACATGGTAAATCCTTGTAATACTTAAGTCGTTAAAAAGGAAAGAAATAAGGCACTGCCATAATAACAATCGCGCCATAAACTATACTGACGGGCAAACCAACTTTAATAAAGTCGTTAAACTTATACTGACCGGCGTTAAACACCATCAAATTGGTTTGATATCCATAGGGGCTAATAAAACTGCCACTGGCGGCAAATGCAACCGTCATCACAAACGGTAAGACATCGACCCCAAAACCCAACGCCACACTGTACGCAATTGGAAACATCAGTGCGGCTGCGGCATTGTTGGTGACAAGCTCCGTCATAAACCAAGTTAAAAAATATATAATAATCAATGCTAAGTAAACATGATTACTGTCAAATCCATCACTTATCCAATCACCCAACAAGCCCACAACACCGGCATTGGCCAATGCATGAGATAACAAAATAGCCGCTGAAACAATTAACCAAATATCAATGGGCAGCCTACGCATAATTTCATTAACGCTAATCGACTGAGATAAAATAAGACAGCCAAGTAAAATCACTAACCCTTGAAATAATTCAACCCATCCCAAAGCCGCTAACGCAACAGTAGAAACAAAACCTCCCACCGCTAACCACGCCCGCCAGCCATTTAATCTAACTTCAGTTTCAACACCACTCAAAAAGATAAAGTTTTTACTGATATTACGGCGAGATTTAAAATCTTCACCGACCGCAAGTACTAAAAAATCACCCGCTTTAATGCACACTTCACCTAACTTACCCGACACTTGCTCACCATCACGTCTAATCGCAACAACAGCAGCATCGAATAAGGCTCTGAAGCCAACATGTTTAAGTGTTTTTCTAATTAAAATGCTTTCAGGTCGCACAACCACTTCAGTTAAATTGGCGGTTGTCAGTTCATTTTGGTGAGCAAAGGTTTTAAGGCCCGAAAATTGAGCTAGTTGTTCAACTTTAGTTATGTCACCTGAAAAAATTAATCTGTCATCTTGCCTGAGTATTTCACTAGGAGAAACAGGGCTGATTAAACATCCATCACGCACCACTTCCACCAAAAATAATGACTCTAAATTGCGTAAGCCATTATTTTCGACAGTTCTTCCTATCAACTCAGAATGCTCGGTTATTTTGGCATCAATAAAATAGCCCTTACTACAATCCGACACGGGCGCATTTTCAGGTAAAAATCGAACAGAAAAGGCCAATACCCCACCACAACCAACAACCAATAAACAACCAATGGCTGTAAATGAGAAAAAAGATAACGATTGCCCTGCAGTATCCAAATAGAGACTGTTGATAATTAAATTAGTAGATGTACCAATCAGGGTTAATGTTCCCCCTAAAATGGCTGCATAGGACAAGGGCAGTAATAATCGACTAGCAAAATGGTGTGGGTTATTTCGAATCGGCGAAAGTAGTGTCGCCACGACCGCGGTATTATTTAACAAAGCAGAACTGATCGTTGTTAACGAAAACAGCCGAATAAAAGTAGCCTTGTAGCTTTTTAAAATCACTTTAGAGGCTATAAGGCGTAAGAGACGGGTTTTTTCTAATGCGAAAGAGCAAATGATCAATAACACTAAAGTGATCAGCCCAGGATTAGCAATACTAGATAACAGCTGTTGCTGGGTTACTAAGCCTGAAGCCACTAGTAGTAATAAGGTTACGCCAAAAACGGCGCCAGGCCGATTCTGAAAGCGCAATAATGCCACGATAGTGGCAACAAAAATAAATACTGTAACGTAGGCTTCAAATGACATATAACAATGGTTCACGCTAAGTAAATAATAGGAATAAGAACATCACTAAAGGAGAGCATTAATCAATGCCAGCTATATGTAGTATTCTCAGATTCAAGGTAACACTCTTCATGGCCGTCTAATTCGTTAGCGATAAGCCAAAGCACTAGGCACTAAGCCCAAGCAATAAGCCCCCGCATCAAACGTTAGTCACTTGTAAACTTGGCACAATCAAGGTGCTCGCACTGAACTTTTACTTTCGTAAGAGCACTTTCATACGAGCGCTTCTATATGATCGCTTTTATATGACCACTTCTAAATGACCACTTCACTAGCTAGCCAATAACTTTGGCTCCCCAGTGCGGAAAGTGCTTGCGAACCAATGCATTGAATTCAACTTCAAACTCAGAATACTGGTGCTTTGAACTAACCTCACCTTCAATGGCAGAGCGGATCATTGCAGCGCCCACTGTCACGTTGGTTAGCCTATCAATAATAATAAACGCGCCCGTTGAACGATTTTGGCTGTATGAGTCGAATTGCACAGGCGCTGTTAGAGTAAAGTGACAATTACCCATTTCATTAAGTGCCAGTTGCTGGCTACTTTCAGTAGCTAATGTGTTCACATCAACTTTAAAGTTAAAAGCATCCACATAACCGTAAACCGACTTGCTGCCCGCTTTGATTTCATACTCACGGTCTAGTTGCAGTGGCTCTTCAGCCATCCAAACAACATCTGCTTCAAGGTGGTTAGATGAATGAGGTTGGTCATGGGGTCTAACAAGCATATCGCCACGGCCAACATCAATCTCATCCTCTAAGGTAAGCGTTACTGACATTCCAGTTGAGGCTTTTTCTAAATCACCGTCAAAGGTCACAATCGATTTAATCTTGCTTTCTTTACCTGATGGCAGCGCAACAATAGTGTCACCGACACGGATTTCACCTGACGCTACAGTGCCGCAAAAACCTCTAAAATTCAGGTTTGGACGATTAACGTATTGAACCTGAAAACGGAAAGATGCATTGGTATCTTCAGTAATAGACACCGTATTAAGCAACTTAAGTAAGGTAGAACCTGGATACCATTTCATGTTGTCACTTTCGTTGACGACGTTATCGCCTTTTAAAGCAGAAATAGGCACAAAACGGATATCATCAAAGGCTAAGTCTTGGGCAAATTCACGGTAATCTTTTTTAATTTTTTGATAAACAGATTGGTCATAATCAACGGCATCCATTTTATTAATCGCGATAACAACGTGCTTAATGCCTAATTGCGAACAAATAAAACTGTGTCTGCGCGTTTGAACTTGAACTCCATGACGAGCATCAATCAAAATAATTGCTAAATCGGATGTTGACGCACCTGTTGCCATATTGCGGGTGTACTGCTCATGGCCTGGTGTATCAGCGATGATAAATTTACGTTGCTCAGTCGCGAAATAGCGATAAGCCACATCAATAGTGATCCCTTGCTCACGCTCAGACTGTAAGCCGTCAACTAATAGGGCTAAGTCAAATGCCTCATCTGTAGTATTAAAACGCTTTGAATCTTTCTCGATAGCCGCCATTTGATCTTCAAAAATCATTTTGCTATCAAACAATAAACGACCTATTAACGTAGATTTACCGTCATCAACACTGCCGCAAGTTAATACTCTAAGCATGTCTTTATTTTCATGAACGTTTAGATATGCTTCGATATCAGATGCGATTAACCTTGTGCTATCACTCATTTTATTTCCTTAGCTATCGCCGTACATCCTGCGCAGCTTGATCAATTCTTTTAGGGTTTACTAGATGGATTAAAATAGATGTATTTTTGCTGTTAGAAATAGCCTTCCATTTTCTTCTTCTCCATTGAGCCTGCTGAGTCATTATCAATAACCCGGCCTTGTCGCTCAGATGTGGTGCATAACAACATCTCTTGAATAATTTCAGGCAGTGTTGTCGCTTCAGACTCCACTGCGCCCGTTAATGGATAACAACCTAAAGTGCGGAAACGCACCATTTTATGTTCTACCACCTCATTAGGCTCAATTGGCATGCGCTCATCATCAACCATAATCAAGGTACCATCGCGCTCTACTACAGGGCGCGGCTTAGATAAGTACAGTGATGGAATTTCAATGCCTTCAAGGTAGATGTACTGCCAGATATCCAACTCAGTCCAATTAGAAAGCGGAAACACGCGAATACTTTCGCCTTTATCAACCTTGCCGTTATAGATATTCCACAGTTCAGGACGCTGGTTTTTTGGGTCCCAGCGATGCTTACTGTCACGGAATGAATAAACCCGTTCTTTAGCGCGAGACTTTTCTTCATCACGTCTTGCACCGCCAAAAGCAGCGTCAAAGCCATGTTCATCTAGCGCTTGTTTAAGCCCTTCAGTCTTCATAATGTCGGTGTGTTTGGCACTACCATGTGTAAAGGGGCCAACATTCATCGCCACTCCGCGGGGATTCTTGTGCACAATTAAATCAAAGCCATATTTTTCGGCCATTTGATCACGAAAAGCGATCATTTCTTTAAATTTCCAGTTGGTGTCGACGTGCATCAACGGGAATGGAATTTTTCCTGGGTAAAATGCTTTTCGAGCCAAATGAAGCAATACTGAGGAGTCTTTGCCCACTGAGTACAACATCACGGGATTATCAAATTCAGCGGCTACTTCACGCATGATTTGTATGGATTCTGCTTCAAGTTGCTTTAAATGAGTCAATTGTGTCGACATATCAGTTCCAATAAACCTTCAATAATTCATATGAGAAAAAGAGACCCAAATGTCAGGGTCATCCCTTTAATAATTGTTAAGCTGAATTTACATATAATTATATTACCAGTATCAAACAATAGTAAAAGTTATTAATGACGAGTTTAGTATAACGAAAAGGAATATGAAGGAATGAAAGGTTTGTTGAATATCTACACAGAGTGATGCGTTTTTTGAATAGATGATAAAAAGGGAATCTAATGAATAATGAGACATTTATTTTCCTGAAAATGGGGATTTGAGACCGTTACCCTACCCTTACTTGATATCGGATGCTAAATTTAACTGTCGCGATCAATAAACATAAACCACTAGTTTAGAGGCTTCCTAGCTTATTTCTGGACAAAAGCGAGTTACGCACTGGCATGTCTCTGAACATAATCAATTTTAATGATGCATGAAATTACTGCATTACTAAGGTCTATCTAGGCTAACTAATATGAGGATTAACAATGAAAGTCTTTGAAGAAAAGCTGGTTCAGACCGAAGTTAATAGAATTTGTGATGTTTGCGAGGAAACCGTTATGATTGAAGTGCATGGAAATAGATACGCTGAGTTCGGTGAGCTAAGTGCTAGATTTGGATATGGCTCTCAGGAGGATGGTAATATTTATCACCTCGACTTATGTGAAAAGTGTTTTAAAACAGCAGTTTCCGCTCTCAAAGAACATAGAAGAGCAATGCTAATGTTTGATAATAACAAAGAATTACCAAATGACTCCTTTGGTTTGGCTTCAACTTAACCTGTAGTTCTAGAGGTTTGAACAGTGGATATTAAAAAAATTAAGTTTCTTGCTAAGGAATTACAGAACGCTTTACCGTTTGGTAGCGAGGGGATTGTTACTCCCGAAGAGTACGCCCATGCACTTGCTATAGCTGATGAACTGACAGACGACTACAAAGACAGCTATGCGATTTTGCTCGATGTGTTATGTCCTCCCATTAAGCGTTATGAGGATACAGCGCCCGAATTTACTGAATTTAACAGGCGAATTGCTAAATCAGAGACTGAAGATGAGAAAAGGCTAGTTGAGTTGGTCAAATCCAGATTAAACCAACCTAAAATCGACGTTGATATTGATGACCTTTAGTGCTTGCATAATTTTTATTATACGCAACCATAAGCACTTATATTTACATTGCTTTGCGAACTATTCTGAATGACTTTGAATAGCTTGTAACTCACAGTGGGGCATAAATAATTTAGCCGCCCTAACCCGTTTCTGGATAAAGCCGTGGCCAGTTTTGCTGAACCACTACAGTTACAAGAAGTGCAATCGGGTAAAGAGAAGCTATTTGTTCACCCTAAATTTGTCACCTTAATGACCCAAGACAATAATCAGTTTAGCCCGTACTTTACGAATAGAAACTAAAACCCAATGTCACCAATGGCAAGCAAACGACTAAATCAATGAATTTGAAATGTGCAGGTAAGCTAACCTGCACTAACAATTTTACCGAATAAGAATGAGGATACTGTCAACTTATCTGAAATCGACAACTGAAGCTGTAAATTTTAGCCATAAGCTAATTTCTGTACACAACTAACCTGCATCCATTGAGAAAAGATCTATCACGTAGAGTTCGATAATGCTTAGCTTGTAGTAGATGACGACCAAAGCGGAACAGATTGTTCACCACACCATGACAGCTAAGAAAATGCCGTGAGACAGTTTTTTCGCGATTTTTCAATGTTGAGACAGAAATGAAAAACACTAAGGCATGAAAAACAAAACCTTATCGTCATATTTCTAGTTAAGGACATCGCATCACTCTAAAAGATAGGATGTTTGTCCTTACCTTCTATTTTTGTCCTTACATTTTGCCCAGAAGTGTCCTCAACCGGATCCATAGGGGCACTTTAAAACCCACTTATGCCCTTATCGACATAGTACTTAGTGTTATTTTTTTCTCCATCAATATGAACCACACCTTCCTCAACCAGCGACTTCATACGCCTTTGCAAGGTTTTCTTGTTAAATAGAAAAGGTTAGCCATTATTCTATTTCACCAAGCCCCATAGGCTCACCTATCTCGGCAGTGAGTGCTAAAATTGATGATTTCTCTTGTTGTAGAAACGTTTTTTTATTCATATGATAAGGACAAAATATGACATAGTTAGGACATATATATGTACCTTTGTCCCTATGAACTAGAAATAACTTAAGAGAGGCAGGGTAATTCTTCAAGCCAGGATTTAATCACTTGCAATGACATAGTTAATTTGGCCACCTAACAAAGATGTTATGTTTTGGGCATAGCAAGAGCAAAGTTCAAGGATCTCTGTGCCGAGCGACCCTCTTATTGTTATTGGAAAGAAAATCGCTCCAACAATGTGCTTAAAATTCAAAAGTGCTTTTTGAATCGAGCATAAACTCGTCAAACTCTTGAAAGTTTTTAAACTGAAGGCTGACCCCAAAGCAGCTATTGACAGACTCGAGCCCTTGCAGCATTTTGTCAGGGCTCCATGAATCTATGGCTTCACCCATTTGAGCAAAAGAAGCATTAAATTGAACTCGACGTTCGCTAAAATGTTTTTCAATTTCAAGCTCTAATTCTTGCCTATGTTTTTGGAACACAGGGTTTCTCTACATCGGACGATAAATTGGCTGCCAAGGTAAAAGTTCAACAGCCCTAAATTATTTCTAATTAATTTTCAAACTGGAAAATATTGATTCTAATTGTAAACGTGAAATAGAGGTATCAAATTTTTCAGGTTGAAAAAGCTTAATTGTAAACGTACCTTTTTCAATTAAATAGAGTGCTCTAACTAGCGGTTCAATTGATGTTCTTGGTGATATATTTACCCATTCTGCCGGTAAGATATAAAACTGAATAACTTCGCATCCTTCACCACCTTCTGAGCGCAAGACCTCAAAATTTCTTTTAAGTGGTTGAGATTTCATTGGTAAAGTTATATTTTTTACATGAATAGAATGCTCTTTTAATCTGTAGAACGATAAGCTAGTTGACGGCATAAATTATAAATTTCCCTCTTTACTCTATAAGTCATGATAATAATTTCAAATTAACATTATTCAGCCGACATTCCACACCAATTTTAAGGATAAATCTTTTGGTAGATATTTCCCATGCAATTAATCATAGTTTTGTGCCTCAGCAAATGCCAGTGTAACCCTCTCTTAAAATATGACCTATATAAGGGATGATTACACTTACAATGTGGTTTGGATTGATATTCCACTTGACAGTCTCGACTTACACAGTGGTCTGCACAGTATATAAAAATACCGTGAGATAGTTTTTTTCGCAATATTTTAATGTTGAGACAGAAATGAAAAACGCTAAAGCTTGAAAACAAACCTTAGCGTCACATGTCGAATAGTTAGGCCTATTAGACTTTTTTACAATTAGTGATTTTATAAATTAAATTCAGTTACTTACAATGAAATCACGTTAACCATGAGACATTTATTTGTCTTAAAATGGCCATTTGAGACAGTTTACCCCACCCTCCGCTTGTGCATTTATATTAAAGCTTGATAAGAATCATGGCTATCATGCGCGGTAACAACGCAATCCATCAGGACCTAGGCGAAGAACTTGAATATAATCATTAAGTGGTGCGGTGACCACTACACGCTTACCACTTAATGATGAAGGGCGTATTGCAGTCAAGTTATTGTGCTTTAAACTCTTGTACTGCCCCGCAATTGTGACAAGTCAGAGTTACACCCTCGCTATCCATAGCAGCATTTACAGTCTTAGAAGAGCACTCTAAGCAAGATAAGTCATCTGTGTCTTTTAGCTGCTGCTCATCATCTCCACAAGGGAGTATTGCAGGAGCTAATTCATCCACCCAGTAAAGTTCTGGAGACTTTGTAAAACCAGCGTCTTCATCCTCAAGTAATAGGTCAAAAAGAACTTTACTCAACGCACTTTGAGGACAAGCGGATACCCGACTTTGAGTATACATTGACCATTCCTCTTTCAATGCTCTTTCTCCCCAAGTCATCATCTCACCAGGGATAGTATTGCCAGCATGTTTTTTACCTTTGGATTTACCTCTGGCATAAAACAGGTGAGCGTTATCTACAGCCTTGCGAACAAAGTAATAGATTTGAGATGCCGAAAAGTTCTCTAGTAGCACTCGGATGATCTCACGGGCTTTCTTATCTGCACCGAATTGGACGTCTAGCTCATCAGCTTTATAGTAAAGATACTGTAGAACTTCTTCGGTAGCGACTGAATACAGTAGGTCGTATAGTTCTTCTCCCCAGCTCCGCTTGTCACTTTCTCTTAGGTCTCTATAGATAGCCAGATGAAGAGTTTTTAAGTCAGCACGTATGCCCTCATCAATAGAAATATTGGGAATCCACTGCACTCTGAACGGGTAGAAAGACTCAAAACTCTTCTCTTCACTAAATGCACTAAAACGGGACTTAGGGTCAACAATGATGACTTCTGCTTTATAAAGTTGTTCTATGAACTCATCTGTCATGCTTTCACTCGGACATAAAGGGTCAACTCGTACTGAGTCATTTAATGAAAGAATACAGTCAAACTCCCCATCTGTATGGTCTCTGAATAAAGTCAACAGTATGAGCTTTTTTAAGAAGTTTAGAGATGAATATGGAAGAGGCTGCTTAGATTCAATAGAGTAGTTGCTTTCAATTTTCTCTCTGTCTTCAAGCTCCTTTACTCTTTTTGCTTCAATCCATTTTTGTTCGCATTGCTGACATCTGCACTGCTGATTAGAGTAACTGTTCTCGTATATCTCATGGTCGCACGTTGAACATTCGATTGGGTGAGAGTTGCTGTATCCGCTTTTACTCTTACGCTTCTGTAGCATTGGGAGGTCACAGTAATCACAGTAGCAGTCATCACGTAACTGTGGTGGCAACAGCTTAATCAGCTTATTGGGGTTAGCCTCTATTGAGAACTCTTCAATTAGCTCTGAGTTTTTCACTCCAGATAAATACTTCTGATACAGCTCTTCAATTTGCTCTGTAGAAAGGTGGCTAACTTCAGGTGCTAGCTCTATTTTTATGTTATCCATCTTATCCTCCCCTCAACAAGACTCATCATATCTTCTTCGAATTCAGCTCTATCCAACATAAAAAATGGTGATTCATCAGCACTGAGAAGTTGGTCGATAAATAGGTGTGAGATCACTTCAATTTCATCGTTAATCTCGAAAACTCTATCGTCTACATCCTCGAGATAAGAGTATTCCCAAGAGCTTAGGCATGTTAATAAGTCATTTCCACCAGCAGAGAAGCTAAGCTTCCACGTTCCGCCGTCTTGTGTTTGCAAGCTCTTAGCTTCCAGCTCTGACAGTCCAGCTATGTTTTCGTCATGCCACGTCACAAATTCAATACAAGCATATTTATCAAAATCGAGAATCTCTTTTACTGCTAGATATTTGTCCGTAGTAAATAAAAAGTCGCCTTCATTGAAAGAAGGCCCAGATTCAACTTTAAAATCATGTCTAAATGCGAAAATTGTTGAAAAGTGGCTGTTATCATTAAAAAATTGGAGCGCTCCCAAAGGATCCACACTGCTTCTAAAGGCTAGTTTCATATGTACTTTTTGTTCTCTGTTATCAAAAATTTCAATCATGCAATCAATCTTCCTACTTTCAGTCTTAAGTAAACGACTTTTCTCTACGCATTCTTTTCAACTCAACACGTTCCGAGTTACTTGCTAAGAAATAATAATCACTTCTGAAAAATTCATTTTGGCTTTAATATTTGTCTAATTGATTTAATATTTCTTTCTGCGGCTTCTTTTTCTTCTTTAGTCATAGCACCTGTATTTTCAAGCTTATAAAATGAATTTTCATATTTAGCTTTAGCCTTTCTGGCTCGTTCACGAAAAAAACAAATTGGAATTGACGACTCAACAAGTTCTGTAAGTTCAGCTTTACGCACTTTATATTTACGAGCAACACGACTTATAGTTAAACGCTTTAATCCAGATTTAACAACTATGATATAAATTGTTACCTTTGCCGCGCTAAACAAATTTTAATCATCAACGAACCGCATACTATTAATATATTCATTTGCTAAATTTTCATTTTAAAAATGCATTATCTCGTTCCTCAATTTTTTATCTACTAACAAACAAATAGAGACTTTAGTTTCAACCTTTCAATATTACTTTGAACGTATCTTCATCGAAAATTAATCAGAAATTTACTTAAGACTCAATTTTAGTTGACTCACCATACGCTTCAACACAAGAATTTGCAAATAAAAAATAAAATAAAATCCAAAAAAATCAGCTACTTATGCAGTGCCACATAAGTACATTTCAGTATGCCCCCCTAATAATCAGAACAACCCAAATTAAAAAAACCAAAAAACGTTAAGATTTAATAAAATAGGCCACGACCCTATCTCTGGTTGTAACTTATTCATTATTAACCATTCTATGATCATATAAAAATTATCATTTTTCGTATTTACACTCTCATAGTGAATTAGTAACCTATGAAGCCATTATAAAAAAATTGCTCTATAAATTAAATAGGAACTATAATTATGAACACAGTACCTAAAACAGATAATCTAAGTTTAAAGGACGGAAAGTATTATTCAATAGTAGATAGCACATCGATTGAACTCAAACATTTCATCGACATTGTCGATAAGAAATTGTTGTGGCTTGGCAGAGAGCGCCATAACTCACCTGAATTCACGGTGAAGAAAAGCAAATAACAATAAGCCCCTTTAAAGGACGCCCCTCATAAGGGCAAAGCATCACTAAACTGCCGCCTAAAAATCAATCACTCCAGTCAGTTCACGTCAACCTATGACGCTTATTAATTAAACATATTTATTCCGAACCTTGTTGCAATTTCAACACCTTTTTTACTCTCTCAAACCAGCTGTAAACTAACTCTCGGGTTTCAGTTGTAGGCAGCGAATTACGCAAACCTGCAATTTGGTCCAGCTCGATAATGCCAGTTTGTTTGTTAAGCTTGATACCAATGGTGACTCTTTGTGGTTGGCTCAAAGTGAACACACAATAATGCCTAGAAACAATACGAGTATGATAAACCGCAATACAGTGGTGTTGTTCAGCGCCTTCGGTGAAAAGCTCATCATAATTCTTGATAGCTACAAAGTTTGCTTCATCTGGCACTAGAATAGAGTATGGTTTGTCGGCATCAACAGGTCTTAGTTTTTCACGCCTTATGTCATTTCGCCTATTTATCCATTGCTGATGCAAATGCTCTAGCTCGGCAAATGACGATAACTGACTAACACGTTTACCTGGGTCATTTACCCCCAGCTCGACTCCCAATGCGAGGGTATCTGATAAACATGAACGTAATGCCCTTCTACCTAGTTGGTTTTCACTGGCTATCGCCAGTCCTAGCTTAGTGCCCGTTAGAAAGGGGTATTTATTATCTAAGCTTAATGCAACATAGTTAACTGAAGGGTAATGATTAAAAGCTCTATAGCGTCGACAGTGTTTATCTAGCTGTTTTTTAACATGCTCTAACTCTAAATTTCGTTCATAGGTCAGGGTTAATTTATCAATAAACTTGAGCACAGACTTAGCACCATCATAGCCTAGACAATGCAATATTTGTCGTTGGCCTAATTGGCTAACAGCTAATGCCATTTGGTTATCTACGGTATAATGCTCACAGATTAACACTAACAATAGTGGACGAGTGATGAGTAATTGGGCTGCTACGTCACTATTGGCAGCAAGCCATAACAATTGATATTGATGCTCAGGAAATGCTTGAGTTTGTTCTAAATACCCTGTGGGAATGTTACTCAGCCAGTCATCTAAGCATTGCTCATCGTGGATAATATCAAAACCCAGTCCAAGACCTCCTTCAAGTAACTCTTTGGCCTTAGTTTTAAAGACTCGATATGCCTGTAATTTACTGTGCCAGTCATGTAATTCAATATCATAATCAAAGCCAAATGCACTTGTGGGAATAGAGATATATTGCAAGTTACACTCCTTAAGTTGTTTGGGTTTTGCGTAAAGCCAATAAGTATTCATCACTGTAACCACCACAAAGTTGAATAAATATCGTTCGATTAGTACTGTTGACAGGAAGCTGAAACCTCCCTACGGTTTATTCTATGAGCTTCGGATATCCCTGCTAAATAATGCAGCCCACCGAAGACAAGCGAAAAGCCATTTCTAAATGGCTTTTCGTTTTTATCTCCCGCCTTATATACCCCTTTAAAAACCAAGCTCGATTAACCTATCTATTGCTTGTTTTGCATAGCGTCTTGTCATTAAATCTAAGTAAGCTGGATTTTGTGTTTTAGGTAAAAAATCATCCATAAAAGTTGCAGGACGAATTAACGACAGTGTTTGATCATTTTTACAAATGAGGTCAACTGTTTGCGCCCCATCATAATCAACACCATAAATAATATACGTTGCCGGCGTTTGTGAATTTAAGTAATCATTAAGCTCTGGAGCTAACTCTTTTAGAAACTCCCGCATAACCGAACGAGCCTTAAAAGATTGTTCTTCATTACTTGCATTATTAGTGGCAAACTCGACTGACACACAACCCTTTTGATTTTCGCTTTGATAAGTATTGAGTTGTAGTTGGTATGGATACCGCTGTTCTATCCAGCTTGTCACCGTTTCTTCTACCGCGAGTAGGATAAAATGCATCGCTGTATACAAGGAACCGTAATAAAAAATGCCATCAATATACAGCCTCACCCAGTCGCCATAAAACTTGCTTACGTAATTATCAGGCGCCTTTGCAATATATTTGGGGGGCTCCATTTCTTCTAAAATCGCGTCATCATGGGACTCTTGATATTGCCAGTAGGGAATATCATAACTAAGCAAATCAGGAAAATCACAAATATCCCTCTCAGGTCGAAAGGGTTCATTCATAGTTAAATGGTCTTTGCCTTTTACAAACAGTTTTTGACATTCAGCAATATACTTATTTTTCTGCGCATCGCTTGCATCAAGGTACACATTATCCGCATCGTCATCATTAAGGCTCGAAATGCCAGGAAAGTAAGCCTCTAAAATCTGCTGCTTTTTATATTCTAGATCCATCATATTTCCCCCTAATGTACAGAACGTTAAAAGTTCCCTAAATTTAAAACATGGTTCATAACAGCTTCAAAGTCTCCATGCTCCCCTTCCAATAAAAGCGAAAGTGGCGTTTGACCGTTAAATAATGAGTGCTGATTTTTCATTGTCATGAAGCCGTAAACATTATCTGGATTTGAAAAAACCTGTCTTAACCCGCCATGGATATTCAAAATGTAGCTTATACGTATGACTTGATCTTGATTTAAGTCTTGCTGATTAACGGCGCTAATGTCGTCTTTATTCTTAAAGCAAAGTAAGACTAGTATTTGATTTTCATTACAGCCCCATTTTTCAAGTATTTTTAAAACGGCCTTAAGTCCGACTTTAAAACCTTTCTGTGTAAGCTCCATACCAGCCTCCTACAAAAAACCAAAAACATATTCTTGAAAACTTAAGCGACTAATAATCACAAAAGTAAACTTGCTAAAAATAGAATAATAATCAAAAAACACTGTTGATTTATAAACCAAACAACTGTATAAATCAACAGTACAAGTAATTAATAACTAAATAAATGCATCTAAAAATAAGGACATAAGATGACTTAGGAGAATATTGTTATGCCAAAGACAAAAAAGTTGCCGCTAAACTCACTTGAATGGCACCAGCATCCAAAGCTCACAACTTTGTTGTCTGGCGATTGCCATCAGCTATCGACGCTTCCCGATCTTCAGTTTATTAGCTTTGCACAACTGCAGAGTATTCTTGATTCCTGCCCAATCCCTGTAGTGAAAAGAGCAAAAGTTGATGCTTATTACTTATTGGCTCCAATGCCCATCTTAAAACAGCTACTTGGTCATCCTGATTCCCATAAACTAACAGCATCATTAAATATTTATAGCGAACCCGAACCGACATTATCCACCCTAGCCTTAATTAAACCCGCATTGTTTTACCAAAAATATAAACGACTTCCTGAGATATTGCATAGCCGACTTGATAAAGCAAAATCAATTAACTTAGTCACTCCAAGTAAAAATCAAATAAGCCAGCTAGCCCAAATATCCCCTTCTGCTTTTCGTAAAATAACCCACTCACAAGGGGGCAGCCATGGGTAAGTCGAGTTCTATCGCCAAAAAAAATCGCCAACGAAACGCCGGTGGAGTGATGCCCGACCCCATCAAAATTGCAACGGCGCTCATAAAGCTTTTTAGCACGTTGAACAATAGAAACTATAAAAAAGTGAACAAAGAAAAGTTTCTCGTCGTTATTATCTATTTATGGCTCACTCAACGGCTAACAAAAGATAAGACCAACGATAAAAATGGTAAACCCGCCGATTTTTTTATCCCTGACTGTATTCGTGTAACAGGCAGTGAAGAGTGCCAAGAACATGCTTTTAGAACGGTCAAAGACGGTAGTCACTCTTGGGCTGAATATGCTCAACCCTACCCCACAAAACAAGGTGAAGTATTTCTCTGGCAACCAATACCTAAAGGGTTAAATGCATTGTTTAGGCCGTTTATTTCAAAACAACGATATAACACGCCTTGGCTATCAAGAAGTGAGATAAATTTAATTATTGAGATACTGACTAAAAAATGGAGAAAATCAACATCTGTCATAGGATTTCCTAGCGCAAGAAAAGACAAATTATTCAATTACTTCACAAATTGCACTCAGGTTGATAATGAGCTTTCAAGCATGAGTAAATATGTCTTGCTACGAGAGCACAAATTGCACCACCGCAACGCCAAAGCGTATCAAGCTGAAGACAGTGATCGGATCCGCTATCGAATATATCAGGCGCACGAACGTTATCTAGAGCATATTTTTACTCAAGTAAGGTTGTTCAATTGGGAAGCGATGCTTTCAATTAAGTCCTCAAATAAAGAACAAAAATCAGAACTCTACTTAATCAATAAACACCGAGGGCAATCATTGCCAGATGAACTCATCGAAGAAGGCAGAATTGCCCAACTGCGTAAAATACAATACCAAGGAGGGACTGAGGAAAGAGCTGATATTCCGATCCAAATAGGCAGTTCAAAAGTACTACAAGAACATGAAGTGACTCATTTTTTTGCTTCATTACATGATGAAATTATTCGCTCTAAGCCTGTTGGTAAAGTTGAATTAAGTCAGCATATTGAGTATTACAACTTATGTACTTACCACCTTGCTTTACTGTTTGTATTTCTCACTGGTGTTCGTCCAACTCATGCGATTTCAATTGAAAAGGAACGTTGTTACAGATTAAGTACCTGTGCCGTCAGTGATAAAGGGCGACTGAGGCAAATCATTTTATGTGATTACTTTAGCCAACAGCTCAGACTCTACCTCAGTTTACAACGCTCATTAAGCACTCACCTTTCCAGCTCATTTAACAGTCCTTATCTATGGTATTTATGTGATCCTAGTGGACAAGCTTGCCCATTAACGGCTAAAAAGTTAAAGCTATTTATGCATGACAGATTAAAAAATAAAACCCCCTACATGCTGAGGCACACTTTTGCTCAATGCGCACTAACCAGTGTTTATCCTATCAGGCTAACAACCAGTCAGATCGACCGATTAATGGGGCATTCAGAATATGGTGAGCACTTTGGAAGTGATCATCTTTTTCCTGCAAACTTAACCACGATAAAGCAGCATTTAAACAGTTTGGCTAGTCGCTTTGACATCAAAGAGGTTTGCTATGTCTAATCGGTTTAATGGCTTAATACCTGCCGACATTATTCACTTTTATCAACGTGGGGGTGGCACTTGCGCAGAAGAGGATGAACTTTTATGGGTTATTGATCATTGGCCTGATAGCATCAGGCCTGCAAGTGAACAATCTGCATACCAACGCGAAGTCACTTCTGATGAAATAAATTACTTAAGAAAAATCATCAAGACAATCCCTACAGGGAGACAAAAAAAGCTTAGAAATGCACTCAATGATCTACTCTGCTATTTAAGCGATGCACTTCACTGGCAAGTACCAACAGAAGTCGTTAGTCAGTTAAAAGATAAAGATTTACAGTGGTTTAATCAGCTCAACCAATTTGCCCATCAAGCAGGTATGCTTCAAGATGGATACGAAGCAATTCGTACTCAATATATTAAAGTACGCCAGGCTGTAAATAGTGAATTTACCGCTTTAGTTATTGGTTTAGAGGTCGCCCCGCTTTCAATTGAGTATCTAGCACATGTTCTCAATGAACCTAGCAGTATCAAACAAGAAGGCACTTCGCTTTACCTTGATATCACTCACTTAGCAAAAAAAAGTAAACTACAGCAAAAACAGCATTTCACCCGCTATCATTTACCTTTGTTTGTATACCGTGTTTTACAGGACTATTACGCAACAACCTTTGCCAATGATAAGCACTCAACTTTAGACCATAAGAACAAAAAAGTAACTGCTAGCCAATTGGTGCGTAAACTTAATCTATATACACCAGTAACGCCTTTTTCGTTACCAGAGCTAAATGCTCAAAAATGGCACCTGCGCCTTCAATCGGTTTGGCTATATAGAGACAATATCGTACCGAGTTTTTTAAAAGACATTCGTGATCCAGAAAGGCATGTTGCGTTTAATAAACCAATCATCAAAACAAAAGAAAAGCATCTTGCCTTAACAGCCATTTATCAAAAGGATTGGAATGAAAATTGGTTTGAAGGGCTCAGCTCAAAAGCCAAAGTTAATCGATGGCCACATAAAACATTACGAAAAACACCGTTAAACAGTTCACAAAAGCCAGCACCAGTCCCAGAGTGGAACCCTCATAACATATTGCCAGCAATGCTTTTTCATTATAAAGCTGATTTAATCAAGTATGGCGGTGTCATTAAAGAAACGTTGTCTGATGACACAATTAATGCATACACCAATATTGAACAAGTTTTTGAAGATAACCCACTACCTTACGAAAAAACACTTGATAGTGACGCATTGCACTTATGGGCGCACACGGTTTATGACAGCTTAAGCAATGAGGGACATCAAAAATATGTTCACTACCTTTTTCGCTTTATGAGTCACCATCCTTTAACCGAGAATTTAGATATTTCAGAGTTTGATCCACCAACATCCACCCCCAGTGTTGACCCTAATTACCTCACATTAGCGGAATTAGACGAAGTCATTAACGCCTTGCTCACGCAAGACACTGGAGAAATGATGCAACGACTGTTCTGCGCAGTAGCCTGCATCATTGGCTACTTTGCAATGTTACGCAGAGGGGAAGTATTACGCCTTAGGATTCAAGATATCTTCTGTTACAGCACAGACAAACAGCAGTTTCATTTTGATATCAGAGAAACCACTGAAGGCAGTACAAAAAATAAAAGTTCCAGAATGGTACATGTCGTGATCCCCGAAGAATACGCTTGCTTAGTCAGGATGCTTATCGACATCAAGCAATCGGCCTCCGTAAATGAACCATTAATTGGGTTTGCAGATGAAAAAATGCATTCTAGGCAGTTACACTATCTACTCCCTATTACCAGAGCAATTAAGGCTGTTGCTGGTGAGGATGTCAGATTTCATCACCTTCGCCACAGTGGCATTTACCTTTTTATGCAACAGGCACTGCATCTCGCTTATGAAATATCACCTAATGAAACCACCGATGAAAGCTATTTACCTCGTTTACTCAGTCCAAGCGCCATAGCAAAGCGATTTCAATATTGGGTAAAAACCAAGCATTTCTCACAATATAATGACAATTTATTACTAAGTGAAATTTGTCAGCAAATTGGGCATAAATACTACTCCACAACCCGTTGGTCTTACCTTCATGGTATTGATTGGCTATACCCTTTTTACCGCTATGGCTTTGGCGAGCGACAACAACGTGAATTTAACCACAATGAGTTAAAGTACTTGCTAAGACTTAGTCCTACATCAAATTACCTATCACGACAACTCAGTCTAATTAATACTGATTATCGGGATAAAATGCCTAGTCAGAAGCAACAAGACGCTATTCTATTGACTGAGGTAACGCTCAAAAATTGGTTATTTAAAGCATCGCAAAAATCAACGTTAAGCATACCTGCAGTTCAAGATTTGCCACCCACTGACTCCTATGACATCGCACGCAATGACTTAGCATCTATTTGGCTTTCAAGCTGCGCCTCATGTCCATCAGGCCATTTTCTAAATGATTTATTAAAGCAAGTACGCTTAGGAGAATTAAATTGGAAAATGTTCAGTCTAATTTGGCAACGTTCAGGAAAGCACACCTATAAGCCATTAACTAAAAAGCAAAAAACAGCATTGTCGCTTCTTCCTGCTTTTGTACTCGATAGCAATAATCAAGCTGAGTTTCCTTTGCACATTATCTTGGCATGTAACAGTAAGAATGCTCAACTGATCACTCGCGTTTTTAGGACTCATCAATGGCACTGGTTATCCCTTGATTTTGAATTAGTCTGCAATCGAAAGACCAACATTCAAAGACAAGAAACGCTGCTTAAAGAACAATTTATGATTAAAGGCGACACCTATCGCTGCATTAAACAATCAACTGGAAATAGTCATTTAATCATTACTTTTAAATTGAAGTTAAACACTAAAAATAAGGCAAAGTCCCAGCCCTCGCTAGACCGAGGTATTTATCAGCATTTACATCAGTTTTTAACAAACTTCCAATCACTTCAGTAGAAGAGGTATTTATGAATGAGCTCGTCATCCCACACACGCTATTTCGCTCTTTTGAAGCGATTAGTAAACAACTGCAAGCCAAAAAAGTGGATTACGGCGTCAGTGTTTTCATTTCACCAAAAGATGCAACGGTAACCTGGGTTGGCGGTAGCAACCCTAACTACTCGCTCATCGTTCAACCTATAGAAAAAGGCCATGGACTTAAACAGGCTAAGTTTTACATTCCAGGTGACTTTTTTAAACACTCACTTAAATCAGTAATTGCGTTCAATAGAAAAAGCACTGGTTCCCTACTTTTGCCACTCATATTTGAATTGGAATACAAGAATGGGAAATACATAAATGCCACTCATGTTGAAATACCCGATATATCGATACCGTCACTCAATCCTATCTATCCATCTTGTCGTAAATTTGACCTGTTAGCTGCTTTTAAAAAGCATGTTGAGTATATTGATACGCTGCCACAACGTGCGGTTGTTGAGTTTTCGATCGCTGATTTAGATAAGCTAGATATGAATGTAAATCCATTAGGCAACTTTGAATATTTACAGCTCGAAACCAACTCACATAACCTACGCTTTCAGCGTGGAGGAAACGTTGGAATAGAAACGTTATCAAGCAATATCCCACTGCCAGTAACTCTAACAATTAATAATGAAACCTATCAACAATTGCGCCATATTTGCCAAGAAACGCAATCACAAACAGTGGCTATTGCGCAAGAAGGTGAATTAATTACCATCCGTAGCCCTGAAAAAACAGTGACACGCTCAATTGCAGGGCTCACTGCATTTATAGAAACACAACAAAACCAATCAACGATTGAAGTCACTCTCATAGCAGATATTCAATCCTTTAAAGGTGAAATCGAATCTCACGCTGATTATAAGAAAGCAAAAAAAGCCGACCAATGTTACTTCTTAATCGACGATAGCAAAATATATATGTCTTCGACAATGAGTGATGACGGCTTATCAAAAGCTGTATATGCCAAATCGATAAAATCCGATCAAACCCGTTTATACCGTTTTCACCCCAAAGAACTAATAAACACTCACATAAATGATCTCACTAGCATGAAGCAAGTTAAAATTTGTATCGTCATCAATAAAAATCATGAACGCTTTTTTGAGTTTTATAGCAGCACAAAAGAAGGAAGCCTGCCCTATGTACAAATTCCTGTAGAAGCCATTGATATAAGTGAAAGCGATATCAAAAAAATCAAAAATGGCTGTGTCACAAAGACTGTCCAGGAAATACTTGAAACAATACGGCAAGAAAATGGATTAGATAAGAACGAACAATTGGAGTTAATGGTTTTTTAGTAATGACGTTATAAAAAACAAATATCAGACAACAAAATACTGGACAAATAAACAGTGTTAGTTATAGTGATAGATGTATTTTTAACCAGCAGTGTTTAAGATAAGTGCTATTGGGAAAAATACGAAATGAAAGATAGGAAGGTAATATTTAAGAAGTAAGAAGTAGGCAGTAATGAGTTAACTTGCGCGTTTTAAAAGCCCTGTTAACCCAAAGAAACTTAAAAAGAAGCAGTTGGGGCAGAGTGGCGGCAACCACTCTACCCCGTACCGGCTGCACTAGCTATTAACCCAACCCAGCCGATGGGCAAATTCTAACGAATTCCATTGGTAAGGGACAGATCTATTTAACGATCTGCAATCAATGGAGGCCACTATGGCTCATATTCGCATACGTCCAAACGGGCGCATTCAGTTCGACATGCATCTTTATGGCTGCCGCTTTCGTGAAGGCACCAAACTGATGGCAACCCCTAAAAACCTCACCAAAGCTAAAGCCATGCTCAAAAAAATGAATGCTGAGATTGATTTAGGCAGCTTTCAATATCGTGACTATTTTCCAAAAAGTAAAAAAGTCGCTAAATTTGAGCAACTGCAACGCGACAAACATCCTGACCGTGAATATCCTTTCTTTGATAATTTTGCCAACCAATGGTTTGAACGCAAAAAAGGCGCTTGGAAAAACAGTTATAAAAGCACCATCCGCAATACACTCGATAAATACCTAATCCCCGAATTCGGTAATACCTTGGTAAATGAAATCACCCTGTCTCAAATAGATTATTTTCGACAAGAATTAATGGAAATAATGAAAGACTGTGATACACGCCAATTATCGAATCGCCGTATTAATTTCTTACTTTGGCCTGTTATTGCCATCATTAGCTTGGCCGCAGAAGAATTTAAATTTGAATATCCCTTAAGACGCTACAAAGCGCTGAAGGAAGAAAAAGCAGAGTCATACCCAATGACGATTGAAGAGGTGCGCAAGTTTTTAGACAAGGTGCCACAAGAGTGGAAGGATTACTTTATTATCCGATTTTGGACTGGTATACGCAGCTGTGAGATACACGGCCTTGAATGGCAGCATATTGATTTTGAACACCGCTTAATTCGTATCCGCCAGAACTGGGTAAATGGTGAAGTGTGTGATGTTAAAACGCCTAAATCACGCCGAGACTTAAAGATGTGCGATACCATCTATGAAGCCTTTAAACGCATTAAAGATTCAAGTGAGGCTGGATATGCCCCCTATTCTGACTTTGTGTTTACCGGAAAATCCGGTGTGCCACTGGATACACATTATGTCAGTAAAGCTTTATGGTACCCCACATTAATCAAAGCAGGACTTAAACGCAGACGCGCTTACGAGACGCGTCACACTGCAGCAGTGCTTCATATCGCAGCCCTTGAGAATCCCTTGTACATATCTCAAATGCTTGGTCACAGCGATACTCGCTTATTGTTTGACGTATATGCCCCTTATGTAGCGAATGCATCACGTACTGATGGAAATGCATTTGATACACTGATGCGAAGTGAAGGCTTTTCTTAAAGGTGTAGACGTTTTAATAAAATCCCCATTTTATAATTTTGTCTCTAAAAGCAAAAAACCAACTCATTGTGAGTTGGTTTTATTGGTAATGCGAAAGTAATCTAATCTAGAGCAATGTTTTAATTACTTTAGCAAAATCATCACCGAGCTTTTTGTCGCGCAGGCCATATTCAACAAAGGCTTTCATGTAACCTAGTTTGTCGCCGCAATCATGTGATTTACCGGTCATATTGAACGCTTCAACAGTATCTTGTTCAATTAGCATATCAATCGCATCTGTTAACTGAATTTCGTCACCCGCGCCCGCTGGTGTTTTAGCTAATAGATTCCAGATTTTTTCTGATAGCACATAACGACCAACAACAGCTAAGTTTGATGGAGCAGTCCCAATGGCAGGCTTTTCAACCATAGCTTTGATTTTAGCTGAATCACCTGGGGCGATTTCATCACCATTACAATCTGCAATACCGTATTTATTCACTTCATTATCTGGTACTGGCGCAACCATAATTTGGCTAGCAAAGCTAGTATGGTAACGTGCCATCATCGCAGCTAAGTTTTCAGTTTTTTGGTTTGCTGTATATTCATCCAAAATAACATCAGGTAGTACCACAGCAAAAGGTTCATTACCGATACAAGGTTTAGCACACAACACTGCATGCCCTAGGCCTTTAGCCTCACCTTGACGCACATGCATGATGGTTACATCTTTAGGGCAGATAGACTGAACTTCTTCTAAAAGCTGACGTTTAACTCGTTTTTCAAGCGTTGATTCAAGCTCGTAAGATTTATCAAAGTGGTTTTCAATGGCATTTTTACTGGCATGGGTAACCAGTACAATTTCTTTAACACCAGCAGCTACACACTCATTAACGATATATTGAATAAGCGGCTTGTCAACGATAGGAAGCATTTCTTTTGGAATCGCTTTAGTTGCAGGAAGCATACGTGTGCCAAGGCCTGCAACGGGAATAACAACTTTCATGAAAAACCTTATTTAATTAGGTGACTGAAAAATAATGATAAAAATATACTAGACTAAATTAACCACATTTTGAACAGCTGGTTTGTTTTTTTCTGTTTGCTGATAAAGCAAATCACAAATACCATCCGTTGGCGCAAAACCTGTTGGCGTGGTTAATAAAATGTCTCGTATTGTGGCATGGTCAAAAGCATGACAAGCGGTATCTAAACGCTCAAGAATTTTCGAATACTCTGCCCATGACAAATGAACCTCATTGGCTGTCATAATTCTTTCGTGCTCAGTACCCGTGACATCATCACCAATTAGTAACTCTTCATAGAGTTTTTCACCTGGGCGTAATCCACTATATTCAATCGCGATTTCACCTTCAGGGTTTAATTCATCACGGACATCAAAACCACTTAATCGGATCATTTTACTGGCTAAATCGACAATTTTGACTGATTTACCCATATCCAATACAAACACATCACCGCCTTTACCCATAGCGCCAGCCTGAATAACCAATTGCGATGCTTCAGGAATGGTCATAAAGAAACGGGTGATTTCTGGGTGAGTTACAGTTACTGGCCCGCCATTAGCAATTTGCGTTCTAAATAGCGGTACTACAGAGCCTGATGAGCCTAAAACATTACCAAATCGCACCATACAAAAGCGAGTTTGATGATCCTCTTTTGAAAAAGCTTGTAACACAAGCTCTGCCATACGCTTGGTTGTGCCCATAACGTTAGTTGGTCGTACCGCTTTATCTGTTGAAACTAAAACAAAGGTTTCAACTTTTGCAGCAATAGCCGCTCTGGCTGTATACAGTGTGCCAAAAACGTTATTGCGTACACCTTCAACAACATTGTGCTCAACCAGTGGCACATGCTTATAAGCTGCGGCGTGGTATACAGTCTGAACGCCAAAAGATTCCATAATCGCTTGAACACGATTTTCACGCTGAACCGACCCCATCATTGGCAAAATGCGCACATTAAGCCCAAGCTCTTTTGCAGTAGCAGATAGCTCTCTTTCAATGGCATAAAGCGAATATTCAGACAGTTCGAATAACACTAATTTTTTTGGTGATTTTTTTAAAATTTGACGACATAATTCTGAGCCGATAGAGCCGCCAGCACCAGTCACCATAACCACTTTATCGGTAATATTGGCAGTTAATAAATCTTGTCTAGGCGCGACCGAATCACGCCCTAATAAATCATCAATTTCAACTTCTTTAATATCACTATAAAGTTTATTACCACTTACCAGATCGGCCATTGCAGGAATGGTTAACACCTGAGTAGATAGCGACTCTAAACGATTAAGAATGTCTTTACGTTTGGCTCTGGTTGCACTGGGTATTGCAAGCAACACTTTGGTTGCTGCTTTTTGAGTGATGAGTTTACGTATGATTGAGGGTGAATGAACGTGAACACCTTGGATTACACTGCCATGTAGCGCTTCATCATCATCGACGAAAGCGTAAGGATAATATTCATGGCTAAGCACTAAAGAGTTCAGTAATTGACGACCACTGACCCCTGCACCATAAATAATCACTGGCTCACCGTGACGTTTAATACCTGAGCCAACTAAAGAACGAACAAGTGCACGCGTTCCCCCTACAAACACCAAAGCGAACATGGCATATATGATAGGAACAGTGCGAGGCAGATGCGCTTCAGTAAAATAAGAGACGAACACTAAAGTGACAGTTGACGCGACAATACCAAGTAAAATAGCCGTTATTGCTTGTAAGCTCATATAACGCAATACCGCGCGGTACAAACCAAGCTTGGCGAACGCTAAAATGCTGAAAGGAATACTTGTAGCAACCAAAGCCCAGTAATGCCCATTAAGCAACACACCGACATCATCAACTCTGACTAATAACGCAGCCCAAAAGGCAAAGCTTAGAAAAACAGTGTCAATTGCGATACTCACTAAACGTTTTTGACTACGCTCTAAACGAAACAACTTTTGCAAAAAATCCATTTTCCGCTCCATCAACTTAAAAATCATAGTGTATTACTTCTTTAAATACGAACGCCTCACCACTATACCATTTACAGGGTAATATGAGTAATGCGTACAACTAGCTTAGGATATTATATGTGAGAGCATGAAAGAACACGAAGAAAAATCTTAACTTGTGCACTACTCTGGAATTGTAGGAATAAATGTGAACAAAAAACCGATGAGACACATTTTTATCGACTTTTTTGATAATGAGACAGAAAAAATTAGCGCTAGTTTAAGTAAATCAATACTCTAGCGCTAAAATCATAATAGATAGATATAACTATTTGTTATAAAAGTCGCGGTACCATTTTACAAACTCAGCAACACCTTCTTTTACACCAACTCTAGGTTTATAACCCGTAGCTTCAAATAAATCAGCTACATCAGCATAAGTTTGATACACATCACCAGGCTGCATCTCTCTAAAGTTTTTCTTGGCTTCAATACCCAATTCATCCTCAATAGCTTTGACAAAGCCCATTAAGTTAATCGGCGAACCATGGCCTATGTTATAAACTGAATATGGAGCAGAGCTGGTCGCTGGTGAACCATTTTCAACAGTCCAAGATTTATCCCGACTTGGTATTACATCAGCAATACGAACCACACCTTCAACGATGTCATCGACGTGAGTAAAATCACGCCACATGTCACCATTATTATTGATGTCAATAATTTCGCCATCAAGGGTCTTTTTAGTAAAGATAAACGGGGCCATATCAGGTCGTCCCCAACTACCGTATACGGTAAAGAAACGTAAACCGGTTGTAGGTATATCGTAGAGATGAGAATAGCTATGTGCCATTAACTCATTAGACTTTTTAGTAGCAGCATAAAGCGAAACAGGATGATCAACGCTATCTGACGTAGAAAACGGTGTTTTACTATTCAGGCCATATACCGAACTAGATGAAGCATAAACGAGATGTTGGACATTTGTGTTTCGGCAGCCTTCTAAAATATTCAAATGCCCAACTAAATTCGAATCAGCATAGGCATGAGGATTCTCAATCGAATACCTCACACCTGCTTGTGCCGCTAAATGAATGACGCGATCAAACTTCTCCGTTTCGAATAAGTGTTTAACGGCATCTCTATCAGCAATATCCAGCTTGATTAAGAGGAATTTTTCATTTTCAATACGCTTTAAACGCGCAAGTTTTAAATTAACATCATAGTAATCATTAATATTATCAACACCAATAATTTCATGACCAGCTGAGGTTAACTTTTCAACTACAGCACTACCTATAAAACCTGCAGCGCCAGTGACTAAGTATTTCATAAACTTCTCATTGCTTTTTTCAAGCTACTAATCTGAACCAAAAAGATCACGGGTATACACTTTAGTGCTTACATCGCGTATTTCATCAACCATTCGGTTTGATACAATCACGTCACAAGACGATTTAAATTCTTCCAAACTTTTAATTACTTTTGAATGGAAGAATTCATCTTGATCTAACACTGGTTCATACACTACAACTTCAATTCCCTTAGCTTTTAAGCGCTTCATAATACCTTGGATACTAGATGCTCGGAAATTATCAGAACCTGACTTCATGATCAAACGATAAATACCAACACGATTTGGATTACGTTTTAGGATACTGCTAGCAATAAAGTCTTTCCGAGTTGTATTAGCATCTACAATTGCACCAATAATACTGTTTGGAACATCTGCATAGTTAGCACGCAGTTGCTTAGTATCTTTAGGTAAGCAATAGCCACCATAACCAAATGAAGGGTTATTGTAATGGGAGCCTATTCGTGGATCTAAACCGACACCTTCAATTATTTGGCGAGCATCTAAATCGTGACTCTCGGCATAGGTATCTAGCTCATTAAAATATGAAACACGAAGGGCGAGATATGTATTCGAAAATAACTTTACAGCTTCCGCTTCTGTAGAATCAGTAAACAGAACATCGATATTTTCTTTTGCTGCACCTTCAACTAAAAGATTAGCAAATACTTCAGCTCTTTCACTCCGTTCACCAACAATAATGCGTGATGGATGTAAATTGTCGAACAGAGCTCTGCCTTCACGTAAAAATTCAGGAGAAAACATTAAATTATCACACCCAAGTTGTTCTTTAATACGTGCAGTATAACCAACAGGTACAGTGGACTTAATCACCATCACAGCAGTGGGATTAATTGCCATCACATCTTTTATTACCGCTTCTACAGATGATGTATTAAAATAATTTGTTTCAGCATCATAATCTGTTGGTGTTGCAATTATCACATATTCAGCATCCATATAGGCTAGCTTCTTGTCTAACGTTGCAACAAATGACAACTTTCCATTAGTTAGAAACTCTGTAATCTCATCATCAACAATCGGAGAAATACGATTATTAAGCATGTTGACTTTTTCTTCGATAATATCAATAGCAAAAACATCATTATTTTGAGAAAGTAACATCGCGTTAGATAGACCAACATAACCTGTACCGGCAATAGCAATTTTCATACTTACATCCATAATTTTCTAAAACTCAACAACTGTCGAATATACTTTAATTAGACACACTTAAAACAAAAACAAACTGCGGATCAATTAGACATCAATCACGCTAAATAAATATTTTATAAGAGAATAATCATTATTATCTTACCGCATCTCCACTACCACTCCCTGTGACCGTCATTATGATGTACTTGAAGTAATTCTTAATATTCAAGGCATCAATCATCTGTTTATCAGTTTTTGCTAATAACTCTGGCGTTGACATGTCAATATTTTGCACTTGAGCTAAACCAGTCACACCAGGTAAGGCATCATAAATGCCTAATGCATCGCGCTCTTTGATTAACTCTTCTTGATTAAATAAATTAGGACGCGGCCCGACTAAACTCATTTCGCCTTTTAGTACGTTAATCAACTGTGGTAGTTCATCAATTTTAGTTTTACGTAAAAAACTACCTAGCGGAGTGATTGAAGCATTGGTCATTAAATGACTGGCCACTGACTTGGTATTAACAGACATGGTACGAAACTTAATTAAACTAAAAGCCTTTTTATTTTTCCCCACACGAGTTTGAATAAAAATTGGAGCTCCCGTATCAAACAGGCCTATGATAGTAACAACAAGCAGGACTGGCCATAAAATCAACAAGCCAAAGAATGCAGCAAAAAAATCTAAAAGACGGATCATATTAAATACTCTATTTATGTTTATTGAGAAGAAAATAATCTGCAGTTTCCTTAAAGCCTTGTTCAATTGTTTGTGGTGGTGACCAACCTAGTGTTTCCTTTGTATGCGTAATATCTACTTGTAACGAACCCAACAAACGATCAATCACATCAATCTTGCCTGTCAACTTGCCACCCCAACGAAAACACCATAAAGGAACAGGCAGCAATCTATTAGTCTTACCTAATGCTTTTGACATATTATTCACCATTGTGGCTGTTGAAACATCATTATCGTCAGATACCAAGAAAACCTGATTGACTGCCTTTGAATGAACAATACAAGTTACAATAAGATCTACTAAATTATTAACAGATACCAAACTACGTTTATTCTCAGTAATACAGCCAAACGGAAGCGGAACACCTTTTGAGACAAGCTTCAGTAGTGAGGCAAAATTTGCTTTGACACCTGGCCCATAAACAAGAGTTGGACGGATAATCACAACCTCTAAACCAGATTCTGCACCAAACTGCAATAATTGTTCTTCTGCTTCTGATTTAGATTGACCGTAAAAATCTTTTGGCCTCCTAGTATCACTTGATCTAAAAGGATGACCAATTTGGGTAGATTCACCATTCACTTTAATTGAACTGACAAAAATAAAACGCTTAACACCAGCATCTAATGCCTGTCGTGCAAGGTTCATCGTTCCTGCTGTGTTAACTTCTCGATATACATTTAGAGGATCAGCCGACTCATCATTCATAACATGTACACGAGCAGCGCAATGTAATACCACATCAATTTCTGAAAATTTAAAGCCAAAGTCAGAGTTACCAGAGATACAATTGATTATACTTTTATGCTTAGAGCCAATCTTATTCCGTTGTAATAAAGTTACATTATACTCTACAATGTCATCTAACTTATTAAGAATGGCACTCCCAATAAAACCAGTAGCACCTGTTAATAAGATATTCAATATCTTCTTCCTATTAGAAACTTAAGTAAACTCGAAAAGTACCATCTAAAATGCTGAGAAAACACCTTCCTATTTTTAAAAGCACCATAATGTTGGGCTCTAACTGTTTTAATGAATGACACTTTCTCAGATTGTTCAACATTTGCCCGGTAACATATATCTACATCTTCATAATACATAAAATATTTTTTATCAAAACCAGATAGAGCTCTAAACAATTCAACTTTAAAAATTAAAAAAGCACCACTTGCCCATTCAACTTGAGACCACTCGCTTAAACTGTTTTTGTCATACACATTCGTAACTGGTTTATTTATCAGCATATTTAATAAACTAGACCATTTGGGGAAATAACGCAGTGAATTATCAGGGATTAGATATTGAACATCTTTATAAAGGTCAATCGTATGAAGTTTAAATTTACTAGAACCTAGTTTACCCATTAACGTTAAAAACTCTAACTTATCAATGAAAACATCTGGATTAATAATTAAGAACCAGTCATTGTCAGACATTCCAAGTTTAAAACAATATTCAAACACTGAATTGTTATTTTCACCAAACCCAAGCTCATGCTCATCGACAAGGTAATCGAGTCCATTAAAATCACAATAACAAGCTAAACGTTCAACCTTTAAATTATCCTTAATAACAACATGCACGTTGTTAATCTTAGATATTTTTATTAGTTCCGCGTTATTAACCAACAAATCTTCATGACCATGACTAACGATCGAAATAAAAAATTTACTCATACTTAACAGTTCTCAGAACAGTAAAAAGACCAACCAACACTACCAAACATATAAACTATACATGTCTAAAAAATATTATAACCACCTGCATGGCAGCTTCACCATTAATCATTTACGCGACCATATTTATCCTCAAACCGAACAATATCATCTTCACCTAAATAACCACCCGTTTGAACTTCAATAATTTCTAAATTAATTTTACCTGGATTCGCCATGCAATGAGTTGCGGTAATTGGGATATATGCAGATTCATTTTCTGAATAAAGCTTACCTTTTCCATCAATGGTAATAAGCGCCGTACCTTTAACAACAATCCAATGTTCAGCACGATGATGATGCATCTGAATTGAGACCTTCTCACCAGGTTTAACAGTAATTCGTTTTACTTGAAAACGGTCACCTTTATCTATAGAGTCGTACTTACCCCATGGGCGATATACTTCACGAGCTAGTTTATGCTCAGTTCGACCATCAGCTTTAATTTGGTTAACAATCTGCTTAACGTCTTGAACACTGTCTTTACGCGCAACGAGTAACGCATCTTTGGTATCGATAACAACCAAGTCATCCACACCAAGTAGTGAGACCAGTTTGTATCCTGAGTGAATATGGTTGTTATTAGCCTGTTTAACCATCACATCACCATGGGCAACGTTACCATTCTCGTCTTTTTTTGACACTTCCCACAATGATGACCATGAACCAACATCACTCCAACCTGCATCTAGCGGAATAACTGAAATACAGCCAGGTTCATTTCTTGATAATGGCTCCATCACCGCATAATCTACAGATTCGTCAGGGCAAGCAGCAAACGCTTCATTGTTGAGTCGAATAAAGTCGAAGTCTAATCTCGGGTTTGCAATGGATGCTTGGCAAGCTATTAGCATATCAGGCTGGTACTTACCCAATAATTCTAGGTAACGGCTAGCTTTGACCATGAACATGCCACTGTTCCAGTAATAGTCACCACTATTTACATAAGTTTCTGCGGTTGCCAAATCTGGTTTTTCAACGAACTGTTCAACTGCGTAACCGTGCTGTTGTTTAGTACCTGCATGTATATAACCATAACCAGTTTCAGGTGCAGTAGGTACAATACCAAATGTTGCTACGCCGCCACTTTCTGAGACTTTTTTTGCCTCTGTGATAGCTTTGACAAATGCATCATTATTTTGAATAACATGATCTGCGGCCAATATCAATAAATTTGCATTTTCATCTATTATTTGTGCTTGAAAAGCGGCAAGGGCAATCGCTGGGGCAGTATTGCGACCAAATGGTTCTAAAATAATGCCGCTGTTGTCCATACCTAACGCACGAATTTGTTCTGCGGCAATAAAACGATGTTCTTCATTACAAATTAACATTGGCGCAGCAGTTTTCACACCAATTAAGCGCAACAACGTGCTTTGAAGCATGGTCTCAGTGTCGCTTACTAGCGATAAAAACTGTTTTGGGTACATGCTGCGTGATAATGGCCACATGCGTGTGCCATTACCGCCAGCCATAATAACGGGAATAATCACTTTAAAACCTCTTTAAAATCTATTTATATTGGAATACTGCTTTGTATTTATTTGATTATGTTATTAAGTACTTGAGCCACTAACTGTTGTGCCACTTCTAGTCTACTCGATTCCGCATAACAACGAAGCTCTGGCGCATTACCAGATGGGCGTAGATGTAAAACATCATCATTACTTAGCGTAATACGTAGCCCATCCGTCACATCTATTGATACTATGGATTCATTTATGCCTAACTTAGTTAATAAAACCTGTGGTTGCTCCGCTGCTTCAGATAAGATTTTTTGGCTTGTTTCAGTTGCAAAGTTTTGTCTACGGTCACTATAAGTAAAACGCTTTGGTAACTTATCCACTAATTGTGTAATTGTAGTATTTTGTGCAGCACTTAATAACATGAAAAATGGCAGTAATGCATCACGGGTTGGTAAGGCTTTCAAAGTACTACCAGCCACTTTTACATCACTGCCTAGCAAGAAGCCGCCATTAGCTTCAAAACCCGCTACGCCATCAAACTGAGTAGTCAACTTTTCAAACTCAGCTATCACATAAGGAGATCCAATTCTTGTTCGAGTCACTTGTTTGAATGCTGCGCTTTTTTCAATCGCTGTATTACAGCTTACCGGTACAGCCAATGCATCAATCTTTAATGCATTTGCACATAATAACCCTAAAATATCGCCACGCAGCCAATTACCATACTCATCAGCCACTAATGGACGATCACCATCGCCATCTGTCGAAAAAATAGCATCAAACCCGTATTGTTTTGACCATGCTTTTGCTTTCGCGACATCTTCAATTGATACGGCTTCAGTATCGATAGGCACAAACTCATCACTGCGCTCTAGCGCAATAACTTCAGCACCTAAACTCAAAAACAAATCCGCATATAAATCACGACCAGCACTTGAATGCTCGTAGATGCCAATTTTTTTCCCCGTAAGCAAGTTAGCATCAAATAACGAAGTATAACGCTCTACGTAGCTTTTTTTTGCGTACTCATTTGCCTCTAAAACTGGGAGTTCGGTAATCGATTTAAATACTGCTGGCGACTCGACAATAGCCACTTCATCAGCTTTCGTGATCTCGCCATCAGGGCGATAAAACTTCAATCCATTACGGTCAAAAGGAATATGACTGCCCGTTACCATAATGCATGGGATATCATCTTCCATGGCACGATAAGCAAGTGCAGGTGTAGGGATGACACCGTAATAAACTGGAGTGAGTCCAAGTTGCTTAATAGCAGCAATACAAGCCCTTGCCATTGAAGGGCTACTTGGACGATTATCAATGGCAATAGCAACACTACCAAAAGTAAATTGTGATTGAATACCTGTAATAAATGCATGCACAAAAGCTGCACATACATCGTTAGAAAACTGAGTTACCAGTCCACGCGCACCACTAGTGCCAAACTTTACACCCGATGAAGCTAATACATCTTTGCTAAGTAGCATCATGCATCCTAGAGTTGATTGATTATAGGGTTAGACTGGACGAAGACAAGAAGTATGCCTTCGTATTATCATGTACGTTATTCGAAGTAAGAAGCGTTTTTACGTCCCACCACCGATAACCGTTATGCTGCTCTTCTGGCAAATTCGATAAATCACCATTAAACGTTATTAGGTAAGCCAAAACCACATAATGAGTGGTAAAGTCTTCACCTGATAAGTTGTCACTATATAAATGCTCATAAGGGCCTAAGAAGGTGGAATTACTTAAGCTATAGGCTTTACCAATCTCAACCTGTGTTAAACGAGAGAATGCATTATTGAAGGTTTCATCTTTAACAATACGACCACCGGGCACGAACCAATAACCTTGCGCTGGACGGTTGTTACGTTTTCCAAGTAAGACTTGCCCTGCATTATTCTTAATGATTAAATCGATAGATACAAGTGGCGTATTTTGAACGACTTGTTTAAAGACGTCTAGCGGTAAATGTGACATATCGGCCTTATAAGTACCCATCGGCTAACACCGACTGGGTACATATACTTAATTCCTCGTTACTTACGAAAATTATCTTGATTAGCTAAGAACCATTCATAAGTAGACACTAAACCATCTTTTAACGATACTGAATGACTCCAGCCTAACGCCTTTAAACGGTCTACGTTCATGAGTTTACGAGGGGCACCATCTGGTTTAGTGACATCAAATTCAATCTCGCCTGTAAAGCCGACAACATTAGCCACGGTTTCAACTAACTCACGAATCGTACAATCAACGCCGGTTCCAACATTAATATGACTTAACATAGGTTCTGTATTCGCTTCATAGATTGCTTGGTCTAAGTTCATTACATAAATAGAGGCTGCAGCCATATCATCAACATGCAAGAATTCACGCATCGGTTTGCCCGTTCCCCAAGCAATAACTTTAGGTTGATTAGTTAGTTTTGCTTCATGGAAGCGGCGAATAAGCGCGGGTATTACATGCGAATTTTGTGGATGAAAATTATCATTTTCACCATATAAGTTAGTGGGCATCACAGAGCGATAATTACGGCCATACTGACGATTAAAAGACTCGCACATCTTAATACCGGCAATCTTTGCTATCGCGTAGGGCTCATTGGTTTCTTCCAATGTACCAGTTAACAATGCTGTTTCCGTCATAGGCTGCTCAGCAAGTTTTGGGTAAATACAAGATGAGCCTAAAAACAACAAGTCCTGTACATCATTAGCATGAGCTGCATGAATAATATTATTTTGAATTGTCAGGTTCTCATATATAAACTCAGCAGGGTAAGTATTGTTCGCAACAATCCCGCCTACTTTTGCGGCGGCTAAGTAAACCTGATCAATTTTTTCGATTTCAAAAAAATCTCGAACTGCTTGCTGATTAGTTAAATCCAACTCTGAACGGCTACGAACAACAACTACAACATCCGCTTTCGTTTCTAATTGGCGAACAATCGCAGTACCCACCATTCCACGATGCCCCGCAACAAAAACTTTCTTCATCGTCTAAACCTTTTTATTTACAACCGGGTAACAACCACCGAAAACATAGAGACTACGTATCAAATCAAAACATTGTTAAGTATTTCTCTGTAACCTCAATGTTCTCTGTGGTTAATATTATTCTTTAGCCTTGGTTTTCGATTGACACTGTAACATTATGACCATGCGCTTTAAGCAAGGCGTGCTGCTTAGCTTTATCAAGATCGTTTGCCACCATTTCAGCACACATCTCTTCAACTGTGATTTGTGGTACCCAACCGAGTTTTTCTTTTGCTTTCGAAGGGTCACCCAGTAGCGTTTCGACTTCAGCAGGACGGAAGTAACGAGGATCAACACGCACAATTACATCACCAACTTTTAATGCTGGTGCATTATCGCCAGTAATAGCAGTGATAGTTGCAATTTCATCAATGCCTTCACCGCTAAACTCAAGTTTAATACCAGCTTCTTTTGCAGATAATGAAACAAATTCACGTACAGAAATTTGCTTACCTGTTGCGATTACAAAATCATCAGCAGTTTCTTGCTGCAACATCATCCACTGCATGCGAACGTAGTCTTTAGCATGTCCCCAGTCACGCAGTGCATCCATATTACCAAGGTATAAGCATTTTTCTAAACCTTGAGATATATTAGCGATTGCACGGGTGATTTTGCGTGTTACAAAGGTTTCACCACGTCGCGGTGACTCATGATTAAATAGAATACCATTACAAGCATACATACCATAAGATTCACGGTAGTTAACCACGATCCAGTAGGCATACATTTTAGCGACTGCATAAGGTGAACGAGGGTGAAATGGTGTTGTTTCTTTTTGTGGAATTTCTTGAACTTCACCATATAACTCAGAAGTCGAAGCTTGATAAAATTTTGTTTTCTTTTCCAAGCCTAAAAAGCGAATCGCTTCCAATAATCGCAAAGTTCCAATTGCATCAACATCTGCAGTATATTCAGGACATTCAAAAGAAACAGCGACGTGTGACTGTGCCCCTAAGTTATAAACTTCGTCAGGCTGCACATCTTTAATAATACGGGTTAAGTTAGAAGAATCGGTTAAATCACCATAGTGCAGAAAGAAACGCGGATTTTCTTCATGGCTATCTTGGTAGATATGATCGACTCTTTCAGTATTAAGCGATGAAGAACGACGCTTAATACCGTGAACTTCGTAACCTTTTTCTAACAACAATTCAGCAAGGTATGAGCCATCTTGCCCTGTAATACCCGTAATTAATGCAACTTTCATATGATAAAATCTCTTTTGTCTATTTAAACTTTTGTTAAATCTCAAATATTAATGCGTAGCAATGCTCATATAAATCGTTTAGATATTACTTTTGCTGGTACCCCAGCTAATACAGAGTTACATGGCATTGATTTAGTAACAACACTATTGGCACCAACAACGCAATTTGAACCGATAATTACGCCCTTTAAAATGCAGACCCCCTCACCTATCCAAGTGTTCTCGCCGATAATAACCTCTTGTGATTTTAACGGCCAATCTATGGGTTTATCTTGTACATTACTAAAGTCATGATCATGATCTGTGATGTATACTCTAGAAGCTATTAAACAGTTAGCACCAACTGTTATTTTTTGTGAACATGCAAGATGACAATGATCATTTATTTGAACATTCTCACCAATCGTTAACAAACCGCCACCATAAACATCAATTCTATTATTGAAACCTATTGTTAGTCCTTTATGGTAATTGAAGACTCCTATAGTCCTTAGCCTAAATGGAAATCGAATAAGTCTAGCCTTAGGGTAAAAAACTTTCGTAAGTATTAAGCATAAGGATAAATATATTGCATGAAAAAATCCATAACCACTAAAGCGCATCAGTTAACTCCTTAAAAAATCTAAAACATCTAATGCTACTAATTGTCTAGACATTTTTTTGATATATTCGACATTTGGTTTAACATTTAATGTAGTTAGATAGTTTACATCTAGAACTCGAAGTAAACTTTCGACTGAAGAATCATGGTTTAGCAATAGTCCACTCTTATTAAGTAACTCGATGAACTCTGAATTTTTACTACCTATGGCAATTATAGGTCTAAGACTAGCCATATATTCATAAATTTTAGTTGGAACTAAGCCATTAGCAATTATGTTTTCAGAGTCAGTACTTTCTACGACTAGATTTATCATAGATTTTTTCATCAAACTTATGGCGTCTGAGTAATGTAGGTCCCCCCTCAAAAAAACTTTTGACTTTAACTCCGGATATTTATTAACATACTCAAGAACAAGAGAGCAACTTCCAAAAAAGTTAATTTCCACACTCAAGTTCTTAACTCGAATTAATTCCAATAAAACTAATGGAAACCTTTCTTTATGTTCTACAGTACCAAAGTAATTTAAACTTATCACGTTAGAATTCATATTTAAAACACTGTTAGCATCATAAACAGTGTCTAAACGAAACATTTCAACATCAAACCCGTTCCTTGCCAAAAAAACATTTGAATTAAACCTACTATAATAGTCTTTCCAAACATGCGAGACGGTAATAACACCTGAAGCATTGGAACATAACCATCTATCTATCCCAGTCTCAATTTTAGAAAATAAAGAAGAAAACATGTGATTACTCGAAAATGGATCTCTATAATCTAAATACAATGGGATTTTATATTTTTTTGAAAGCACAACTGATAATAAGTGAGATGGCCAAGGTGGTGCTGTGCTTATAATAACTGTTGATTTATTTATAGCTACATCTGAAAAAACAAATTTGTATCGGTCAAAAAAAACTGAAATGCAATTAAACAATATATTTGGCAATCTATTATCTAATAACTGACCAAATATTGGGTTGACAACCTTCCTTTTAAAACGAACCATCAATGTTCTAATAAAGTTAGAATTAAATTCTTGGGTATCTACATTATCTTCATCAATTTCATTTTCAAATAAAACATCATTGGCTGACAGGAAATCAAAATGAACAACCTTGACTTTTGAATCTACAACAGAAAGATTCCCATTATCAATATTTCTTTTTGGTGTAATAATAGTTACATCCAATCCAAGATTTGTATAATAATTCGCCCAAAATAAAACTCGCCTTACTCCGACATTTGTTTCAGGTGGAAAGTAATGACAAATAAAAATTATTTTTTGCATGTTTTACCTTTAAATAAATGGCTTACCATAAGGATTACCAGAACTGACAACTAAAAAGAAATTAACTAAATATGGAACAAGAATAACAAATAAAACAAACTTTGGTATATTTCGTTTCGGTTTAGTCAACGGGGGCAATAAACATAAGGTTAAAACACATATTTTAATTAACCTTAGCACACCCATTGATATTGAAGTTGCTATAAACAACCCAATGCAAATGCATAATATAATTAGAAAATCAATTGCCATTTGTTTGTAACTATCTCTATTATAAAAACTAGCCACAGCAGATAAGCAAAATATAATATAAATATCCGAGAGCCCACTAAAAAAACTTCGCGTTTTCAACTCTGAATAAGCATCCATTTTGTCGTTTAATCTTGGTATATTTTCTAAAATAAAACTTTGACCATAGATAAAAACAAAAAACAAAATAGCGCCTAACAAAATATAAACTATCATTTTAGGTGAAATTTTAAGTTTTATTTTGCTCAAGTAAAAACGAAGTAATATCATTATCAAACTAGAGACATGAAATAAAAAAGAAACAAAATATAAGGGATGTTTTGTTTTATTAGAAGTAGTAGCTATTATAAAAAACAAATAACACATGGATACTCTTAAAGTATTTGTAAGTCCATCAATAAAAAAAACCACACCAACCGTCAGTAAAAAAACTTTATACTCTTTGAATCTACAGCAAATGGTAAAATAAAGTAAAACAAAAATTATCGCATATACAAAAGCGAAACTTTCGTAATCACCACCGACAAAATGAACCCCTTTCATTATTAAAGGTAACCCTGGTTCATTAAAAAAGTTTAAAAAATTATCGAAGTTTTTTTCGATAAATTGAAATCTCGTATAATAATTTTCAGTATCTGAACCAGAATTACCACGGTACGCACTGAAGAATACAAAAGGAATCAATGATATAAACTTAATTGAATTACTTATCTTATCGCAATTATAAGAAATAATTAGGCACCAAGAAATGGCTGCGAAATAAACAAGCATTTATTTCTCACCTAATGAAATAGATAACCTCTTTGCAACAATGGAAATTCCCAAAGCATCTCTACCTTTTACTATATTACTTGTTAAAGCGGAATATTTTTCTGAGCCCTTCACCACTTCAAAAACATCTAATAAATCTTGAAATCTTTGATAATACAAAGTACCTTTATTTAAATCAATTAAATTTTCAAACTCTTGATTGACTATTAAAGGTATCCCGTATTCAGCCATTAAATAACTAATCCCTGAGTCTTTACTTCCGCCATACACTTCCCCCCTATAGTTCACATTAACATAGGAAAAAATAACATCAGCATCAGTCATTATATCGTCAAAGACTGTTGTCTTTATATAACTTTCAAAAAATTGAATATTTCTGACCTTCTTTACATCAACATAAATTGGGTCATTACGGTCAATTTTCCCTAAAAGAATGAAATTCAGAGATTCGTTTCGCTTTGCCAATTCAATAAAATATTTATAGTCTTTTTTATTTGAGTTAACGACACCTGGATAAACAATATTGAACGATGTTTTTTCTAGTTTCTTTGTTAAACTTACAGGTTTATGAACCATTGAAAATGGTACCACTAAAACAGGTTTAGTCATTTCATAATTCGTTGCAATATATTTTCTCATATTGTCACTATTGACTAATAAATAATCAACATTAAACAAGATAAATTTTCTAATCAATTTAACCAAAAATCGCTTCAACAGAAAAATCTTAGCAACAAATCTAAACTTACCAGAATATGAAATATGTTCAGTTGCTTTATTAAAAGGTTGTAACCAAGAATTTACATTATGTATAGAAAGTATAGTTTTATTCGGTAACAAAGATAAAAGACAAAAAGTGAAGAACTTAGCTTGAACCGTATTAAAAACTATAACATCAGAACTTACAATTAATTTTAAGTGACCAAGAAGTGAAAAAAAACTGTTTACACAACAGGTATTCGCTGACTTAACATTTGTTTTTATAATATTTCTTTCAACATCTTCAGAGTAAATTAGATTACATTTCCAATTATTCTTAAAACAGATATCAACCCAATTATAAAGCATTGAAGAATGGTTTGGTGTAGTCAACTCAATGACAGTTACTTTCATAAAATCAACCTTTTTTCACACATCTATGAAAATATCCAGCAAAGATATAAAAAAACCTATTTATTCGTTTGCGAAAGATATCTTTAAGGAGTAATTTAATTGGTGTCTTTGATAAAATCTTTACCAACAACATAATTTTTTTATTTTTTATACAATATTTAACATGTTTAGTGCCAGCTCTTAATATATAATTTTCCTCTAGAGATTGCCAAAATCCCTCTGGAAATACCTTACTGCATTTTGACTTCCAAATAGAAATAGATTTTTTAGTTTTAATTATTCTTGATTCGAACTGAGTCGTCATTCTTAAACAACTAGGATCAGTATTTTCTTCAACCAAACACTCATTCAACCAAATAACGCTGAAATCGCATAAAGCAAAAGAAAACCATAAATCATGATCAACACCACTTTCTATTCTTGAATCATATCCTCCAACGGTTCTTATATCGACAGTTTTATAAAACTGCGCTCCTACTGGAGGAGTAAATCCAGCTAACATTAATTCTTTAAGATTTGAAGTAAACGACGTAATTGGTAATTCTAGTTTTTGTGAACAATAAATAGTATCTACATGTTCATCATTATAGAGGGATAGCATTCTTTGTAAATAATTATGATTCCAGATATCATCATCATCAATAAAACTAAAGAATTGTCCTTCTGCCATTTCTATAGCATAATTTCTACCAAACACCAATCCTTTATTAGTAGAGTTTCTAAAATATTTTATTCTATTATCTTTAATTGCAGCTATTTTTTCTTGAGTATTATCAGTAGAACAGTCATCAATTATTAAAATTTCAAATGATGAAATAGACTGAGACAAAACCGATGTTACACACTTAACCAATAACTCGCTTCTATTATAAGTATTGATACAAACACTAATTAATACCTCTTTCACTTATTAACCTCTTTAAATAAAGACGAACAATCTTAAAACAACCTGACAAAACATTCCTAACTCTTCTGTATAACGCTTCAAAATTCATTAAGTAATACCCTTTATATTTATATAAAGTCATAGCATTACTTTCAAGATTTTTGATCAAACCATTCATTGAGTTATTGTCAGTTATTTTATCATTGGCTACAACTAAATAATCAATTGTAGGTTCATGATCAAACTCTATATCATATCCAGCCAACAATATCCTTCGATAGAGGTCACTATCAATTCCTCTTCTAAAATTAAAATCAAATCCACCAGATTTTAATAAAAGGCTTTTTCTGCAGGTAGATGTCGATGGATATATAATTCCATTCATTTTCATTAAATGGTTTTTAACATCATCAGGCCAAGCAATATCTTTTTTTATTCTACTCCCTTCACTAACTTCATATACTGTAGAACAGACCACAGCAATGTTTTCTACCTCGTTTAACTTTGCAACATGTCTTCGAGTTTTATCAGTATCAATAAGAATATCATCATCATCAAGAAATGCGACAAATTCAGAAGTAGTATTCTCTAATGCTATTTGCCTTGACCGTGCTAACCCAAAATTTTGTTTATTCCTAATATATTCAATATTAGGATATTTAAACTTAATCACCTCAGATAGATCTTTAATTGAACAATCATCTACGACTACAATGCTCAGATTTGAGTAATTTTGTTTATAAATACTATCAATGGCATTATATAGCTTAATTTCTCGATTAAATGTATTAACGATATAAGTTACTTTGGGTTCATTTAGCATATTTAATCAAACTCTTCTCATTAACAACCAATGCATTCGCAGGTACGTTAAAATCAACAAATGTTCCAGCACCAATTTTAGCGCCTTCTCCAATACAGATATCCCCTACAATAACTGCATTTACACCTATAAAAACATTATTACTAATCGTAGGTCCCTTTAAGTCACCTAAGGTTTTTATACCTATTGTAACATTTTGCATTATTGTACAATTCTCACCAATACAAACCCCATTACTTTTGCCAACTACAATTCCAATTGGGTGCGGTATTTTTGTTGTTAAAGGTAAGTTCCTCGATATAACACAACTGGTAATAAATCTAGGATCTTTATATCTTAAACATAATTTAGTAGTGTAATATAGTGGCAGAATTAGTTTATTCCATATTAATTTCATCAAGTGTCCTAATCATATATAACCAAACAAACAGTGAAAAGATATTAGCTATTAATAGGGACCATGCGGCACCTATGCCACCATATTGATTAACCATTGGTATACAGAGAAAAATAATTACGGCCCCCCTAACCACTTCAACAATAAACTTATAATTGGGTTTTTTATTGGCCAAAAAGTACCCATCCACTTTAATACCATTAACACAGAATGCAATAGCTAGTATAGATATAATACTAGTGGAACTATCCCATTTAGCACCAATAAATTCTACAACAATGAAGGGCAAGGTGTAATACATTAATATAGCCAGAATTATTCCCACTAAAAAAAGACAAGCAACAACTTGTTTTTTTCGTAAACCATGCCCTCCTTTCGAAAGAATTGGAAACAGCGCACTATTAATTGATTTAATTGGACCACCTAATACACCATTAACTACTGAGTAAGCAAATCCATAATATCCCAGTTCCTCCAAGCTAACATTAATAGATAAAACTAAATTATCAAATCTATTTGTAAAATAGAAAACAATACCACTAGCTAAAATCCATTTACCATACCTAAACTGTTTTAGTGCAACATCTTTATTAAATGTAAAATTTGGTTTTACACTATAAAAAAAATAAGACAGAAAACTCGAAGCTAAACTTCTAATTAATAGGCCATATATTACCCCCAAATAACTTTTAAAATGAAGAACAAGTAAAATAGAAGAAATACAATATATAAGACTTGAAAAAAAACTTATTTTAACTGTAACTTTATATTCTAAATTCTTTCTAGCTAAATATAATTTTGGGCTGGCTATGGACTCAAAAATAAAAGAAACCGAGATTATTACAATCATTAGCTCGAGTCTAGGTTCATTGTATGCTGAGACTAAATATGGTATTGAAACCAAACTAATTATACAAAGTACAATACCTTTAATAAAATCGAGAGTCCAAGCAACTTGCTCTTGCAAATTTTGGTTAGGCAGAATACTTTGAGATATTAAATACTCCTTAAACCCTAACTGTTTTAATGACTCCAACATACTAGTAAACAACATAGAAATGGCTATCAGACCAAAATCTTCTGCAGTAAGAATTTTACCATTTACAATTGTAACTAATGCCGAAAAGATAACGACTATGTAGCTAGACAAAGCGAAATAGGAGCTTCCTTTAAGTAAGTTAATCATTTTTATTTGTATATTCTTGGAAACTCATAGCGTTTTCATCTTTATTTGATAAAATAATAGGAATATTATTAATAGGCCAATCTATATTTATGACTATATCATTCCAAATGATACTAATTTCACTGTCCGGCTTATAGTAATCAGTACATTTATAAACGAACTCAGCTTCATCACTGGTGACATAGAATCCATGCGCAAAACCTTCAGGCACCCATAGTTGACGTTTATTATCTGCAGAAAGATATTCCCCAACCCATTGACCGCACGTCGGAGAGCCCTTTCTAATATCAACTGCCACATCAAAAACTTCTCCAGAAACTACACGTACTAGTTTTCCTTGAGTATTTTCAGTTTGATAATGTAAGCCCCGCAAGATCCCTTTCTTTGACTTAGAGTGATTATCTTGTACAAATTGGGTTGGTTTACCTGTTACTAATTCTTCAAATTGCTTTTTATTCCAGGTTTCCATAAAAAAGCCGCGCTCATCACCGTATACACTAGGCTCTATAATTTTAACATCAGGAATACGGGTATCTATAACTTTCATGCTCTTATCCTGTATATGCTTGAATATTTTTCAATGCTACTTTCCAATTACTTGCTTCAATAGAAAATGCATTGTTGATTTTTTCTGTACTTAAACAAGAGTTACTTGGACGCTTTGCTGGTGTAGGGTATTGCTCGGTCGTAATGCTAGTCAAAATCGGCTTTTTGTTGATCAGGCCCTGTTTAACTGCGGTATCAAAGATAGACTCAGCAAACTGGAACCAGCTAACATGCGGTAATCCCGAAAAATGGTAAACACCATATTGAATAGAATCGCCTTGAGTTATACGCTTAGCAATTTGAATTAATGCTTCTGCAATATCCCCAGCATAAGTAGGCCCACCATACTGATCTCCGACAATATTAAGTGCGTGCCGAGTTGCGCCTAAACGCAGCATGGTTTTTACAAAGTTATTGCCGTTTTCTCCAAACACCCAGGCTGTGCGAAGAATTACGTGTTTATCGCACGCTTCTGCTACAGCTACCTCGCCAGCTAGCTTACTTTCGCCATACACACCTTGTGGATTGGTATTGTCGCTTTCAACATACTCACCCACTTTATTACCTTCGAACACATAATCTGTCGATATATGGAGTATTGCTGCTCCTACATCATGTGCAGCTTGTGCTAGAAATTTGGGTCCATAACGATTTATTGCATAAGAGAGTTCAACTTCCTCTTCTGCTTTATCAACCTCGGTATGTGCTGCGGCATTAATGATGATGTTTGGTTGAAACTCAGCAACGGCTGCTTTTACTGCATCTTGATCGGTAATGTCAAGATCATTTCTATCGACAGCGAGTACAGTTGTATTTTGAATATTGCTTAGACGCTCAGTAAGGCAGTTACCGACTTGCCCATGGCTTCCTGTGATCAATACACGCATTAGCTTGCTGCCTTTTTCTTATGTTCATTTACTAAACGAGACAAATATTGGCCGTATTCATTCTTCATCATCGGTTTTGCTAGTGTCAACACTTGCTCATCACTCAACCAGCCATTACGCCATGCAATTTCTTCCAAGCATGCCACTTTTAGGCCTTGAACATTCTCAATGGTTTGGACAAAAGAAGAGGCTTCATGAAGGCTTTCATGAGTGCCAGTATCTAACCACGCAAAACCACGACCTAATAACTCAACGTTCAATATCCCATCATGAAGGTACATTTCATTTAGAGTGGTAATTTCAAGCTCACCACGATGAGAAGGTTTGACTTGCTTTGCCATTTCAACGACACGATTGTCGTAAAAATAAAGACCAGTAACAGCATAGTTTGATTTTGGTATATCAGGCTTCTCTTCAATCGATATAGCTTTCATATCAGCATCAAATTCAACCACCCCGAAACGCTCAGGGTCTTTAACTTGGTAGCCAAACACAGTGGCTCCAGACTCACGCGAAGCTGCATTTTTTAATGTTTTTGAAAAAGACTGACCATAGAAAATATTGTCGCCAAGCACTAAACAAACGCTGTCATCACCAATAAACTCTTCACCAATAATAAAAGCTTGTGCTAATCCATCTGGGCTTGGTTGAATGGCATACTCAAGGTTAATACCAAAATCAGAACCATCTCCCAATAACCGTCTAAAGCCGGCATTATCTTCTGGAGTGGTGATAATTAAGATATCTTTAATGCCTGCTAGCATCAAAGTTGAAATAGGGTAAAAAACCATTGGTTTATCATAGATAGGTAACAACTGTTTTGACACGCCGCGTGTTAATGGGTATAAACGAGTGCCTGAACCACCTGCTAAAATAATACCTTTCATAAATCCTCAACTCTTATATGGTAGACATACTTAAAATAAAATAACTAATTAAGCATTAATGCCTAAACGCTCTCTTTGATAACTACCATCTTGAACATGCTTACACCAAGTTTCATTACTTAAATACCACTCGATAGTTTTACGTAATCCGGTTTCAAAAGTTTCTTCAGGATCCCAATTTAGCTCTTTGCTCATTTTTGTAGCATCGATTGCATAGCGGCGATCATGACCTGGTCTATCGGTCACATATGTAATTTGCTCGGCATAAGCCGAATCTTTAGGTACTAATGCGTCTAAAATAGAACATATCGTCTTGACTACTTCAATATTCTGCTTTTCATTGTGACCACCAATATTATAGGTTTCGCCAATTTTACCTACAGTGACCACTTTATATAATGCACGCGCGTGATCTTCGACATATAACCAATCGCGAATTTGATCACCTTTACCATAAATAGGCAAATCCTTACCTTCTAGCGCATTTAGAATAACCAATGGGATCAGCTTTTCTGGGAAGTGGTATGGACCGTAGTTATTAGAGCAGTTGGTGACGATAGTTGGTAAACCATAGGTACGTAACCAAGAACGTACTAAATGGTCACTTGATGCTTTAGACGCAGAATAAGGGCTACTTGGCGCGTATGGGGTTGTTTCAGTGAATAAGGTTAATTCATCTGCACTTTGAACCTCGTCAGGATGAGGTAAGTCGCCATATACTTCATCAGTAGAGATATGATGAAAACGAAATGCTTTTTTAGCTTCATCTGATAATTCGTTCCAATATGCACGAGTGGCTTCAAGCAGGGTATAAGTGCCAAGTATATTGGTTTGAATGAAGTCGGATGGACCAGTGATTGATCGATCTACATGAGACTCTGCCGCCAGATGCATCACCGCGTCAGGTTTGTGCTCTTTAAATATACGTTCAAGTTCTACAGCATCACAAATATCAACTTGCTCAAATGAATAACGCGCGTCATTTTCAATGCTAATTAATGATTCTAGATTGCCTGCGTAAGTTAATTTATCAACATTAATAACGCTATCTTGAGTGTTTTTGATAATATGACGAACTACCGCAGAGCCAATAAAGCCTGCACCACCGGTGACAAGAATTTTCATTTTTTACTACCAAAATCGATGAATTTAACCACAAGAAATGGTTATCTTTGAGTGATAAATACTGAAGAGTTACACTTTTCTTTCTCAGCCTTTAAAACCAAGCTGAGACACTTTTTATTCATTTTGAGACAGCGGTATCGCCGCTATCCCTTGTAAAGCATCGGTTTCACTGTTTTTCTTAAAACAGTCCCAATAGGCTCTTTTTTTTCTTTTTTCTTTTCTTTGTTTAATCTTCTTTTCTAACGAAATGCCTGATTAAAACAATCATTACCGCTAACATGCCGCCTAACATTGTGCCTAATACACAAATCAAGGCTCGTTTAGGGCCAGCTTTTTCTTCTGGCACTAATGCTGGATCAATGGTCTTAAATACATATTCATCACGCACTTCAGCAAACATAATAGTTTTAGTTTGCTCTTCGATTAACTGATATAGAATAGTACGGATATCGGCCACGTTTGTTTGTGCAATTTGGTTCTGTAAAAATTCCGTGCTGCGCTGAGCTTCGGCAACATCTCGTTGCTTCATCTCTAAATTAATATCTTCAATTAACCATGTGACCCATTGCTGGGCAACTGTAGGTGATAAATGCTCAACAGCAACTTTAACCATGCCAGTTTCTTTATCAGTACTTATTGATATTAACTGACTAAATTCTTTAAATGCCTCTTGCATTGATGGCTCAGGTTTAAATGGTGCCTCAACTTTCCTCACCCATTCTTGATTTTGAGCATCATATAATTCTGGGGCATATGATATAGAATCCGCTTCCATGTTCCACTTTTCTGCGGCCATCAAATCAGCGAGAATTTTATGTTTTTGAATAAACTCGCTAGTGAATTGACGAGATTTAGCCACTTCGATAGCCATTTGTGTTTTATCAACACCGCCACCGCCGCCTAAATTTATCCCCGCCATACTAGCAAGGCCGCCAAACTGACCAGCGAGCGCTGATAAGCCGCCACTTTGCTCTGAATCTGCTGGAGATAACAATGCCTCTGATTTATAGGTATTTGGCTGACTTAAAGCAAATAAAACAGAGCCAACTGCAAAGACAGCAGTTACAGCAATAATTAACCATTTCCCTTGCCAAATAACGGCAAACAGTTCTCTTAAATCAATTTCGTCATCATTAGTGTTTTGAGAAAACTGAGCATCTTGTTTATATGTTTCTATATCATTTGACATTTAACGCTTGTCTCATTATTAACTTTTAAAGAAAAGTAAGTGCAGTTAAGCAACAGCACTTACTCAAGACTATTGGTAATCAGAAGCCAAATCTTTTCTACAGGGTTGATATGGTCGCAACAGCAATCGCACTATTGTAGATAATCGTTGTCACCTGAGTCCAAAGCGTTAAGTTATCTTTATATTCAGTATCAAGTGGAACGATAATTGTGTCACCAGCTTCAATTTCAGCATTAGCACCAAACCAAAAATTACTCGATGGCATATCAACCGAACCGTCAGCTTTAATAATGTATGTTCTACCATCATCAGCTCGTTTACGTGGGCCGCCAGCAAGTTCCATATATTGGCTAAAGGTAATGCCTTTTTTGTATCTATGAGTACTCGGGTGCTGCACTTGCCCCATAACTGATACGGTCTGATTTTTAGCTGGAATATAAAGTTTATCAGCAGACTCTAAATCTAAATCAGCGTCTTCGATTCCGAGTTGGATAGCAGTAATATCAACGACAAGACGACCAACTACTTCAACATTCTCAAGTTCTTTAAGCATGAGCTGAGCATCATTATAATTTAACACTCCACCGTCTTTAGTTAAGGCTTTAGCTGCAATTTCACGACGCAAATCATTTGACAGCATTTGCAGTTCTCTTTGTTCTTTTTCTTTAATCGACTCTCGTAAAAAGACTGCACTTCTTGGTGCTGCATCATCGGTTAAACCGCCAGCTCGAGCTATGACATCTTTTAATGACTCTCCACGTTGAATACTGTACGTACCAGGAAACTTAACTTCTCCTTTAATATCAACCCAACGAGTTTCTTGCCAATCTGGGAGTGTACGCACAGTTAAAATATCGCGGCTCTGTAATGCAATATTAGAACTAGTTACGTTATTAGAAACCTCATCTAAACTCAGCTGTATATGTTCAATCGATACACCGCTAGTTTCAGAAACGTTTTGTCTCGTTAACTCTGCTGCTAAGGTATAAGCGCCCTCTTCAAGGCCGCCTGCAGCAATTAATAGCTCTTGAATGTCTGCATTCACGGTTAAAGGGTATTGACCAGGAAAGCGAACATTTCCGTTAATATCAACTATTCTAGCAACATCACCATATCGGCTTTGTGTTTTTATTTTTTCAAGTACAGGCTCAAGTAATTTTTCTCTATCAGCGTAATCAAAAACAAGTAATGTATCTCTTGGTTGTAAGACTAAATCATGCTGAGAATCTTTTTGATTAATCGCTTTACTTAATGAGATTCGGTGCACTTCAATATCACCACGTTTATTAATCTCTCTGATCAACAAGCTATAATCTAAATCTGCTTCAATGGTCAAATCGCCCCACATAGAGGGTAAAAGGTCAGAAATACTTATTCCTGATGTCCACTGATATTTGCCTGCTCTGATTACTGCACCCGCAATAGTGATTACGTTGTCAACTCGTGAGCTTGCTGATCTTACATTTAATAAATCACCATTTTTAACGGGGATATTTAAACCAGAATCAGTGGTTAAATCGACACTTAAAACGGTTTTTTGAGCCTGCTTACTGTATCGCTCAACCGTACTTGCTCTTGGGTATGCTCCAGGATTTAAACCACTGGCCATGCGCAATACATCAGCCATTGTTTCATTATTTTTAAGCTCGTAGATCGCAGGGCGTCTAACTTCTCCCATCACACTGACATTTGCAACAGAGGAAGGAATGAATACAACATCTCCAGATTGTAGTCTTAAATCACCAGATGCATCGCCGCGCAAAAGTAGGTCATACAAATCTAACGAACCAATAGTTTTACCATTTCGTTTAACTTGAATGTTTCGTAAAGAGCCAATCTCATTAACGCCACCAGATACGAATAGTGCTTGTGTAATAGTAGATAGACTAGAAACCGTGTAAGAACCCGGCTTATATGAGTCGCCTGCTATAAAAATTCTAATCGAACGCAATTCACCCATTGAAATGCTGGCATTAATGCCAATCATGGTTTCATTAATTTTGGCATTCAATAGCTTTTTAACTTCGCTAAAAGACAATCCGACTAAAGAAATAGGTCCTAAATTTGGAAACTGGATTGCACCATCACGCCCTACAGTTAATGAGTACTGATTGCTCTCCTTTCCGTATAGCTGCACATTGATAGTGTCACCAGGGCCAACTTTATATTCTGCAGGTACAGGAGCATCAGAAACAGGTGCGAACGTCGTTGGTTCTCCAGCAAAAAGATCATATCCAAAACGTTTTAGTTGCTGTTTTTTTTCATCTTGAAGATCTTTTATTTGATCTTCTGTTTTAGTTTCTTGATTTAGTTCATCATCAGTTGATTGATCAACAACCTCATTGGTATCTTTTCTTTCATTAACAATTTGTGGTGTTTCTATGGGAGTGTTAGCGCTGCTGCTACCATTAAGCTGAGTAAGATCAACTCCGTATTGCTTTGCTAAGCGTTGTTGTTCAGAAGCTGGTAATGACTTGAACTGCTCGATCATTTGAGGAGAGGGAGTAACAGCTTGCACTGGTAAACTGATTAGTATTACAGCACTCATTGCTGCAATGGCTAAACTTTTCGTTTTTTGAAACACCTTTAAATCTCCAAGTAATGGCTTACGGGTTAACTTCATAAGAATTTGACTTAATAAATGAAACTGTTCATTCAATGCCTTTCAGGCATGCTACCGTTCCGCGTGGCGGTCAGGGCTTCCTTTGGCTTATAGCTTAATGAATGAAACTATTCATTCAATGCCTTTCAGGCACGCTACCGATCCGCGTGGTGGTCGGGACTCCCTTCGGCTTGTAGCTTAATGAATGAAACTATTCATTCAATGCCTTTCAGGCACGCTACCGCCCATAGATTGCGGCTTCTATATTGCCCGCCGAACAGTCGGCATTCATTTTTTAATTAAACAACTTACTAAAAATGACCATTAAGTATTAGTCACATTTAGTAAGTTCTCTCAATTTTGCGATGTACTATAGCTTATTTGATGAAGCATTTTTAATGTGAAACTGAATTTGTTTAGCTTGATTATCTAGCTTCTATTCATCAGCAACTGTCATAGTATTTACCAGTCCCGCAACAATGGCTGATGTCTCACAAAATTTATGGGCAATTTCTTACCAAGCTTTATATTTTTACAACGCTAGTATTATCCACACACATTCTTTTTTGCTGTCCCATTATGTTAAACAACACAAAACAGCGTTTTTCTGCATTTTTTTCTTCGAAAATGGCTTCTAAATCAACGAAAGGACCTTCAGTGAATTTCACTTTATCCCCGCTTTGCAATCCTTTATCAATTTCAGGCTTATGCTGCTGAACTCGATTTTTTATCCCTTGTATGATCCTGTCATCAATTGGAGTCATATCTTCACGACAACCAATTATTCTTGATGCACCGCGAGTTGAATGAATGCGGCTAACACTCACTTCTGTAGGGTCAAAATAAATGAATAAATAACAAGGGAATAGCGGAACTTCAACTAGCTTTGTTTTTCCTTGAGATATTTTCTCTTCTTGAATGATAGGTAAGTAGCTTTCAATCTGTTGCATGGCTAAATTTTGTTGTGCTCGTAATTCGTTACGAGGCTTACAATATAACAGATACCATGATTTCATCTTTAACTACTCTTTTATAATCCAATGGTGACTTCCTTTATCACCAGACTCGTAATTTTAGCAAAGGTGAAAGTGTAAAGAAATGGCTTTTAGTGTTTATGCTTATCAATTGATGAGATTTAATACACAAAATATCTCTAACGCTCTTTGCATCATAAAAATTGATGTAATACTCACAAATTAGAAAAAATTTTCCAATAAAAAAGCCAACTCTTTATGAGCTGGCTCACCGTTGCAACATTTATAAAACATCTTTAAAAGCATCAAGTCTATTTAACTAAAAACATTTCCAAAAAAGATGTAACAAACGGTTTATTTCACTTCAGGCTTCGGCGGGAAGTTCATCATCACTTCACCAATGGCATGATTGATGATTTCTACGCGCTCTTCTGGTGTGTTTTGATCACGAATAGTGTCAGCTACACTGCCACGCCATACAAGGTTGCCGGTTTTCTTATCAACTAAATCTACAATCAACGTACCTACTTCGTACTCACGAACCGTAGTTTGAGTGTTCATACCTGCACCACCCCAGCCACGACGGCCATAGTATGGGTAATAACCGTAATTGGTATTAAACGTATCTACATTAATCTTTTTATTGACCTTGGTCAGGTAGTTAACCAGTAAATCAGCTTGCTCTACTTCGACTTTTGACAAACCTTTTTGAGTGAGTTGTGAATTAACGGCTTCTCTCACTCGTTGGTCCATTAAACCATCGAGATGGTAGGTGCTATCTTCATTTTTCTTTTCTACCCAAGCAAAGCTTTTGTATTGATCAAATGAAACGGCAGGATCGTAGTCACTACTGGTCTTCAGTGTACTACAAGCACTTAATGCTAAAACGGCGGCAGCAACGAAAAGCTTTTTCATATTAACTCCAAATGGCAACAAGCAAACAAGTTGTTTTCATTTACTATTTAATGATTATATTCTGATTAATAATTAGCTTACCTAGGTAAACCTTAATCATCAACTGATTATATAAACAAAATGTGTCTAGTTCTGGTTATTTACAGAAAGCTTAATACGAGTACCTCAGAAAATAAACATAACTCATTGAGTTTTATATATCTTATCCTAAATCATTTCAAAGTTACTGAACCGTTCTCTTTAGCAGCATCATTTAGTTTGCTAAACTATTACTAACACTTTCTTACTTTTGTTACTTTATGAGAATTGATCCAAATATTTCCTTAGTTTACAGCACTGATGGCGGTAAAATTGAACAACCCAAAGTTGAGGCTTCTCCCCCTGAAGGTGATGGTATTGTCAGGATCCATAAAGACAGTAAAGGCCGTAAAGGAAAAGGGGTCAGTGTTATAAAAGGTTTGGGTTTGGCACCAAAAGAACTTAAGGCTTTAGCCCAAAAACTCAAAAAACAGTGTGGTTGTGGCGGCACTGTCAAAGATTTTGATATTGAAGTTCAAACAGATGACCGTGATAAAATTAAAGCGTTATTAGAAAAGCAAAACTACACCGTCAAGCTGGCTGGCGGTTAATATTGCGCTCAATTGATTTATCGGACGTATACCTTGCTTAGAACAGCATCCAACTTACGTATATGCACAAGGATTTTTTATGGATAGCTTACAAGGTCATCTATTAATTGCTATGCCCTCATTAGAAGATACTTTCTTCGAGCGCTCTGTCATCTATATTTGCGAGCATAATGATAAAGGCGCAATGGGTGTGATGATTAACCGCCCTACCAATATTGTTATTGATGAATTACTGGATCAAATTGGCTTAACTAATGAGTCTGAACTGAGTTTGGATCTCGAAGGTCCAGTTTTACTCGGTGGACCTGTTGATACAGATAGAGGCTTTGTGCTACATACGCCACAAGAGCAATGGGTTAATAGTGAGTCAATCAGTGACTTTTGTATGTTAACCACTTCACGTGATGTGCTAAACTCACTTGGAACCAAAGCGTCACCAAAACAATTTGTCGTTGCCCTTGGCTACTCTGGCTGGAGTAAAGATCAACTTGAACAAGAACTAGCTGATAATACATGGTTAACTATACCTGCCACTTCTGAGTTACTCTTCGGTCAGGATGTTGAGCAACTATGGACTGAGGCGACGAAAAAGTTAGGGTTTGATATTTGGCAAATATCTTCTCAAGTTGGCCACTCATAACGTTTAAAACGTGTTGTTTAACCTTTAGTAATTTACTTATTTATTTACTCATTTTAGTTACTTATTTTAGTTACTTGCTCATTTTATTTTTTAGCGACTTGCAATGCATTCGCATCCCACATTTCTCTATGCCAGTCATTTAGGTTTTAATCAGCTGGTTTTTTTAAAGGCAAAAATATGCAATCAAAAACCGTTTTAGGGTTTGATTTTGGAACTAAAAGTATTGGAGTGGCTGTAGGTCAAGAAGTAACAGCCAGCGCAGCGCCAGTTTCTGCAATTAAAGCCAATGATGGCATTCCAAACTGGGATGACATTGAAGCAATCATTAAGGAATGGCAACCTGATCTAGTCGTCGTTGGCCTTCCGCTTAATATGGATGGCACTGAGCAAGAGATGACTCAGCGCGCGAGAAAGTTTGCTAACCGCATTAGTGGTCGCTTTGGAGTAAAGGTCGCGACACAGGATGAAAGGCTCACTACTACTGATGCTAAAGCGCGTCTTTTTGAGCTCGGCGGCTACAAAAAGCTTACAAAAGGTCAAGTGGATGCTGTATCTGCTGTACTGATTATTGAGAGCTACTTTGAAAATCAATTTGCCGATTAAAAAATTTAGCTAGAAATTTCAATACAAAAAAGGAGCCATTTAGGCTCCTTTTTAATTTAAGATATTAGACTTTAGATACAAGCTTTTAGATATAAAGCTTTAAATACAAAGTTTTAGATACAAAGCTTTAAATACAAAGCTTTAAATAAAAAACCTAAGATGTTTGGCTTCAGAAACTTAAAGGTAAGGCTTAACCAAATTTGCCATCATATTGATGTGGGCATCATTATCATTTAAACATTCGATATAACGGAATTTCTTACCACCTGCTTGTTCAAACACTTCTCGGTTTTCACCTTTAATCTCTTCAAGTGTTTCTAGGCAGTCAGCGCTAAATGCTGGGCATACGACAGCAATGTCATTCACACCTTCTTTTGGTAATGCTTCCATTGTCGCATCGGTATATGGCTGCAACCATTTAGCTTTGCCAAAGCGCGACTGGAACGTCATCACATATTCTTTTTCATCTAAACCTAGTTTTTCAACCACTAAACGAGTTGTTTTTACACAAAAACAATAATATGGATCGCCTAAATGTAAATTACGTTCTGGCATGCCGTGGTAAGACAACACCAGTTTTTCAGGTTTACCATTCTGGTCAAAATCCGCTTGTATTGATTCAGCTAGCGCATCAATAAAGGTTGGGTCGTCATGATAGGTATTGATAAAGTGCAGTGCCGGAATATAGCGCCACTTACATAGCTCTTTTGCAATCGCGTCAAATGCTGATGCTGTTGTAGGAGCAGCATATTGAGGATAAAGCGGTAAAACAACGATTCTATCAATGCCATCTTTATGCATTTTTTGAAGTACAGAAGGCGTTGAAGGATTACCATAACGCATTGATAAGTGCACCGATGCATCAACATCATTATCAGCAAATAACTTTGCTAATTTACCTTGTTGTTTAAGACTTATATCCATCAAAGGGGAACCATCTTCAGCCCACACTTCTTTGTATAAAGCTGCAGATTTTGCAGGACGAACACGTAAAATAATACCGTGCAGAATACACATCCAAACTAGCTTGGGGATTTCTACAACACGAGGATCAGCTAAAAACTCAGCTAAATACCTTCTAACCGCTGATGGTGTAGGTTCATCGGGTGTGCCTAAATTCATTAATAACACGCCAGTTTTACCGCGTGACTTGTGGCCGTCTTCTTTACTTAAACCAGAAAATTTATACAAAACTGTCTCCGAAAAATTCCATCACAGGGTGAGCGATTAAACTCACTCAGATGCTAAAGTCTGTCGCATGCTCAAAACTAGTTATTAGTTACTATTGCTAGTTACTATTACTAGTTGTTATTAGTGAGTATTATTAGTCACTATTATTATAACTCGCTCTCATCATTACTGATTTAAAGTGCAAGGCTTGTATTGCTCACTAAATAGCTAGATTGTAAATAATTAGTTTTATTCACGATGCAAAATTTATAGCACTGACTCTATCGCTTTTTTCAGTTCTTCGCTATCCGGTTTTACTCGAGAGTTGAATTGCTGCACACTTTCGCCATCTGCACTGACTAAGTATTTGTAAAAGTTCCATTTAGGTGCTGCTGTCTTGTCACCCAAATAAGCGAATACAGAGTTAACATCACTTCCTCTAACCGCTGATGTTGACACCATAGTAAAGGTCACGCCGTAATTGACGAAACAAACATCAGCAGTTTTTGCTTCATCATCTTCTTCTTGAAAGAAATCATCAGATGGAAAACCAATCACCACTAGGTCATCTTCATATTCTTTATGCAGTGCTTCTAACGCTTCAAACTGAGGCGTAAAGCCGCAATTACTAGCTGTGTTAACAATCAATACCGGTTTACCGTTAGTCACCTCACACAAGTCAACGACTTCATCAGAATGTAATTTTCTGGCTTCTACATTTAGATAATCAGGACAGCTATTTGCAAATACGCTAGGTGCTAAAAAAGAGCTCGTTAAAGCAAGTAAGCTAGAGGTTAATAGAAGCTTTTTCATAATGTTCCCTTTGATTGTTATCCAATAATTTGGGTATCGGCTTAAGTTCATATGTGCAAAGCAATCACTTTGCGAATCATAATCATATAATCGATTATACGTTGTTCTTATAAAAGCAGATCATCGATAGTGTAAATAATCACTTCAATACTTCCAGCCTTATCTTCTAGTCACAGCTTCTAGTACAGCTTCTAGTACAGCTTCTAGTACAGCTTCTAGGCACAGCTTCTAGACAGTAATGTTAAAGCTATATAAGTTACAGCCATAAAAAAACCAAAGTGAACCCACTTTGGTTTTTATATACTGCTATTCACTATCTGGTCTTAATCTCACTAAGGCTAATTCTAGTCTTAATATGACTAATTTTAGTCAAGACTCAATTTAACCTAAATCTAAAGTCACGCCATCCATCAAGCCTGAACCACTTGTTTCATTAGTTTGCAGTTTAATCATCAAGCGTAAATCATTTGGAGAATCAGCATGGTGTAATGCATCTGCATAGCTGATTTCTTTTTCTAAATATAAATCCAGCAAGGCTTGGTCAAAGGTTTGCATTCCTTGCTCACGAGATTTACTCATGGTTTCTTTAAGTAAATGCAGCTCATTTTTCGCAATCAAACTTGCAATACGAGGGGTGTTAATCAAAACTTCAATTGCTGCACGACGCCCTGAACCATCAGACTTAGCCACAAGCTGCTGAGCTACAATGCCACGTAAATTAAGCGATAAGTCAAACAGTAATTGATTATGCTTACTTTCTGGCACCAAATGCATAATACGATCTAACGCTTGGTTAGCATTGTTGGCGTGCAAGGTTGCCATACATAAGTGACCTGTCTCAGCAAACGCCAGCGCAAACTCCATGGTTTCTTGAGTTCGGATCTCACCAATCAAAATAACATCTGGCGCCTGACGCAGTGAGCTTTTAAGTGCAGCGTCAAAAGAATCAGTATCAATACCAACTTCACGTTGAGTAATAATACTTTTTCTATGGTCGTGAACAAATTCTACAGGGTCTTCAATTGTCAAAATGTGGCCGCGAGCATGAGCATTTCGATAACCCACTAATGATGCCAATGAAGTTGACTTACCAGTACCTGTACCACCAACCATAATAATCAAGCCACGTTTACTCATGACTAAGTCTTTTAAGATTGGTGGCAGCTTTAAATCATCAACTTCAGGTATTTTTGTCTCAATGCGGCGCATAACACAGCCAGGAGACTCACGTTGCCAAAAAGCACTGACACGAAATCGACCTAAATCTTTTGCTGCAAATGCAAAGTTACATTCACGCGAGTCATGAAACTCTTGTTTTTGCACATCAGTCATTAAAGACTCAACAAAATCCAAAGACTGCTCTGGGTTAAAACTGGTTTCAGAAAGCGGTCTTAGCTCACCATCAATTTTTGCACTTGGCGGGAATCCCGCGGTCACAAATAAATCAGAGGCTTTTCGGTCAACCATGACCTTTAAAAAAGGACGTACATCCATTCAATTAACCCTTAAAAGTTAGCTTGTTTATTCGAGCTCTTAGACATTGCATCATCACGGGTAATTAAACCGCGATTCACTAAATTTTGTAAACACTGCTCAAGGGTTTGCATGCCATGTGACATACCCGTTTGAATTGCTGAGTACATTTGTGCGACTTTATCTTCACGGATCAAGTTACGAATCGCCGGTGTCCCCATCATAATTTCATGTGCAGCGACTCGACCTCCGCCCACTTTCTTAATCAGAGTTTGTGAAATTACTGCCTGAAGTGATTCAGATAACATGGTTCGTACCATATCTTTTTCACCGGCTGGGAATACATCGACAATACGGTCAACGGTTTTTGCCGCTGAGGTGGTATGCAAAGTGCCAAACACTAAGTGACCGGTTTCTGCTGCGGTCATTGCTAATCGAATGGTTTCAAGGTCACGCATCTCACCCACAAGAATTACATCGGGATCTTCACGAAGTGCTGAACGCAAAGCAGCATCAAAACCATGAGTGTGTTTATGGACTTCACGCTGGTTAACCAAACACTGTTTGTTTTGATGTACGAATTCTATTGGGTCTTCGATGGTCAAAATGTGATCATGGCGTTCATTGTTAATATAATCAACCATTGCCGCTAGCGTGGTCGACTTACCTGAACCTGTAGGGCCTGTTACCAATACAAGGCCACGGGGGAAACTTGATATTTTCTTAAAGATTTCTGGAGCACCAAGTTGCTCTAATGATAAAATTTCACTTGGAATGGTACGGAACACTGCACCAGCACCACGAGATTGGTTAAATGCATTCACACGAAAACGCGCAAGGTTAGGTACTTCAAACGAGAAATCGATTTCTAAATGTTCTTCAAAGTCCTTACGTTGTTTATCATTCATGATGTCATACACTAAACCGTGCACGGCTTGATGATCTAATGCAGGTAAATTAATTTTTCTGACTTCACCATCTACACGGATCATTGGCGATACGCCTGCTGAAAGGTGTAGATCCGAGGCATTGTGCTTTACACTAAAGGCAAGTAACTCAGTTATTTCCATGGTCAATGACATCCATTTAAACAAATAAAAACAATATGACAACAATAGCAGACCGAATATCAATCGCCCAGAGCCAAATCGCTCAAGCGGCGCAAAATTGTTCACGTAACAGTGAAGAAGTCACTCTTCTTGCGGTAAGTAAAACTAAACCCATTGAAGATATCATTGCGGCATACGAGGCTGGTCAGCGATGCTTTGGTGAAAACTACGTCCAAGAAGGCGAAGAAAAAGTCATCGCCTTAAGTCAAAGCCACCCAGATATTGAATGGCATTTTATTGGCCCGCTGCAATCCAATAAGTCACGCATTATTGCTGAGCATTTTGATTGGATGCATACCTTAAGTCGCGAGAAAATTGCTACACGGCTTAATGAGCAACGACCTGATGACAAATTACCACTGCAAGTGTGTATCCAAGTTAATGTCAGTAATGAAGCCAGTAAATCTGGCGTTAGTTCTGAAGAGGTTAATCATCTTGCACAAATAATTGATAAGTTACCTCATCTTACTTTGCGCGGCTTAATGGCAATTCCAACAGCAACTGAAGATGTAAACTTGCAAAGGCAAGAATTTGCTCAACTTGAAAACTTATATCTTGAACTTAAACAACAATACCTTAGTGTAGACACTCTTTCGATGGGCATGAGCAGCGACTTAACTATCGCTATTGAACACGGTTCAACCATGGTCAGAATTGGCACTGCGATATTTGGGTCAAGAGCTTAAGTTTTGAAGTGACTAATAATTTTGAAGCGACTAATAGATTTGAAACGTCTAATTAAAAAGTCAGCTTTAAATGTAAGTACACACTTTTATCAAGTGATGGCTATGTTTTTAAGCTGTTATTCATGAAGGATAATTTATAATGACAGCCTTGTAATGAGCCATGAAAGCCCAAATATAAGACTCCTACACGTACTCAACGAGTACATAAAATTAAAAGTGATTTAACCTTATGACTCAAGCAAAAGTATGTTTTATCGGTGCGGGCAACATGCCGCGAGCTATCATTAGCGGTTTAGTGACCAACGGATACCCTGCTGATAAAGTTCACGCAACGAACCCAAGTGTCGGCAAGTTAGATGCGCTAAAAGCAGATTTTGGTATTCAAGTTTCTCACGACAATGTTGCAGCTGCGGATGATGCAGATGTGATAGTACTCAGCGTAAAACCGCAGTTAATGCAAATGGTGTGTGAGCAACTAAGTCATTTAGATTTATCCAATAAGTTATTAGTTACTATCGCTGCAGGCATTCCTGCGGCGCGTTATCAAGATTACTTTAAGCAACCAATTAAACTTATTCGCACTATGCCAAATACACCAACCCAAATTGGTGTTGGCATGACTGGATTATTTGCTGACGACTCAATCTCAGCTGAGCATAAACAAATTTGTGAAACCTTAATGAAAACCGGTGGCGAAGTTGTTTGGGTAAAAACTGAAGATGAGCTTAATCAAGTTATCGCGTTAGCTGGCAGCTCACCTGCATATTTTTTCTTGTTTATTGAGTCGATGATCCAACACGGCATTAAAACAGGGCTTGATGAGCAAACGGCTCGAGCTTTAGCTCAACAAGCTGCATTAGGTGCTGCGCAAATGGTCGTGCAAAACCCTCAGCTATCATTAGAGAAGTTACGCACCAATGTTATGTCTAAAGGTGGCACGACTGCTCGCGCAGTTGAGACGCTTGAAGAAGGCGATTTACGTGGGTTAGTTGACCAAGCAATGACGAACTGCATAAAACGAGCAGAAGAAATGGCAAAAACATTTTAAAATTATACGGATTCAGCGACACTGTCACTATTAATGACATGTTATACGCACCAACCAAACAAGGCACTTAATAATGAATGCAATGCAATTTCTCGTTACCACGGTTTTTGACCTTTACCTTATGGTGGTAATTTTACGTTTTTGGCTTCAACTTGCTAGAGCTGACTTTTATAATCCATTTAGTCAATTTATCGTAAAAGCGACTCAACCTATTATTGCACCTATGCGCCGTGTTTTACCTTCCATTGGTGTCATTGATACAGCATCAATCGTACTTGCACTTATTGTGGTCTTGGTGAAGTTTTTGACCTTATCTTTACTGGTTGATTTAAAAATCGATGCGGTATCATTACTGATTTTATCTTTAGTTTCGGTGATTAAAGAAGCAGGTGTTTTACTGTTCTGGGTATTAATTATCCGCGCATTACTAAGCTGGTTTAATCAAGGACATAATCCGATTGTGATGGTGATGGACCAATTAACAGAGCCGTTTTTACGTCCTGTTCGTAAAATCCTTCCTCCAATGGGCGGACTTGATTTATCAGTCATGCTGGTATTAATTGCGATGAACTTTATCAATATTTTATTCGCGCAATATATTCCGTTTTGGAATGCGGTTTAACCCTTCAAACTGGGATTAACCATAATGAGTGCAATCATTCAGCAACAGAACGATTTGTTGCTGAATCTTTATATTCAGCCTAAGCAGTCGAGATAAGATCATCGGTCTGCATGGCGATGAGTTAAAAATTGCTATTACTGCACCGCCAATCGACGGTAAAGCCAATAGCCATTTGATTAAATATTTAGCTAAAGCCTTCAAAGTTCCTAAAGCGGATGTCGTAATCTTAAAAGGCCTTCAAGGTCGGCATAAACAAGTCCAAATATCCATGCCTAAACAAATTCCTATTGAATTATCTCACTTACTGTAAAGCAATAAATTCAAAGTTTACTCATTAAACTTACTTAGTTTTGTATGAAAATAAGGTGAGTTTGATTAAAATTCTCTATACTTAGGTCTACACTCCATTAGTGAATCACCTCTTGCAAGAGTCGATCAAGGATCACGATTATGTTTCGCACTATCATTTTAAGTTTATTGGTTGTTTTAGGCCTGTCACTCGGACTATCAAATACCGCCCAAGCAGAACAAAAACAGCAAGTAGGTAACTTTGATATCCATTACATGGCATTAAGCAGCACATTTATCACCCCAAGTATTGCAAAAACCTACGGTATTGAACGAAGCAATTATAATGGCATCGTAAATATTGCAGTATTAGATACCAGTAAAGAGGGTAACCCGCCTGTAGCAATTGAAATCTCAGGTGTGGCGAACAACTTACTTGATGCAAGAATTACATTAGATTTTAAAGAAATCCGTGAGGGCAAAGCCATTTATTATATTGCCCAAGTACCATACCGTGACGACCAAGAAATCAATTTCAACATTGCCATTAAGCATGGGAATAAACTCAATACAGCACTTAAATTTAAGCAAAAATTTTACGTTGAATAATCAGAAACGTGCAGCAAAAACATTCTACAAAGCCAATTCTAGTATGATTGGCTTTATTTTTATCAGTCCATAAACCATCACCTATTATCATCTTTTGAGCTATCTATCAGCTAAACGCTTAGGTATCATTAGCCAAATTTTCAAGTACCATTTTCCATCCACTAAGGTATTCCCATGCAGCAAATTGTTTTAGCCAGCGGTAACAAAGGTAAACTTAAAGAATTTGACCAAATGTTGTCACAATTTAATATCCAAGTATTGCCACAAAACCAATTCAATGTACCTGAAGTGGCTGAAACAGGAACAACCTTTATTGAAAATGCCATCATCAAAGCAAGACACGCAGCAGAAATAACCGGAAAAGCAGCCATTGCGGATGATTCAGGTTTAGAAGTTGATGCGCTTCAAGGAGCTCCAGGAATATACTCTGCTCGATATGGCGGAGAAGATGCGACAGAAAAAGACAGATACCTAAAATTACTCAATGCACTCGAAGGCCAAACCGAGCGTAATGCACGTTTCCAATGTGTATTGGTTTATATGCGTCATGCTAAAGATCCAACCCCGATTGTTTGCCAAGCAGCTTGGGAAGGAAAAATCGGCACTGTACCTCAAGGCGAGCAAGGTCATGGCTATGATCCTGTTTTCATTCCTGAAGGTTTTGATTGCTCAGCGGCAGAGCTAAGTAGTGAACAAAAAAATCAACTAAGCCACCGTGGTTTAGCATTGAATTTATTGGCTGATGCACTTAAAGCTAAAGGGATCATCTAAGCATTATGTTAACCCTACCACCACTTAGCCTTTATATTCATATACCTTGGTGTGTGCAAAAGTGCCCTTATTGCGATTTTAACTCCCATGGTCAGCAAGGTGAATTACCTCAAGCTCAATATGTCGAAGCCTTACTGCAAGATTTACACAATGACTTAGGTTATGTTCAAAACCGTAAGCTGCACAGCATTTTTATTGGTGGTGGTACGCCTTCATTGTTTGATGCCAAACAAATAAAGGTCATTCTTGACGGCGCTAGAAAAGCTATTGGTTTTGAAGATGATATTGAAATCACCATGGAGGCCAACCCTGGCACTTTAGAGCATGATGATTTTGCCGCCTATCAAGCAGCAGGCGTAACGCGTTTATCTATTGGCGTACAAAGTTTTTCTAAAGATAAGCTCAATTTACTTGGCCGCATTCATGATGAAAACGAAGCTGTCACTGCTGCTAATACTGCATCAAAATCAGGCTATAACAGTTTTAACCTTGATCTCATGCATGGCCTACCAAATCAAAGCTTTGATGAGGCAATGGCGGATATTGATACTGCAGCAGAGTTAATGCCACCTCACCTTTCTTGGTATCAACTCACTATTGAACCCAATACGCTTTTTCACTCAAAACCGCCACAACTCCCTGACGATGAAAACCTTTGGCACATTTATGAACAAGGCCAAAAGAAACTTGCGGCATTAGGTTACCAACAATATGAAATCTCGGCTTATGCCAAACCAGGGTTTCAATGCCGTCATAATTTAAATTACTGGCAGTTTGGTGACTACCTTGGCATTGGCTGTGGCGCTCACGGTAAAATCACCCAACCTGAAAAAGATGTGATTACCCGTACTGTAAAAATCAAACACCCTAAGGGCTACTTAAATACTGAAGACTACACTTTTGAAACCTCAGAAGTACTCCCAGAAGATAGAGCGCTTGAATATTTGATGAACAGGTTGCGACTGATGACGCCGATCCCTAAAGTTGAGTTTGAGCAACGCACCGGTTTATCTGCAGATGTGCTTACTGATGGAATAAATAAATCTATCTCAAGAGGCTTATTAACTGAATCAGAGAACCATTGGCAGTTAACATCTAAAGGCCACATGTTCGTCAATGACTTATTATCGCAATTTATAGATTAATTCAGTCAGTAACTCATTGGGTAATTCATTTAAAAACTCATTACAGTATAAGTTCAGCAAATAGTGCCTAATAGCCACCACTTGAACCAAGTCGGTGGCTTTTTAATGCTCGCAGCAATACTGAATCTAATAAACCGCAAGCTTTAAGCAACATTTAATACACAATTGCTAACATTTCACTTTACCCTTTTTCGCTTTGCTCTATTAGGATATCAATCAATATTAATAAACGCTTACTTCTATCCCTCGTTTACGGAAACCCACTATGCTACTAAAAACTAAAACGACAATAATAGCCGTTGCATTATCTAGCTTATTATCTACCTCTGCTTTGGCCCATGGAACGGACAACCATGCAGTTAAAAGCGCAACTGAAACCACTAAAAAAGCCACAACGGAATCAGAAAAAGCCAATGAATTATTTGAAAACATTTTCATGGAAAATGTTATGGCTAGCCCTATCTCACAAACCTACATGCGTATTAAAACTGATTACGACAAATGGGGTGATTTCAGTGATAAAGCTGATGATGAAGCATTAGAGCGTACTAAAAAACACCTTAAACAACTCGAATCAATTGATGTCAGTAAACTTGATGTTCAAACTGCATTAAGTTTTAACCTAATGAAACAAGGGTTAGAACAAGACATTGCTGATGATAAATGGCGTTACCATACCTATCCAGTTAACCAAATGTACGGCAGCCATACTTTTATCGCGACATTCTTGATTAATCAACACCAAGTATCAAGCGTTAGCGATGCTGAAGCTTATATCAGTCGTTTAAATGGCGTTAAGCATGCTAGTAAGCAGTTAGTTGATGCTTTAAAGCTTCGTGCTGATAAAGGCGTAATCGCACCTAAGTTTGTTTTCCCATATGTCATTTCAGACAGTGAAAATATTATTACTGGCGCTCCTTTTAGCGACACTGAAGAAAAGAGCACTCTGTGGGCTGACATCAACAAAAAGGTTACTGCCTTAGATGCGCCTCAAGCTAAAAAAGATGAATTACTTGCTGCAGCTAAAAAAGCCCTCGTTGACAGTGTTCAACCAGCCTATACCGATCTTATCGCTTATCTTAATGAACTTGAGAAAAAAGCCGATACTCGTGATGGTGTTTGGAAACTGCCTGAAGGTGATGACTTTTTCAATTTACGTTTAAGCCGTGTCACTACAACAGACATGAGCTCAGAAACAATTCATCAGTTAGGTTTATCTGAAGTTGCCCGTATTCATGACGAAATGCGCGAAATCATGAAGACAGTTAAATTTGATGGTGACTTACAAGAATTCATGGCATTTATGCGTGATGACGACCAGTTCTACTACCCAGCAACTGATGAAGGCAAGAGCCGTTACATGTCAGAAGCCAAAGCATTAATTGATAACATGGAGTCTCGTTTAGACGAAGTATTCAATATCAAACCAAAAGCTAAATTAGTAGTAAAACAAGTCGAAGCCTTCCGTGAAAAATCAGCGGGTAAAGCGTTTTACAATCAACCTGCACCAGATGGATCACAACCTGGTACCTACTACGCTAATCTATATGATATGAAAGCGATGCCGACTTACCAAATGGAAGCATTAGCTTACCATGAAGGTATTCCAGGACATCATATGCAAATTGCTATTGCACAAGAACTAGAAGGTATTCCTAAGTTCAGAAAGTACGGCGGTTATACTGCCTATATTGAAGGTTGGGGCTTATACACTGAATACTTCCCTAAAGAGATGGGCTTATATGCCGACCCATACTCTGACTTCGGCCGCTTAGCAATGGAACTTTGGCGCGCATGTCGTCTAGTGGTAGACACTGGTATCCATTCAGAAAAATGGACCCGTGAGCAAGGTATTCAGTACTATGTTGATAATACGCCAAACGCAGAGTCTGATGCAGTGAAAATGGTTGAACGTCATATCGTCATGCCAGGTCAAGCAACTGCTTACAAAGTGGGAATGATTAAGATTTTAGAGCTACGTGAGAATGCGAAGAAGCAGTTAGGTAACAAATTCGATATTCGTCAATTCCACACTCTCATTCTTGAGAATGGTCCTTTGCCGCTAGATATTCTAGAAACGAAGGTCAATGACTGGGTTAAAGCCACTAACGCTGCATAACCCCCCTTATAAAAACAAAAAACCACTGAGCTCAGTGGTTTTTTTATGCCTAAATTTTATTTTGACTAATACGCTATTAATAAGAAATGACAATAAGCAATGACAATAAGAAACGACTGAAGCGAATAAGCAAGCAGGAACAAAAAAGCGGTTGAGTGAATTTCAGGCAAAAATAACCCCAGCACTATGTCTGGGGTAAACCAATATAAACTAGGATGATGGTTTCAAAGCCGGCATTGTTCTAGTTTTAAAACCGTTGCCAGCAGTGATTCAAAATTTGCGAAGTTGCTGATTTGCACAAAAAGTCGAAAAGGGGTCATTTCTCAACAAGATGCGTGACTCAAACCATTCCGAATCAACTGAAATCTATTGTATTGATTTCAGAACATAGTTCAAGATGCGAGAATGAAATTGTTTTAATTTAAAGACAAAACCTTGCTGGACAATTTTTAATCACAAACAATTAAACCATTGTTTAAATTGAACAAATAAAAAAACCGCACTTAAAGGTGCGGTTTTGTTTTAAATTTTGAACAATGTTTCCATATATTCTTACGTCATTGACGACTTAAACTGGTAATTATTTACGCAATTTGTATAAATGGTCATATTTAGTGTCCCAGTATGGAGTACTACCAATATGGCCTTTAATGAAGTCGATGAATGAGCTCACCTTAGGTGCAAGATGCTTACGGCGTGGATAAACGGCTTGTAGAGGCAAGTTATTCGTTAACTGCCAATCTGGTAACAATGGTACTAAAGTGCCTTGTTCAATCTCATCTTCCAATAAGTAACTTGCTAAATATGCAATACCTAACCCGCTAACCGCTGCTGATTTAAGTGCTGGTGCATTGTCTACACGGAAGTTACCTGACACACCGATTTCGCAGTAATCATCACCTTTCTTGAACTGCCACATGCTGTGTTCATGCCACTCACCTTGATATACAAGACAGTTATGATCAACCAGCTGTTCAGGACGAGAAATGGTGCCATTTTGAGCGATGTACTCTGGCGATGCTGCAAGTAAGAACTGACACTTCATCAATGGACGAGCAACCATACCTAAAGGTAATTGCTCTGACATAGTTAATAATAAATCTAAGCCTTCGCTGACTACATCAACCTTGTGATCAAGTAAGCTGACTTGTAACTCAAGCTCAGGGTGTTTAGCCATAAACTCAGGTAAAGCCGGAATGATGTGCATGGTACCGAAAGATTGAGAAATACCCACTTTCAATACACCACGGGTCGCATCATTTAAATTATGTACACTTGCGACAGCTTGTTCAGCATCACGAAGCAACTCTTCACCTTGAATATAAAGCAAGTTACCTGCTTCTGTCAGACTCAGACTACGTGTAGTACGTTGAATCAGTTGAACCCCAAGTTTATGTTCAAGATCAGCAACCTGAGTACTTACTTTCGACTTAGATATACTCAATCTTCTGGCTGCGGCACTGAAACTACCAGCGCGGGCAACATGAGTAAAAATAGCAATAGGTTCTAACAGTTCTAACATGGGAGTCGCCTTAAGCTGTTTACGACATTAAAAATAGTTTTTGGAATGCCAATCACTGTAACTTATCCGAAACAATACCGAACAAGATTTAACCGATATAGCAGTGCAAAAATATATGCACGATTGACCAAAAAAGAAATTAAATTGTGATAGTCCGTTATCCTGTATAGCCAATCAAAACTAAAACAATAAGTTAATAGGATTAGCGATGCAGTCTTTTAATTTATGGAGTATACCAAAAAAATTACATATGGCTCTATATTTATAATATACAATTTTTTTATCAGAACAAATCATATCTTCAACAGAAGTGTAGTTGAATTAACATTTTAAAGGCTTTTTAAACGAAAAAGCCCCTGCATATGAATGCAGGGGAAGGTCAGGTGCATTTTGACAATGCTAGAAATTGAACAATCAAGATAATCAAATAAGTCACATCAAATTGCGCTAGCGGTGAACAACCTAATCAATTACCTATTAGTTAAATCAAATACTGATACTTATATATAAAATTCAATTCAACCAATTAACACTCAAGTAAACTTATTCGTATTGGGTATTATCCAATGTTGCAAGTTGGTATGAAGCAAGTTCAGGAATCGATTGACGAACTTCAGATTCAAGCACCATAAGCTCTTCAAAGTCAGCACAAATCTTTTCAGCTTTCGCTTCAATAGCCTCAGACTGATCTGCTATTTGCAATTCAATGTCTTCACCTACTCTTTCCATTTTGGTAGAAAATGCTTCCATTTTCTCTTCAAAACTTCCACCTTCAGATGACATCATTTCGGCGCCTAAAGCCATCATAAAGCTACCCATTGAATTCTTAATCATGGCTTCCATTTCTTGTTCAAAATCTTCATTAAATGCTTCTTCAATTGAAGATTCCGTAGCGCCTAAATAAAACTTGTCACCTTGTTGATAGGCCGCTTCATCAATACGAGTTTGAATGCCTGCTAACAGCTCATCTAATTTGGCGCCTGTTGCATCACCAAAAATTGGCGTAAGTGCTAGGCTCACAGCATCCGTTGCTAGTATTACAACTTCATTCACTAAATCGATAATTTCAGGAACTTGTTGAGATAACTCTTCTGAGTAATTGGTTAATAAGTTGCGTTGCTTATTATCTAAATCTATCTTGCTACCTTCGACATAAAGCTCACCCATTTCAACTCGATATAGCTCTTCGCCCTTTTCGCTGATTAACAGCTTCTTAGGTTCGACAGTCACATCATAGTTAAGAGTGACATTACATTGCTCGTCATCTAGTGACAGCTTTGCCATAGCAGGCGTGATTGCTCCGGCAGTAAAAATAAGACCTGATAAAGCAAGACCTTTAATTAATCCGTTGGTGAAATTAGTTTGAGTTTTCATTAGCTCTTCCCTTGCTGTAAATAAAACACAGTCATTAAGTTGTAGACTGAATTTTCAAATTTGATAATTAAACCGTTTATTACGATTAAACTTAAATTAGATAAAGCACAGCCCATGCCAACATTTAAAAAACCTTTATTTTCAAAGATTAAAGTGAACTAGGCGACGTTATAGACAAAGAAAGGAATTATGAAGTTAACCGACAATAAGTGAAATAACCAACAAAGTGGTGTTTTTCACTCTTTGCTAATTTTCACTAAAAATAAACAGAAGGAGCGGAGCAATAGCAGTAAAAATGAAATCAAAGCACTAAAAGATTGAACGCCCCAAAGCCTGTGATAAGTGCTCCAGCATACGCGTACCCGCCAATGAATTTCCGTTTTGGTCTAACTCTGGAGACCAAACACAAATAGACATATCACCAGGAATAACAGCAATAATTCCGCCACCAACACCACTTTTACCCGGCATACCAACGCGATAAGCAAATTCACCCGCACCATCATACAAACCAGATGTTGCTAACAACGCATTCAGCTGCCTTGTTTGTACAGGGGTAACAAGTTGTTCATTTTGAAGTGTCTTGCCGCGATTAGCCAAATAGAACATGGCTTTAGACAAATCAGCACAATTCATTTTAAGTGAGCAATAATGAAAATAGTTTTTTAATACCGTATCGACATTACCATCAAAATTACCAAATGATTTCATCAAGTAGGCAATAGAGGCATTTCTAGCACTAAATTTAAATTCTGAGTTGGCGACATTTTTATCAAAACAAATGTGTGAATTGCCACTGAGTTTTCTGACTTCTTCAAGCATACGGTGCTTGGGTGCGCTTTGTCTGGCTTGAATTAAGTCTGCAATCACTAATGCGCCTGCATTGATAAAGGGATTACGAGGGATCCCGCGCTCTAACTCAACTTGGACCAGTGAATTAAAAGATTGACCAGATGGCTCTTTGCCTACTCTGATCCAAATTTCATCTTCGGTGTATAAGCTAAGTGCCAGCGTCAAACTAAAGACTTTAGAAATACTTTGAATTGAAAACGGCTCAAGGTAATCGCCTGCTCCAATGGTTTGTCCATCAGCAGTCGTTACAGCAATCGCAATTTTATTAGGATCAACACTCCCCAAAGCAGGAATGTAATTTGCTACCTTTCCAGAACCAATAAGTGGCCGAACTTTGTCGACCACTTGTTCAAGCAAAATTTGCTCAGGCATTGGCTTAATTAGCCCCACCAGATGTCGTATAACGCACTGACTTCAAGTTGAGGTACTTTCTTCGCTTCCCAAAAGGCTTTTACAGCTGCAACATCTTCTTCGGTACATTTGCCGATTTGCTGAGTGGCAATAATACCTTCCCACATTTTGTGTCCGCCACCGTGGAAGCCTAGCTCACGCGGTAAAATAACTTCATCGATAAACTCATCAACGGCTTTATCAATATCCGCTTCTGAAATAGCGTCATCGAATGTCCAATTGATATCAAAACCAAGTTCTTGGAACTCATCAACGCGAAGCTTTTTACGTAGACGGCGATTACGATTCTTAGCCATGTTTTTATCCTAGTTAGTGTTGTACGATTATAAATTATTATATTAATTCAGAAGCTAAGCTTATGTTTTAATAAATTTAGCTGACTTTTTCAAACATTAAATCCCAAACGCCATGGCCTAAACGGTGACCACGAGCTTCAAATTTTGTTAATGGGCGATGTTCAGGACGTTCAACGACTGTATTAGTCTCAGATTGATTTTTATAACCTTCAGCTGCTGTCATCACTTCTAGCATATGCTCACTGTAGTTTTCCCAGTCTGTTGCCATATGGAAAACACCGCCAATTTTAAGTTTACGGCGAATAAGCGCAGCAAATTCAGCTTGAACAATACGACGTTTGTGGTGACGTTTTTTATGCCATGGATCAGGAAAGAATAACTGTACTCGGCTCAATGACCCGTCAGCAATACTGTTTTCAAGCACTTCCATCGCATCATGATGATAAACACGAAGGTTAGTCACTTCAGCTTTACCCGCATCAACAAGACAAGCACCAACGCCAGGTTTGTGAACTTCTATACCAATATAATTCAGTTCAGGAGCAGCTTGCGCCATTTCAACTAAAGAAGCACCCATGCCAAAACCAATTTCTAAAACGGTATCAGCTTCACGGTTAAATACTTCAGTAAGATTAATTGGCTCTGGAGTGTAATCTAACCCCATTGCTGGCCAGTGTGATTCAATTGCTTGAGCTTGGCCTTTGGTTAGGCGCCCTTCTCTCAAAACAAAACTTCTAATCTTACGAAGATATTTACCATCTTCGTTATATTCAGCGGTAGTAACGTCGCTCATTTCTGCCTCATCAATTAGGTACTTTTATTAAGTGACCCAATGTTTAACTTCAAATTCATAAAATAGTCAGTAAGTATATCGCAAAATCGTCATGACTAAAGTAGTTAATCCCCTTTGAGGCGGAGATTATTTTGCTTATATTGCGTTTTTTACAGAAGTTTAGCTGCATGAGTCAAGATACCTCAGGGACTAGGCACATTTAAACCTTCACAGACCATTTAACAGCCACTTATCGTTTTTAGCTTTTCCATTATCAAAACCGTATCTAACTTGTTTATCAAAACGTCGCCATATACACTGCGCCAATGAATAAAGTTAACTCCTTTTCTGAGCGAATTGTTGCTTGGTACGATGTTCACGGGCGTAAAACGCTTCCTTGGCAAATCAATAAAACCCCATATAGAGTATGGATTTCAGAGATCATGCTGCAACAAACTCAAGTTGCGACTGTGATTCCATACTATGAAAAGTTCATGGACAGTTTCCCGTCAATTAGTGATTTAGCCAAAGCTAGCGAAGATGATGTTTTGCATCATTGGACAGGTCTTGGGTACTACGCGCGTGCGAGAAACTTACATAAAGCTGCGAAAGCGATATGCGATCAGCATAATGGTCAGTTCCCTGAATCTTTAGATGAAGTTATTGCGCTATCAGGTATAGGACGCTCAACTGCTGGGGCAATTCTGTCACTTTCCCTTGGACAACATCACTCAATTTTAGATGGTAATGTTAAGCGAGTGCTTGCAAGACATGGCGCGATTGAAGGCTGGCCAGGGCAGAAAGCTGTTGAGCAAAAGTTATGGACCTTAACCGATTCACTGACGCCTAAAACAGATGTACGTAAGTTTAATCAGGCCATGATGGATATCGGCTCTGCCGTTTGCACCCGCAGCAAACCTCGCTGTGATGCATGCCCTGTTGCCATTGATTGTAAAGCGCAATTAGCTGGCAGGCAGAGTGAGTTTCCTGGTAAAAAGCCTAAAAAGACAATTCCCGCTAAATCAGCCTGGATGCTAGTGATAAAAAAAGATGGCCAAGTCATTTTAAACAAACGTCCACCAGCGGGCATTTGGGGCGGGCTATGGTGCTTCCCTCAATTTGAAACAGAAGCTGAATTACATGAGCACGTATCAATCAAGTTTACGGGCAAAAACATCACCCATACAGATTCAGAATGGCTTGCAGGCTTTAGGCATACATTTAGCCATTTCCATTTAGATATTCAACCCATTGTGATTGAACTTGAATCAACACAAGATTTAACAGAATTTGAATCCAGTGTAATGGAACAAAACCAGAGTCTCTGGTATAACATACATCATCCAGCTAAAGTCGGATTAGCCGCAGCAACCGAGCGGATCTTATCTAACTTAGTCGCACTTTCAGCAGCAGATCCTATCTAAGGGATCCCGTTAAGGAAACATCATGGCTCGTAATGTTAATTGCGCATATTTAAATAAAGAAGCTCCAGGTTTAGATTTTCAATTGTACCCAGGAGAAGTTGGCAAGCGAATTTTTGACTCTATCAGTAAAGAAGCATGGGGACTTTGGCAGAAAAAACAAACCATGTTAATCAATGAAAACAAACTCAACATGATGAATGTTGATGACCGTAAATTTCTTGAAGAGCAAATGGCAAACTTTTTATTTGAAGGTAAAGACGTCGAAATTGAAGGTTATGTTCCACCTGCTGAAGACGAATAATCTAGCTTTAAAAATCATCAAGAATAGCGCTTAAGACTCTTTATAATAGCGCTTAAGGCTATATAAAATTGCGCTAAAGACTTTCTAAAATAGCTCGATTCATCTATCAAACCTGTCGCTCACTAGACGATGATATGATGACGAGCTATTTTCGTATCCAGCAAGATACATTGGTTAACGGTTCCCACCTAAAGAAGACCGACGATTATTTTCGTTTAATAGTCAAAAGTTCCCGATTCAAAACAGAAATTTCATATTCGTGACCTTTCTTGAAAATAGTAAATATTGTCAGTCCTTTGTTAGCGATAAGACATTAATAAAAAACATTAATCAGTATACTCAAGCACAATTGTTTCAAATGAGATTATTGATAATGAAGCCACTTATTTATTCGCTACTTGCCATCAGCCTGAGCTTTTCAATCACAAATGTGACTGCTGATCCACTTGGGATGAAGCCAATACCCGTTCCTGATGCGCCTTTAGGTTATCTCGTGCATAACCCATATGAAAATGCACCGCTAACTGCTTTAGTTACCCTAAATGGTCACACGATTTCAGATGTAGAAGTGACAGTTCATGCAAAAGATGACACGGGTGTAAGTATTCACTACCAAGTTGATGACATGCGTGTGATGAATGAAGGTGGCGTACCCATATTTGGCTTGTACCCTGCCCTGATGAACCACTTTACAGTTAACTGGACTCAAAACGGTAAACAGCATAGCCATGACTATCAGATGCTCACACCAGATATTGATATGGGTTTTTCAGAAAGCCAATGGGCTAAAGCCCCTCTGGTTGAAGTTGAGCATGTCGATGCAGACTTTAAAGACCGACTATATTTCGTCAACTGGACTAACCCTGATGGCAAAACAGGCCAATTAGCTCATAACAATCCAGATGCTCCTGGCGCCTTTTCTTGGGATGGCAAGCCTGGCTTCTTTATTATCGATACTGCTGGCGATATCCGCTGGTATTTAAACCCATACACAACTCACGATTCAAAAAGCTTTGAAAATGCCGGTTACGCTATGGGAATGAATGTTACCGAAGATGGCAACATGGTTTGGGTTCAAGGCCAAGGTTGGAAAAAGATGTCTTTGATGGGCAGAATGATTTCTGAACATAGCTTACCCGGTAACTTTATTGATGCATCGCACGAAGGAATTGAAGGTGCTAACGGAAATATCTTTATTCGCGCTGCAGCCAAAGACTACCGCCGTCCTGACGGTAAGTTAGTAAACACTATTCGCGATCAAATTATTGAAGTTGATAGCACAGGTAAACTCGTCGATTACTGGGACTTGAACAGTATTCTTGATCCAATGCGAGACGATGCATTGTTATCTCTTGATGCTGGCGCTGTGTGTTTAAATATTAATGCCTCACAAGCTGGGCATCAGACTACACTTGAAGATTTACAAAATGCACCCTATGGCGATATTCATGGTGTCGAAACCGGCCGTAATTGGATCCACGTAAACTCCGTGGATTACGATCCCACTGACGACAGTATTATTATCAGTTCACGTCATCAATCAGCCGTTATTAAAATAGGTCGTGACAAGCAAATCAAATGGATATTAAGCCCATCAAAAGGCTGGTCTGAAAAGTTTACCGATAAACTACTGACCCCTGTAGACAGTAAAGGCAAAGCATTAAACTGTAATGAAAAAGGCCAATGTAGAGGCACTAACTTTGATTTTTCTTACACCTCACACACAGCCTATAGAGTACCGCAAAAAGGAACTCTAACCGTATTTGATAACGGTGACGGTCGCCACCTTGGTCAACCAATGTTTGCCAATGAAAAATATTCTCGCTCAGTAGAATACAAAATCGATGAGCAAAAACTCACCGTTGAACAAGTATGGGAATATGGCAAAACTGAGCTAGGTTATAGTGGTTACTCACCTGTGACTTCAATCGTTAAGTATCAAGAAGATAAAGACAGTATGATGAGCTATTTTGCCTCGGCCGGCCTGTTTGGATTAGGGGGCGGATATGGCAACTTAAAAATGGACGACACCACAGGTAAAGTCCAATCTATTTTAGTTGAACATAGATACGGTGAAACCGAACCCGCTGTGCGAATAAACATTAACAGCCACGATATGTTTGCAACAGGTTATCGCGCTCAGGTCATTCGAGTGCAAGAAATGCTGAAATAACAAAATACTGCTTTTCTATTAGTCACAACTTAATGCCCGATAAAACAATTTGTCGGGCATTTTAAAACTCAGAGGTTTATTACGCCAAGCTGTTATTTTTACAAGCTACTATCTTATACAAGCCCTTACTTATACCAAGCTATTATTTATACGAGCTACAGTTTATACGAGCTACAGTTTATACGAGCTAGTGCTTATACCAAGCTAGTGTTTATACCAAGCTAGTGTTTACTTTTCCAAGCTAACTGTCCCTTCCTTGCAACATTCTTAATATTGAATTTGCAGCTTTTCCATCCTCTTTATTAGCAACTCCTTTTGTGACATCGCTCAGCAAAAATTGACTTTTAATGTCCAATAAAGCTGCTTTAAATTCAATCTTGAATAAATTAATACTGGTCAAAAAATGATTAATCATTTACATTCTAACAACAATGTAAGCGCTTACACTAATTGTTAAATATAAAAAGCATTAAAAATCAGTTAGCTGTAAAGTTGCCATAAATACCAAATTTGGATGGAATCAACCAAGGTAATAATAACAATGGCTCAAGACCCTAAAATATCACCTGTGACACCTCAATCTGAAAAGTTATCACTCAAAGAAAAAGTCGGTTATGCCCTTGGGGATGTGGCATCTAACTTTTATTGGCGTGTTTTCGATGTATTTCTATTTATTTTTTATACCGACGTTTTCGGTATTTCTGCTGCTGCCGTCGGTACCATGATGTTAGTGACTCGCATAATAGATGCTGTTTCAGATCCATTAATGGGCGCTTTAGCTGATAGAACATCCACACGTTTCGGCAAGTTCAGGCCTTATCTTTTGCTCGGCATATTACCCATAGCGGCAGCAGGGGTACTTACCTTCACTGTCCCTGATTTAGGCGATGATGGAAAACTCATTTGGGCGTACGGCACATATATATTTATGATGCTTGCCTATACCTTTATTAATGTGCCTTATGGTGCTTTGCTTGGTGTAGTAACATCCGATAGTCAAGAGCGCACGACCTTAACTAGCTTTAGATTTATCGGTGCTTTTTCGGGCGGCACATTAGTCGCTTATATGACACCAGAACTGGTTAATCTACTTGGAAATGGCAATGAAGCTTTAGGCTGGCAAATGACTATGGGCTGCTATGGCATTATCTCAGCAGTGTTATTTACGCTGACTTTTTTTGCCACCAAAGAACGCATTGCGCCGCCAAAAAATCAGCAAACCAGTATCAAACAAGACATCATGGATTTAACGAACAACAAACCCTGGCTTATCTTATTTTCACTCGCCTTAATCATCATGTTCACCATCACACTGCGGGCGAGTACGGGTACGTTCTACTTTAAGTATTATGTTGGCCGAGAGGACTTAATTGGTACTTTCACTGCGGTATATATGATTTCGCTAGCTATCGGTGCAGCTTCAACGCCGTTACTGAGTCGCTACTTTGATAAGCGCAGTTTACTGATTGGCTTAATGAGCCTGGTGGCTGTTTTGTCTGCAGGTTTTTACTTAATCCCACCACAAAATTTAACCTTGATGTTTATCATGCAGGCCTTGATTGGTTTTTGCTTAGGACCTAAGTCCCCTTTGGTATTTTCAATGTACGCTGATACCGCAGATTATTCGCAATACAAGAATGGCCGCCGCGCCACTGCAATGATTTTCTCTGCTGCGGCATTCTCACAAAAACTGGGCGGCGCTTTTGCAGGCGCCATGATTGGCTGGCTTTTATCTTCAATGGGGTATGTGGCCAATCAGCAACAATCGCCAGATTCGCTTATGGGCATATTATTGCTTAATACTCTGATCCCTGCGGCATTTGCAGTATTAGCGGTTTGGGTAGTAAAGCATTACAGCTTAGATGAACAAACAATGCATGATATTAACCAAAGCTTATATTCACCTGACTCGAAACAAGTCGACACTACAAACACTAACAACACTAACAACACAGCAGTGCAGGACTAAGATAGTGATCACTTACAACCAACAAAATGGCGCTGTCAGTCTACATAGCCCAACCTGCATGCCAAATGCATCTGGGTTTCTGTGGAATGAAAACATGATGATTCAAATGAATTGTCGAGGTTATGCCGTTGCTCAATTTATGCAGCCAGAACCTGCTAAATACGCTCATGGCCCCGCCCTTGAAGCCAAGACATTTATGCAGCCTGAGCACGCCTATTTTAGCCACCATCCGGGGCGCTTTTTTTACATAAAGGATAATCAAACGGGTGAGATATTTTCAGTCCCTTATGCCCCAGTAAAACAAGCGCACAGTAAGTTTGAGTTTATCGTCGATAAACATAAAATTAGTTGGAAAGTGGAGCATTTAAATCTAACTTGCCACCTGAGCTTATCGTTAACTGCAGAAGATACTGCCGAACTTTGGCAACTTAGCGTCACCAATCATGCTGATAGTATTCGAGATTTAAGCATCTACAGTTATTTCCCTGTCGGCTATATGTCCTGGATGAATCAATCTGCAAGATTTGATGACACGCTTACTAGCATTTTGTGTGAATCAGTCACGCCTTATCAAAAAGTTGAACAATACCCTGCTCAAAAAGACTTTAAGGACACCACGGTTTTTATCAGTGATAGAAACCCAACCAGTTACGAGACTCGACAAGTCATTTTTGAAGGTGAAGGCGGATTGAATAATCCTGATGCTATAAAACATGAACATTTAGCCTCTAAGCCTGCCCATTATCAAACTCCTGCAGCCATAATGCAGTTTACGCAAAGCTTAAGCTCTGAAGAGTCATCGCAATTTAACTTTATCTTTGCCCCAGTTAAAGATGCTAAGGAAGCTAAGCAGCTCAAACAAAAGTATCTCAGTTCAGAACAAAAACTGAATAAGGCAAAACAAAAATATCAGCAGTATATTGCCACTTCTGATAATAAACTTGAAATTAGCAGCCCAAATAATGCACTTGATAATTTCATTAATCATTGGCTGCCAAGGCAAGTTTTTTATCATGGTGATGTCAACCGCCTTAGCACCGATCCCCAAACTAGGAATTACTTACAAGATGCGATGGGGATGATGTATATCAGCCCTGATAAAACCAAAAGTGCCTTTATAAAAGCCCTGTCACAACAACATAAAAATGGTGAAATGCCCGATGGTGTTTTGTTAAATGCAGATTCAGAGCTTAAGTATATCAATCAAATCCCACATACAGATCATTGCGTTTGGCTGGTAATTTGTATTGAAGCCTATTTAAATGAAACTGGTGATTACGACTTTCTTAACCAAGACATCCCCTTTTCAGATAATCAATATAGCGTGAGCGTGCTGGAACACATAAACCTTGCCCTAGATTATTTATGGTCACAAAGAGATAGCAGAGGCCTGAATTATATTAACCAAGGTGATTGGTGCGATCCGATGAATATGGTTGGCTATAAAGGCATCGGTGTTTCTAGCTGGTTAAGCCTTGCAAGCGCCTACAGTATGAAGTTATGGGCCGATGTCAGTGTGGCTATTGGGGAAAATGCGCAAGCAGATAAATGGCAACAACAAGCCAATACTTTAAATCAGGATGTAAACCAACATTGCTGGGATGGTGAATGGTTTGCGCGAGGCATTACCGATGCAGGCAACTGTTTCGGTGTCAGCGCAAATACTGAAGGGCGAATCTATTTAAACCCGCAAAGTTTTTCCATGCTTTCTGGCGCCATCACAGAGCAACAATGGCCATTAATGCAGGCTCAAATCAAGCAACAATTGCAAACCCCCTTTGGAATGATGATGCTGGCGCCAAGTTATACCCATATGCATGAAGAAGTCGGTAGGCTTACGCAAAAATTCCCTGGTACCGGCGAAAATGGCTCAGTTTATAATCATGCTGGCGCATTTTATATTTTTGCTTTGTTTGAGAGAGGTGAAACCGACACAGCTTTTGAGCTATTAAATACCATGATTAATCCTAGCTCAGATAGCGATACCCTCGCCCGAGGTCAACTGCCTGTATTTATCCCTAATTATTATCGCGGCGCTTACTTTCAATACCCTGAAGATGCAGGTAAATCCAGCCAATTATTTAATACTGGCACCGTTGCATGGATTTATCGAATCGTCATCGAGCAATTAATTGGCTTAAAAGGGATTAAAGACGGTCTTAAAATTCAACCTCAGTTACCGAGCGCTTGGGACAAGTTAGAGGTCACTCGTCTGTTTAGACAATCAACAATTAAACTCAATGTAAAACGTGAAGAGCATATCTCAGAGCAGCAAGTGTTAGTTGATGGGATTCCACTTCATATCAATCAACAGGGCGAATTTATATTAGCGATAAAGCCAAAGCAAAATTATTGCATTGAGGTTGCTCTCCCATTGGCACCCTCTGTTAATTAACTGAGCATAGATATTATTTAACGATTTAAAAACAATAGATTAGATAACACTTTTGGAATTTGTTATCTTTTAGCATTATCTAATCTATTTATTCGAATACCATATAGAATAGACTGCCTGTGACGTTATTTTTAAACACAAGTACACTTATCACAAAGTATAAGATGCAAATTCGGAGCAAGAAAACTATGGAATGGTTTAGTAATCGTTATCGTATCCCCAATAAACAAAATCATGACCTGACGACAGCTAGCTTAGGCATGTTTAACCGAGTTAAATTTAACCATAGCGCTGTTAACCATAGCGCTGTAGCCCTAGCATTAATTATAAGCCCTTTTTTTAGCACACTATCCGTTGCTGCAGCCGAGTTATCAACTGAAACATTGCATCAAGAACACAGCCATCAAATCATTGAGGTTAATAGAGCCAATAGTGACATCACTCTTGATGGCATCCCTAGCGAATCAGACTGGCAGCAAGCTAAATGGCACCCCATTGATCAAATGATTATCGGCCCTGCTATTTCTGCAGATGATTTCAGTGGCCAATACAAATTACTCTGGCGTGAAGATAAGTTGTTTTTACTCGCAGAAATTATTGATGACGTACTGTTCGATCAAACTGCTGATCCAACTGTTCTATATTGGGATGATGATACTGTTGAGGTATTTTTAGATGAAGATGCATCAGGTGGAGAGCATCAATTTAACCACAATGCGTTTGCATATCACGTGGCGTTAGACCGACAAGTTGCGGATTTCTCTACTCTTAAACAAGCTATGACCTTTAATGAACATATCGAAACAGTTTGGACTCGTGATCCTATTAATCCTAAAAGAATATACTGGGAGATGGCTATTCACATCTTTCCTGACAGCTATGATGATAGTTTAGATGCTTTTGCACATAACCAAGCGTCACCTATTACGCTTTCTGCCGGTAAAGTTATGGGGTTCATGCTCGCTTATTGTGACAATGATGGTTCAAAGCAAAGAGAGAATTTTATCGGTTCGCACCCTATAAAAGCGGTTGATGGCGATATGAATCGAGGTTATAAAAATGCAGATGTATTCGGTAAAATCAAACTGATTAAATAGCTATTATATGGTGATTTAAATACCTATAAAGACACAAAAATGCCGCTATTGCTTTACTGTTTTGGATAAAGTTAAGCGGCATTATTATATAACCAGTTAGCGTTCGACTTCTGGCAACAACATCAAATTTATTGCTTTATACCTTCAACAATAAGATCTAAAGTCACATTGGCAGACGCTGGCCCTAAGTCCATTTTTATGCCAAAGTCTTTCATCGCAAATTCAGTTGTCCCAGCAAAACCTGCACGGTATCCACCCCATGGGTCTTTGCCTTCGCCAATAAATGCTGCATCAATGGCAATCGGTTTAGTCACACCGTTTAAGGTTAAATTACCATTCAGCACAAGTTGACCATTACCTTTATCTTCGACACTGGTAGATGCAAATTCAGCCTGTGGAAATTTACCTGTATTTAAAAAATCACTGCCACGTAAATGCTTATCTCTTTCTGCATGGTTAGAGTCAACACTGGTCGTATTAATAGTCACGTTAATAGCTGAACCAGCTATGTTCGCTGCGTCATAGCTAAAATCACCACCAAAATCATTAAAACGGCCAGCTACAAAGCTATAACCCAGATGATTGACTTTAAATTGGATAGAAGCGTGAGCTCCCTGAGTATCAATAACATAGTCTGCAGCATTCGCTGTCAGTGGCATTAAAAGTGCTGAACCGATTAGTGTGCCAATAAGTTGCTTTTTCATTTTGCTATTCCCTTATATAAATCTTTAGTAGATAAAATGTATTGATAAAATCTGTTGATAAAAGTCTGTTGTCTGTCTAAATAAAATCAAACTCAGTTAATCGTGTATCAAATATTGAGTCGCAATGACTGCCAATACTTTATTTACTGAGCTTTATTTACCGAGCTCTATATACCGAACTGAATATACCGAGCTGACTGATTATCCTGAGCTAACAAACCGAGCTAAATTATTTTCGAATCGGTTTAATCATTTTGCTTAACGTACCGTCTTTATCCTTAAGCTGGTGTTTAATCGCGCCAGCTGCATGGATGATAACGAGTGCAATTAAGCTATAAGCCAAATACTCATGAACTAGCCCAGCAATATCTTCTTGGTTAGAAATAAAGTTGCCTAATGAAGGCACTTCAAACCAATCAAACACCAAAATACCTCTGCCATCTGCAGTTGAAATTAAAAAGCCGCTTACCATTATTAACAGCATTAAAGCGTACAACACTCGATGAGCCCACTTAGCTGCAACCTGTTCCCAAGCCTTATGAGATTGTTCAGGTTGAGGTTTAACAGAAAAGAAGCGCCATAAAACCCTTAGCAAGGTTAACCCCAGTAGCAGAATACCGACACTTTTGTGAATATCGGGAGCTGTTTTATACCAACTACTGTAATAAGTCAGATCCACCATCCAAAAACCTAGGCCAAATAAACCTATGATGGCTAAGGCACTTAACCAATGAATAATGATAGTCACTAAACCATAGCCATTTTTAGTATTTGCTAACATCGAGCGTGTCCCTCTGTATTTCGATGATGTTTATCTTATAGCTTTAACCCTAAAATAAAATCGCAAAATAGAACCTAAAACATCCTATTTTTTCGAAAGGATTTGCTTATGGAAACCAAATGCTTTTGTCATAACATCTAAATAGTCACCCCCACCGCAAACTGAAGAGTGAACTAGAGTTGAAAGAAATGATTCAACCTCTATGTAAAAACCATCAAAAAAGCACCATTTTGGATACTAACTAAGCGAACAATTAAAAAGTTTTAAAAAACCACTTGCGTGTTTAAATCCATCCCTATAATATGTGCGCACTCCAAACGACACAGCCACTAACAAGTGAGTTAGCAGCTAGTTTGAAGTAGTTAACTAACGCTTAGTTTAGTTGCCCGAATAGCTCAGTCGGTAGAGCAGAGGATTGAAAATCCTCGTGTCCCTGGTTCGATTCCGGGTTCGGGCACCATCATTTAATTAATAGTGTTATCACTGTTAAAAAAATAAGCCGGCATAGCTCAGTTGGTAGAGCAACTGACTTGTAATCAGTAGGTCCCGAGTTCGACTCTTGGTGCCGGCACCATATACAGAACAGCCACTCAATAGAGTGGCTTTTTTGTATCTGTTTTTAGATAAAAACTCTAAAGCACTTATCTCATTTTCTTTATTCAACACTCAAGTCAAGTTAGCTAATTAATGCATACTCATATACTGGCTCTGAATAAGCACTTCAAAAAAAACCGCTTCAATATTAGTTAACATATGGTATTGCCTCTAGGTCATCATTAGCCGAGTAACAAACTACCTGTTCTCTGTAGCCTTCATGCTTCTATTTTTACCACGTAAGCTCCCCAAAGAGACATTTCATCGCTAGCTTGCATATTATATCGCCGCTTAAGCGCTGATTGGTTCAAAAGTGCTAAAAAGCACTTGCACGATGAGAACCATGACTATAGTATGTGCGCACTCCAAACGAGACAGGTGTTAACCACCAAGTATATTGTCAGTTTGAAGTAGATAACTAACGCTTTAGTTTAGTTGCCCGAATAGCTCAGTCGGTAGAGCAGAGGATTGAAAATCCTCGTGTCCCTGGTTCGATTCCGGGTTCGGGCACCACAATTTATTTAATAGTGTTGTCACTGTTAAAAAGATAAGCCGGCATAGCTCAGTTGGTAGAGCAACTGACTTGTAATCAGTAGGTCCCGAGTTCGACTCTTGGTGCCGGCACCATATACAAAACAGCCACTCAATAGAGTGGCTTTTTTGTGTCTAAAATTTGTCTCACAACTCACTCATACATAATTCAAATCAACGCCTAAGCAATTAAGTAAGCACCTTGGCAAACAACTCACCTTCCCTCATTCTGTTTTAATAGTGATCTAAATCTGTCATCAACCTGTATTGGTGACTAACTAGTCTTGCTTTAGCCACACTATCGCATCAGTGAAATATTTATTCATATTTACACTATATTTATGTAAACAACACTTATTACTACTTGTTGAATATCTAATTTAGCTGTTACGTTAATACTTAGTGTTGTTTATGTACTACTTCAATCTTCAAGTCATATAGGGAAATTAACATGGTTAGAATCAAGAAGTTCCTAGGAGTAACTACTGCAGTTACTATAGGTATGCTTTCAGCAAGCGCTGCTGCAGCCAGTAAGCCAAATATATTAGTTATATGGGGTGATGATATTGGCCAAGCCAATGTCAGTGCTTATACGTTTGGTTTGATGGGCTATAAAACACCTAACATTGATAGTATTGCTAAAGAAGGACTGATGTTTACCGATTACTACGGTGAGCAATCATGTACTGCAGGGCGCTCAACCTTTATCACTGGCCAAAGTGTTTTTAGAACAGGTTTAAGTAAAGTTGGACTTCCGGGTGCTGATATCGGCCTACAAGCTGAAGACGCGACTATCGCTGAAGTATTGAAACCTCTTGGTTATGCCACTGGTCAATTTGGTAAAAACCACCTTGGAGATAAGGATGAGTTTTTACCTACAGCGCATGGCTTTGATGAATTTTTAGGTAACTTGTACCATCTAAATGCTGAAGAAGAACCTGAGAATGTCGATTACCCAAAAGATCCTGAGTTTTTGAAAAAGTTCGGTCCACGTGGCGTTATCAAATCTACAGCTGACGGTAAAATTGAAGATACTGGCCCACTAAGTAAAAAAAGAATGGAAACCATTGATGACGAAACCGTCTCAGCAGCCCTTGATTTTATGGAAAAAAGCGTAAAATCTAAGAAGCCTTTCTTTGTCTGGTGGAATGCAACTCGTATGCATTTCCGCACTCACATCAAACCTGAGTTACAAGGCTCTAGTAGCTTAAGCAACTATGCTGACGGTATGGTTGAACATGATAACCATGTTGGTGAGCTGCTGAAAAAAGTAGATGACTTAGGCATTAAAGATAACACTATTGTGTTTTACTCAACTGATAATGGCCCGCATATGAACACTTGGCCAGATGCAGGTTTAACGCCATTTAGAAGTGAAAAAAATACCAGTTGGGAAGGCGCTTTCCGTGTTCCTGCTATGGTGAGATGGCCAGGGAATATTGAACCAGGTAGTGTATCCAACGAAATCATGCATCACATGGATTGGCTGCCAACATTCGCAGCTGCGGCTGGTGATACTAAAATTAAAGATAAACTCCTGAAAGGTTACAGCGCAAATGGTAAAAAGTTTAAAAACCATCTTGATGGTTATAACTTCCTACCTTACTTAACAGGTAAAGAGAAAGCGGGCCCACGTGAAGAAATTTTCTACTTTACTGATGATGGCGACTTGGCTGCACTACGTTATAAGAACTGGAAAGCAGTATTCTTAGAGCAGCGAGTAACAGGTACGCTTCAAATCTGGGCAGAACCTTTTGTTGAGTTACGTCTTCCTAAAATATTTAACCTGCGTATGGACCCATACGAAACAGCTGACCGTACCTCTAACACTTATTATGATTGGTTGATTGACCGTGCATATTTGTTAGTACCAGCGCAGGCTTATGTTGCTACTTTCCTTGAAACATTTAAGGAATACCCTCCAAGACAAAAAGCGGCAAGCTTCAGCTTGAAGCAAGTGATGGAGAAGTTAGAGCAACCTGCTAATCACTAATGTCGATTAATCACATCATCAATAAATGATGATTAATAATCAACAAAGCCACTCAATCGAGTGGCTTTTTATTGGATAAAATAAACTTGATTTAGATGACCTGACTTATCACTTCAGGACTAGAACTGTCACGTTTATCACTATCAAATGTCTTATTTCCAGCTCGTCATCTTATGACCTTTGACGGCATAGAATAAAATGAATAAGTAACATGGGATCATCACTAAGTAGCCGCCTTGCATACCAAGAGAAGTAGCAGAGCTTGTTAGCCCCCAAAACACAGGTCCAAAAGCGCCACCAGCAATACCCATAATCAGTAGCGCAGAACCGGTACTGGTTAACTTACCCATACCTGAGAGTGCTAAAGGCCATACTGCTGGCCACACGATAGCATTCGCTAGACCTAAAAATGCAATAAGCAGTAATGTATCTGGTAGTTCAGCTCCACCAAACGGCACTAATATTATATTAGCAATAGTAAAAGATTCACTGTCACCAAACACAATACCTAATGATAATATTACGCCTAGTATTGCGCTAATCAGTAACGCATTAGGCTGTGATATAAATCGAGGAATACAGATAATACCCAGCGTGTAACCTATCACCATACACACCATAGTGTATGAGGTCATTACCCCGTAATTTTCAACGCCTAAGGTTAACGCGTAGGTGCCAATGGTATCACCAGCAATCACTTCGACAGCAACGTATACAAATAATGCAACCACACCTAAAGCCAAGTTAGGACGAGCTAAGGCCTCTTTAATTTGCCCTTTCTCTGAACCTTCCTCTGCTTCTTGCTCCAATTCTGGCAAAGGTGATTTTTTCACTGCAAACGCTAATACACCAATGAATATCGCCATCCCTAAGTAAGGAAGGATTAAACTATTGGCCATTTCATCAATCTGTATTTGAGTTAAGGTCGTGCCAACACGGTCTTTAAAGCTATCTAGAATCAAAGCTGTAAATACCATTGGCGCAATAACACCAGCACCTTTATTTAAAATCCCCATCACACTCACACGCGCTGCAGCTGACTCTTCTGGGCCTAAGCGAACTACATAAGGATTAACCGCAGTTTGTAATAAAGTCTGCCCAGTCCCCATGACTAATTGCGCTAATAAGAACAATGGAAATATCTGAGTTTTAGCGGCTGGAATAAACAATAAGCCAGCGATCATCATGATCCCCATGCCTAAGGCCATGCCAGATTTATAGCCCACTTTACGTATAACCCATGCAGATGGCAGTGCAGTAAAGGTCACGGCAATATAGAAGGAAAATAAGATCAGTGAAGCTTGAAATGGGGTGAGTTGTAAAATCTGTTTAAGGTACGGCATCAATGAGCCGTTTAGCCAAGTGGCAAACCCGAGTACGAAAAAGAGAATGGCGACAATCGCCATCGGCAGTACACTGCTTTTTTGCTGGCTGTTATTCATTGTAGTTTCCATAAACCTGCTTCTTATTGTCATTAATATCTGGCAATAACCGCTCGTTACCGCCCCATATGTGTCTTATTGTTATTGAGGTTTTAGCATTGCTATGATGCCGAATTGTTAACTCATTTCATAGCAAATATGCAATTCATGTTAAAACATAAACACCACAAAGACAACGCTGTCATTCCTTTAACTGGTAGAACCATAACAAGTGAAAATCAGGCTTGAGAAATTACTAAACAAGCCAAGCACTTAAATCGCCACTAAAGCAGATAACTTCAGTCGCTCTTAAATTCTAATAAATATCTTACGTTGATATAGCCATAACAAGGCTAACCATTGCACAGCGAGTAAACTCAACACTGAGAGTAATTGTTGCCAACTAGCTGGTGCGGCATTGACTACACCACCAAATAGACTTTGAGCAAAATACTGCCAGTTCATTAAACTAGATGCGAGATAGATGATAATGGCATTCGTGCCAATCACTACAAATACCAACGACCATTTTTGCCACTTTAAGACATCCACGATGCCGTAGAAAATCGCTAAAAATACCATGCTCCAGCCAGACGTCACCAAAACAAAGCTGCTAGTCCATAAGTCTTTATTAACTGGAATGATCATATCAACTAACCAACCTAAACCAATTAATAATGCACCAACGAGCAATAGGGTTATGACTTTTACCCATTCGCCAGACAATTTGTTCAATGCTTGCTGCTGTTTTACGAGATACTGTCCGACAAAGACGCCAATTAAACCATTAACCACAGCAGGGAGTGTCGAAAGAATACCTTCAGGATCTAATGCTCGATTTTGATAGGAAATACCTGGAAGGAATAAGGTATCAATATATGCGTTTATACTCCCCGATTGAGTAAACTGGCCAGCTTGACCGTTAGGAAACGGCATGAATAATTGCAATAAGCCATAACCAATTAAAATGGCGAATGCGCTAATGATTTGAGTTCGTAAACTTGTGTGCCACACAAGCATTGCACCAATAAACCAAGCGAAACCAATACGTGCTAACACGCTTGCGTATCGGACCTGCTCAGGATCTACAGGCGCGCCAGTGCCCCAACCATGGTTATAAAGAACGCCTAATAAAATCAATAAACCAAGGCGTTTAAACGCATGGCGATATATGGGGGTACGTTGTGAAAGTGGTAACTTGTCTAACCTTTTAGGAGATAAGCCTAAAGCGACACCAGATAAGAAGATAAATAAAGGGAATATAACATCATAAAAAGTAAAACCATGCCATTGGCTGTGGTGCATTTGGCCATCAAACCATTGCCATCCACTCCAGCCCGTTAACACGAGTAATGCAGCAAATAAGCCTTCACCACCTAAAATCCAAAACATGTCAAAACCACGAAGAGCATCAAGTGACATAAGACGCGGTTTAGACGGCTTACTGGCTTTTGTGTTTGCGCTTACGTCTTGGCCTTCTTGAACATTAGTTAAAGGTTGCGATGTGAGTGGGCTAGGCATCTTAAACACCTTGAGCGTTAGATTCTGTGTAAGCAACGTCGCTATAAATCAGCTCACCCTTGATGTAAGTTTGACTCACTGTCTGTTGCGAATTAAGCAGAACAAAGTCGGCTTGCTGACCAACAGCAATTTTGCCTAGTTCTGTTTTATTAAGGTATTGAGCAGGATAAAGTGATGCCATTCTAAGTGCTTCTTCATGAGATAAACCTAGCATACTGACACTGTTATTAACTGCTCCCACCATATCTAACACACAACCAGCCAGTTCACCTGACTTTGCATTAAGCCTATCGCCTTGTCTAATGACCTCAGTGCCAAATAGTTCAAAACTGGCATTATCATCCATGCCGACCGGCGGCATAGCGTCTGTGACCAGCATGACTTTTCCTTGCGGTTTAGCGTTAATTGCTACTTTCGCTGTCGCGCTGTGGACATGGTGACCATCGACAATTAAACCACACCACGCATGTTCGCTTTCTAACGCCGCGCCCACCATGCCTGGCTCTCTTGAACCGAAACCAGACATTGCATTAAATAAATGAGTAAAGCCGTCAGCTCCAGCTTCTAGTGCCGCTACAACCGTATCGTAATCGGCATTTGAATGACCTAAACACACTTTAACATCATGTGAGACTAAGGTTTTTATCACCTCAGCAGACACATTTTCAGGGGCTAAAGTCACCACTTTAATACCTAAATCTTTGCGAGCAAAAATCGCTAACTCTTCATCAGAAATGGTTCGAATGAACGATTGAGGATGAACCCCCTTTTTCGGCACACTTAAATGCGGTCCTTCAAAGTGAATCCCTAATACGCCGACAGTTTTTGATGCAATCGCTTCAGCAACTGCATCCGCCGCTTTTGCCATGACTTCAACTTTATCTGTAATAAGTGTCGGTAAAAAGCCTGTGGTGCCGAACTTGGAATGGGCCGCACCGATCGTTTTAATGCAATCTAGCGTAGGCTGAGCATTAAACAGTGCCCCGCCGCCGCCATTTACTTGCACATCAACAAATCCTGGTACCAATTTACCCTGTAAATGAGTCACATTCTCTAAAGCGTATTCATCCACTAACTGTAAATCTAGACCGGTATCTGCAATGTGATTAATTGCTGAAATGACACCGTTTTCAACGGTTATCGCAGCTCTTGGCTGAAACAGTTCGCCATCAAAATATTTATCTACAATCAGAGTTTGCTTCATAGTGTGTCTCTTTAGGGCACTTATTAACTTTGTTAAACCTAACGTTGCTAAACCTAACGTTCTTATACTTAAGTTTGGTTCAGCTCAGTACAGGACAGTCCAGTACAGTACAGTACAGTACAGTACAGTACAGTCCAGTACAGTCCAGTACAGTACAGTACAGTGAAAATTTAATTTACAGGGTTTGAGTGACTTTTTTAAGCCCTTCAGGCTGATCTGGGTCAATACCTCGTGCAACTGCTACAGCAGCAACATCAATGTAAAAGCGTTGCAATAATGCTAATGGAGCAACACGTGGATGAATATCTTTTGAGGTTTGATTTAAATGCACTAAGTCTGCGCCGCGCTGAGACACATTTTCAATCTGCTCAATATGGCTTTCGTAAGATTCATCGTTGATGCAAGCATCGACAATCGCAAGTTTCTTCTCAACCAGTGTCACTGGTCCATGTAAAAACTCAGCACTACTGAAAGATTCGGCATGAATAGAGCAAACTTCTTTCATTTTAAGTGCAATTTCTTTTGTCACGGCATAACCTAATCCACGGCCGAGTACCACTAAATTATTCACACCCTCTAATGATTCTGGTGTTAACTGAGGCGCTGAATCAACAGCCGTTTGAAGTGCAGATGGCATTGAATCAACTGCAGCAGCTAATGACTCGCTTTGAGTCCATTCAGCTGTTAATTGAACAATGGCAGATAACGTCGCTAAATAGCTTTTAGTTGCTGCTACCGCTTTTTCTTCACCTGCACGCAGTGGCAGTACAACATCGACAATATCTTTAATCGGTGCTGTTTCATCATTCACAAGAGCCACGCAAAATGCGCCTGCATTTTTAGCCATTCTTGCTTGGGCTAAAATGTCAGGGCTACGGCCTGACTGAGAGATAACAATGACGAGTCCGCCTTCAAGCTGTAATGACTTACCATATACACTGGCAACTGACGGCGCCGCGGCAAAAGTAGGAATACCCACTTCAATCTCAAACAAATACTTAGCAAATACACCTGCATGATCTGATGAACCACGACCCACTATCATCACAAATTTAGGTTTGAAAGCACGTAGTTTTTCACCAAGTTCTTTCGTTAAGCCAGCATTAGCAGCAAGTTGATCAGCAATTTTTTGTGGTGCAGAGCGAGCTTCTAGCTCCATAATTGTATCTGTCATCGGTTTAACCCTATTAATGATTGTGAGTAAGGTGCAATGGTGCAGCCTACAGATGTTTAAATATGATGATTAAGTTTGTCGCTTAAGTTTGTCGTATAAGTTTTTGCTTAAGTCTGGCGCATAAGTTTTTCGCAAAGTTTTAGTGATTCACCGCGATTGGTTAGCGGTCTGCACTTGGTATTAAGACACTTCGCGGTTATGTTGTTGAGCTGCAAATTCTTGACGCGCAAAAAGTATTGCGCCGATTTCTGGCGGTGAAATAGCAAGCTCAACCCTAGCGACAACATCTTTATCAAGCCAGACAGCTAAAGGTTCAGCTAGGCCACCTATCATTGAAAAGCGTGTTGGTTGCAATGCAAAAAGCTTGCGAGCCATGTTGCTAATGTATTTTGCGCCTTGTTTAACAATTGAAATGGCAACTGCATCACCTTGCTCTGCCTGTTGTAATACAATGCGAGCTAATTGGGCATAGGTACTTGAAGACTGGCCTGCAAGATTCTCAACCAGTCCCATTGCATCAGTTACATTAAAGTGAGCTAAAAGAGGCTGAGTTAATTGAGTGTCTTCGGCAAAGCCATCAAGGTTTAATAGCACGTGCTCGGCAGCTTGTTGGCCTAACCACGCTCCACTCCCCTTGTCTCCTAAAGCAAAACCATGGCCGCCAATTAATAGATTTTGGTTACCAACATGTGCATAACCGCAAGAGCCTGTGCCAGTGATAATTACCGCACCATCGTTGCCTTCATGGGCACCGATACAGGCAGTATGTAAATCTGTTGTCAGATACATTTTGGCAAAAGGATGCTGCCATTGGTTAACAAGGTCATATAAACGCGGCACGTTAACCCCTGCTAAGCCAAGACCAGCAACTAGCGTGCTAACAGCATCAGGGTTAAGTTTGGCATCAGAAATGGCCAGTTGAGTAGAAGCAAGAATAGATTCGAAGGTTTGCTCTAAGCCATGTAATGGATTAGCTCTACCAGCGACACCAGTTCCTATCACACCTCTTTGAGGACAAAATATTGTTGCGCGGCATTTACTACCACCACCATCGATGCCAATAAAAAGCTGTGATTCAGTTTGCAAGTTAACGCCCATGACATCCCTCTTATCTCTTCTATTTAAGCCGTGTTAAGCAGCGTTATTCAAACGCTAAATAAACAACAGTATTCGAAAATACCCACGATACGGCTGGCTTCCTGAATAAGTTAACTTAATGTTACACCACAAATGACAGCGTTGTCATTTGTTTTTTAACAATGAAACTACAATGATGCTATATAACAAGCTAAGCGACTGTTTACAAATAACAATCTCATTATAATAAAAATATAAAAATGAGTGATTTACTCATATTAAAGACATAAAAAAGGCGTTAACAATCTGTTTAACGCCTTATGTAATCGGTATGCAAGTGTAGGTTGGTATTTATCTAGCTATTAGATAAACTCAAACTTCTACCTTTTCTGTTGCCATCTGGTGATATTGTGCGAACCTCAACCTCACCAGTCACTTCAACGGGTTGCTTGAACAGAGTCCAGACGCCTCTTTGGTCTCGATATTCAATCTGTAAGCCTGGAAAAGCAATATTGGTGTGCAGCTTTCCATCAATCACTTTAGCGCCCACTGTCGGTAGTCGATAAGCAATGTTGGCTTTGTCGAGTTTAGCGAATTCTTTTTGCCCGAGCGTGTTTGCTAATTCATTCCATTGCTGTTGTTGTTTTGCCCGTAGTTCTGCAGTAAAGAAGCCTGAATTAGCATCATAAACAACACCTGAATATTGATAAGGCACTTCCCAATCAGCTTGATGCCAAGCTTTCTCAGCAAGCATTAAGACTCTTGGATAGATCATGTATTCTGCAACATCATCACTTCGAACAGTTTCACTCCACAGTTGACCTTGAATACCGCTAAAGCCTTTCCCTTGCTGTAGTGGACCCGATATCACTTTACCTGTCTCATCTTTCTTAACGGTGTCATCTGCAGTAAATGGGTTACCTTCAATGTCTTGCCACTGTTCAGCATTTGCGGGCAAGTTGTCTGGCATAAAGTTGAAAATCTTTTGACTATTTTGAGCTCGGCCTGCCCAGTAATAACCGTGTTCTTTAGGGTCCGCTTCATAAGGGAAATCAAAGTACAGTACTTCTGGGGTTGAAAGGACGGCATCCCAACCGAGATTTGCCTGTTTGTGCGCTAGTCTGTAGCCATCATGGGAGATAACATCCCAGATATTACTTTGGCTTTTAGCTGGCATGTTCGCTGGATTAGTATGGCTCATGCCATCACTCCAGCCCGCTGGTTCGATTCCTTTAGCTGCTAATGAATTAGATAAGCGTTCGATAAAGTAGGCTCCTAAGTCATCAACTGACGTCACACCTTTATCGTTATTGGCAACAAACGTAAGGCACTGGGGTGATTGCTTCCAAGCACCAGCGGTTTCATCTGCGCCAATGTGATAACGATGCAAAGGATGATTGGCTTGTTGGTGCAATTTAGCGATCTCGCGGATCACTTTATCAACAAAGTGGAACGTTGACTCCATGCAAACATTTAAAGTGTTGTCACTGTAATATTGCACTGATGAATACACCGTTTTATCGTTAGCGTCTGAGAGTAAATATTCGTTTGCCGCAGCTTCGTTCCCTGCCGCCATCAATTTACGATAGCGTGCTTCCATTGATTTTATCGCAGCGCGTGAATGCCCAGGCATATCCATTGATGGGATCACTTCTACCTGACGAGCCGTAGCATATTGGAGTATTTCGATATAGTCAGCTTTAGAATAAAAGCCGTTAACTTTACTATCTGCAAATGGGCCACTGCCTAACTGTGGGATCAAGCATGTTGTTTCAGTTAAATCGTGGCAGCGCTTACTGCCTATATCTGTTAGTTCTGGTAGTCCGTCAATCTCTAATCTCCAGCCTTCATCATCAGCCATATGCAAATGCAGCTTATTGAGTTTATAGGCCGCCATTTGATCGATTAAATCTAAGATCATTTGTTTGCTATGGAAGTTTCGTGCGACATCTACGTGCATGCCACGAAAATCATAACGAGGACTATCTTTAATTTCTAAGGTGTTAAGACTTAAGTCATCAGGTGTGATTAACGCAGCGATTGATGCGATGCCGTATGAGAATCCAGCTTCATCTGATGCGCTAATCACAATCTCATCTTTTGCGACAGCTAACTGATAGCTCTCAGGTACATTGATATCATTGACCGTATTTAAGGATAACTTAATACCTGAGTCACTCGCATTAACACCTAAGCGCGATAGTCGATTTAATGCCGCAGCAACAGAGCTTGGCTTAACCTGATTATATAAAACGTTAATGCCTTGGGCTAAATCCACAGGTTTATCTGTCGAGGTTACATTTACAGATGCTGGTGTTGGTATAATACGGTTGTCAATCACTTGATTGTTCAGAGAAACCTGCTGGTTTGTTTCAAATAACACTTCAGCTTTTGCCCACACTAATTGATCTTTATCAGTGCGGCGATACTGCCTCTTGGCATCTGTAAAAGCTTCAACGTAAGGTCTTTGCTCCATGCCTGTTTCAGCATCAATTGAAACTTGTGTACTCGTTATGATTGCTGGCGTTAACCCCTCAACCACAATGTAATAGTTTGGCATTGGATCCGTTTCAGATAATTGCCATAACTCGCCTCTAAAACCAAGGGTTTTAGTCTCCCCAGCTTTGAAGCCAGTAAACTGATCTGTAGGGGATATTTGATGTAGATCCCCCTGCACTCGAGTAATTGCAAACTCTGGGGTTAACACATCCTGAACGGGACGCATTTGGCTATAAAATATTGACCAATTGGTATCGTTAATATTGTCAGTGCTAGTAAAGTCGATTTCAGCGATAAAGCAGCGTTGATCTTTTTGCGCTTCTGAACAAGCTTCATCTGGCACATTACTCACCATGCGATAAGTAACATCAAGCTTTTGTGCAAACTCATTAAGTGCTGCTTGAGTCCAACTATGATTAACAGCACTTGCTATTGATGCAGTTTGCACATCAGGCTTAACTTGTGAGGATTTATCTGAAGATGAATGCTGACAACCAACCACCCCTAATGACAATAATAAAGCTGATGCAATGATAGTCTTATTCATAAATTCCTCAGTTATCCCTGGTTATGTCTAAAGCCAACAGCTCGGTGAGCCTTAAGCATAATGGCTTTAATACTAAAACTTTAAGCGTAAATCTAATAGCATTAAGCCTAGTGGCTTTAAGCGTAATAATTTTAAGCACAATTGAATTAGGTCTACACATAATACTTTTAATCAATATCTAGTTTTATCAAATAACAGGCTGATATAAGGCTGTTTATTATAAAAAAGATAAAAAAATAGCTGGGAACCATAGGATGAACCCAGCTTATACTCGTTTCTGGGGAGAGACTAAAAGTATAAAAATAATTGTACCTCGCCCGACCGAAATACAATTAAAACATGGACAAAAGACCTCTTCCTTACCCATGTGGACCTTAAAACAACGAATCACACAAGCGATGACAACGCTGTCATTAGTAATCTACAGAAATAAATTTTAGATTTCTACACTTTTTTAATAAATAGCTACAGTTATTTAACAATAAGTATTTTATACAAATTAAAACAGAGACTTAAGGGGGGTTAATTTATTAAAATAAACTGAAATGTATGAAACTTTACGAGTGCTAAGGTTGTTTAATATTGCAGATGAAAAGTCAGTCAATAAAAAAGGCATTGCTAACTACTATTAATAAGTAGTTCACAATGCCTTCTTTGATGCGCAAAGATTAAGCCTTAGACATAATCTCAGTGCGAGCTAAACGATTAACTTGATTTAGCGATGATAGGTGGCCATAGATAGGACCTAGTAAACCGCGCTTTCTAAGTTCTAAATAATCTTCATCAGAAAGCTCATTCAGCTTAGCTTCATCAATTAGGTATAAACCATTGATATTACGCTTTTCACCAGCAACATCTACTGTCAACGTTTGTGTGGTGAGTAATTCTTTTTCAGCTAAGAAACCTAAGATATTACGGCTAGCTTGGTCTTGCTCAAAATGCGCAATTAACGCTTTTTTACGGCTTTCTAAGTATTCAGTTTCTTTCTCGCCTTCGAATAATGCTTGGCCTTCAGTTTTACTGACTTCAGCAGCTTCTTCACGGATACCGATCCAAACTTTATCTTTGATATCTGGATTAAGTACAAGGCCAAGTGGGTAGTCACGAACAACAGCAGGAATATAAAGACCTTGCCACTTACCATCTTTAACACTTAAGTTTTGACCAGGTTTAAGACCTAGCATTGCAACAGCTTGAAACTCGCCATTGTCACTATTTTTAACGAATACAATTGGGTATTCAGTGGCTGCACGACCAATTTCGTGCAAAGTTACTGGAACAATATGCTGATCTTCAACATGTTTGTAGCTTGATGGAGTGATTTTTAAATCACCGTGTTTTGCGTGTTCAAGTAACGTAATTTGGTTAGACATCTTGGCTCCTTCAGGCGCTTCTAATCAATAATGATTTACATAAAAAATTCGGGATTCAGGTCCCTTTTTGTTTAAAATTTTAGCTTTAACTTTCGCTTGTAGATTAAAATATAAATCCCAAAATTTTTAAATGACGCCTTATCAACTTTCAGTAAGTCAATACGCAATAAAGCTCATTATCATTTAATCTGCTGCTAACGTTACCGTATAGAGAAATAAAGTACCACCAGCTATATAGATTTATTGGGGTTGTTTAGATTGTTTTCAAGCCAAACTGATTAATTTTATTTAATAGCGCCCGATGCTCAGGTAATTCAGCAGCTAAAGATTGGCCAATCTGCTGAATTCGAGCCACTTGCTGTTTAGCAGTGTTGCAATAGAGGCGATCGAGTTGAGATGATTGAGTTTGGTATTTCATTCCATAAAGTACATACAAATAATTATCGATATTGAACACTTCAAAGCGAGAAAACAAATCATCAGTTATTGGGCTATAGTCTTGCCATAACATCATTTTTTGCTTCAACGCTTCAGGGATAGAATCCGGATGTCGGTTATCAATCCAGAAATCAGAATCAGTTCTGTCCGAAATGCAATAATGCAGTTTGGCAAATTCAACAACTCGTTCCCATGCATAAGTCATGGTGTCGTTAAATCGCGCTGATAAACTCGGCATTTGCCCCATGGTTTGCGGCAAGCGCTTAGCTAAATAACCTGCTGCAAAGTCTGTTAGTAAAATAGATGTCGCTTCAATGGGCTCTAAAAAACCTTGAGCAAGACCAAGCGCTACACAGTTTTTAAACCAAAACTGCTCTCGGTAACCTACTTTCATTGGGATTTCACGGGACTCTAGATTGGCTAACTTGCCACCTAAATAACGATCGAACTTCTTTTCAGCTTCCGCTGATGACATATGATTATCTGAATAAACAAACCCTGTTCCACGTCGCTCTGGTAATGCAATATCCCAAATCCAACCCGCCTGATGTGCTGTGGCGATGGTGTAAGGCGGAATAGCATCCTCTGTTGTTATTGGCACTTGTGCCACTATCGCCTTATTAACAAATAATTGTTTCGATTTATCAACAAAAGGAACCTTAAGTTTCTTAGCTAACAGAATCGATTCGAAACCGCTGCAATCAATATAGAAATCAAATTTCAAATCGCCGAATTTATCAGTTTTCAATTGCGTTAAGTTACCCTGCTGATCGATATCCGCATCGAGAACGTTTGCATGCAAATGTTTTACACCAAATTTTGTAGTCGCATTGCCAGCGAGTAATTTGGCGAACTTGGCAGCATTAAGATGATAGGCATAACTCACTTTGCCACTGTATTCTGGCGTAGTAATTAATTTAGGTGCTTTGAGTGACTCGCAAATATAGTGTTGCGGTGATACAGCTTGAGAAAAGGCTTGCTCTGATGCTTGATTAAGCCAGTAATCAGTTAAGTCAGTACCAAGAGGACTGGGAACATCAAATAGGTGGTGGTAGCTGTTACCCACGCCATGTTTATGCTTGTCTAACCAATTACAAAACTTAATAGATTGCTTAAAACTGACATCACAATCACGAATAAAGTCCGTTTCTCGAATACCAAAGCTTTGTAGTGACTGCTTAATAGCAGGTACTGTTCCTTCACCGACACCGATAGTTGGAATATCGGGAGACTCAATTAATGTCACTTTCACATTTGGAAGTAACTGTGCAGCTTTTCCGATATGATTTGCCGCTAGCCATCCAGCTGTTCCACCACCAATTATGACAATGTGCTGTACTTCCATATCGACCTCATATTTTATTATTATTTTTGTTATTAAAATAAAAAGCCTAGCAATTTGCTAGGCTTTTTATCAAATTTACGAGACTAAATAATATTTAGAAACGTAGGTTCAAGCCCACTTTGTAACGAGCTTCGCCTTCGAAACTCCAAGCTGGGTATCCGCCTTTAAGCTCAGGTTTAACTTCAGCATCATCAGGTGCAACACCTAATTGAACACTGTCTTCTTCAAGTAAGTTAACGACTTCAAATGATATACCTAAGTATTCAGTGATGTTGTAGTTTGCACTTAAATCAAGTGTTCCAAAATCTTGATGTTCGCGGTTACCGTAGAAACCTGGTAATTCACGCATCATGTATTCGCTGCGCCAGTTATAAGCAACACGAGCTGAAAAGTCTTCCATCTCGTAGTAACCGACTAAGTTAACTGTATGCTTTGAAGAGTCAGAGAATACGCTAACTTCATCAGGGTAGTTTTCAGCTGCTGCATCTGAATCTGCAAAAGTGTAGTTAGCTGAGTAACCAAAGCCGTTATCAAAACCATCTTGGATTTGTAACTCGATACCTTGGATTTGACCACCTGTTCCGTTTTTCTTACTCGATACAGTCCAGCTATCTTCACCTGAATCAGGATCCGTAATGCCAATGCTTTCATCTAATGTCTGTGAAGAAGTAACAAACGAGCTAACATCTTTAATAAAGTAAGATACACCCATTAAACCATCTGGGCTAAAGTACCATTCAACACCTAAATCAGCTTGAGTCGCTTTAAATGGCTCAAGTGCAATGTTACCAGTATTAACAACTTCATTTCCTGCAGTACCATCTGCATAACCTACAAGCGCTGACGAAGAAAACATATCTGCGTAATTAGGTCGTGAGATAACTTGCGATGCTGAAGAGCGGATAATGACATCAGGAGCCACATCAAAAGCAATGTTTACACTTGGTAATACGTCACTGTAGCTTGCATCAGCAGTACTTAAATTATCAGCATATGAACCATCATCTTGAAGAGCAAAGTAATCTGATGTTGCGTCCGTTGAAATATAACGTAAACCGAAGTTACCGCGGATACCGTCAGACTCAAAATTAGCCATTAAATATAAAGAAAGGTTTTCTTCATTAATCGTGCCGTAACCTGACTTATAAACTGGTCCTTCTTTAGAAAAACCACCAATAGCAGCTTTGGCATCACGTAACATGGCATCCATATCTGGCTTAGGTAAAGTATAACCTGCGCCCGATGAAATTTGACCACTGTAATAAGCTGAAGCATCTTTTGCCGCTATATCAGCATTAACGATTGCTGGTAGTGTTTCCTGAGTGACATCATGGTCTGCGTAACGAACACCGGTTTTAATTGCAGTGATAGCGCCTAAATCAGTAGGAATGGTAAAATCTACTTGAGCATAAGTTTCTTCATCTGAGTTTGGTTGCTTCTTAAGCGCCCAACCTGCAGGTGACAATTGACCACCAAAATCATCTGCTGTGAAGTTTTTATTAGCGACATCAATTTTAATCACTTCACCAGTTGCATCGTAAGTACCAGCGTAATCAGCAGCTGTACCTAACCAAAAACCATAGTTAGAAGTTAATTCAGTACCACCTTCAGACTTGGTATTACCCACACGGCCTTCAACTTTAAAACTTTCATTTTCGTAATCGAAATTGAAGTCGTAAGTATTTGAATCCATACTTGCTTGACGAGCCCAAGTTTGTGCCCAACCTGGGTTTGCGCCATTGCCATCACGGCGATAAAAAGTACAAGTTCCTAACGAATTACGTTGTTCACATGCTTCATCTTTATCATCTGGGAACATAACAAATAACGAGGTATTGGCATTATTTGCTTGCATATCCAGACTCATGAAATCTAGACCAAAGTTTAAGTTATCTGTCGGACTATATTGAAGCGCACCGTTAATCGCAGTTCGTTCACGGTCTTGCTCAAATGTAGTAGGAACAATATCACCCCAACCAACTAATGATTCAATACCGTTACGTTGATATGTTGTTTCTGAACCCGCTGCTGAGATTAGAAAACCGAAGTTTTCATTCTCGTTTTTCCAGCTATATAAGCCTGATAATTCAGGATCAGTTTCTTCAGAAATTGTCCCGTAATCACCTTTTGCGCTAAAGAATACTGAGTTAGCATCTAAATCTAATGGTTTACGTGTTTTAACGATGACTGTGCCACCGATACCGCCTTCAGGTAAATCAGCCTGAGACGATTTGTAAACTTCAATTCCACCAACCATTTCTGATGGTAGTAAACTGTAGTTAAAGCTTCTGTCGATTGACTGTTGGTCAAACCAACCTGTTGAAGCAACTGAATGGCCGTTTAATAATGTACGAGTTAGGCTGCTTGAAGCACCACGAATCGAAACACCTTGTCCCTGACCAAACTGACGACTTACAGCTACACCAGGTATACGTCCTAATGACTCACCCACGTCACCATCAGGAAATTTACCGATATCTTCAGCTGTTACAGCATCAACTACAGAGTTTGAAAAACGTTTTTCGTTAACTGAAGCCTTCATCGAGGCACGCATGCCTTTTACTTCAATTTTCTCAATGTTTTCTTCTGCTGTTTCAGCATCAGCAGCTAATGCTCCTACTGAAACCATACTGCCAAGTAAAATAGCAATGTTAGTTGCTAAAACATTTTTCTTAAAATTAATAGGTCGCATCTTCATTTCCCTTCCATAACTTTATTATCGTTTTTGGATACATAACCATTCCATCCGGAATGACAACGCTGTCATGTCTAGAGCAAACATTACACAATAATTAACAGGCTTGCCACAAGAAAATAACTTTGGCGTGTTTTTTTTAGTCAGAAAACAATCGAAAACCAAACAACACTAACTATCAAACCCAACAAAAGCAATACCTTACAAGAAGTAATATCTTGTATCATTTTTGCTACATTTATTTTAATTCAAGGACTCATCCAACCAGCAAGACAATTGAAGATTGCCAATTTCAATAAAAATAAGCACTATTAGAGGTAATTGAACTTGCTTTATTTCATCTGATAGATGCTTTGATAACAATTATTGGGGGATAAATGTCATCAAACACAGATAAATATCTGCTAAGTTAATAGCCTGAATCAAAGAGCAAAATAATAATGAAAGTAACCATCAATGACGTCGCCAAACATGCTGGTGTGTCGATAAAAACAGTTTCACGGGTGACCAATAAAGAATCCTCAGTGAGACAAACTACTGTAGATAAAGTTAACGCAGCAATTAGCGAACTTAATTATCAACCTAATTTAGCAGCCAGAAACTTAGCCAGTACCAAGTCATATGTTATTGGTTTCATTTATGATAACCCCAATGCTTATTACGTTATTGATATGCAAAATGGCATACTGTCAGCCTGCCAGGATAAAGGCTACGAGTTGTTGATCCACCCTTGTGATGCCAAGTCTCCAGATATTTGTGATGAGCTCACTAAAATGGTTAAACATTCACGTTTATCTGGACTAGTGCTAACTCCGCCGATGTCTGAAGACCCGAAGATACTTGCAGCACTTGATGAAATAGATGCTAATTATGTAAGAATTATTGCAGGCGAAAGCACTGATGCAGAAAACGGGCTTACTGTACTCGTCAATGATAAACATGGTGCATTAGAAATTACTCAACACCTTATCGACATGGGGCATTCTGATATTGGCTTTTTAAGTGGTGATCAGCACCATGAATCAACTAAAGAACGTTTAACTGGTTTTAAAGATGCATTAAGACTAAATCAGTTATCAGTAGTTAACGACTGGGTTTTAGATGGGCAATATTCATTTGAATCAGGGGTTGAAGGTGCAAACAGGCTTATTAATTTACCTAAACGGCCAACTGCGCTTGTTGCTTGTAACGATGAAATCGCGGCAGGAGCATTATTTGCAGCAAGATTAGCCGGGCTAGATATCCCAAAGGACCTGTCAATTGTAGGTTTTGAGGACAGTCCATTTTCACGTCAAACCTGGCCTAAATTGACGACAGTACATCAACCTAACGTGAAAATTGCAAAAGTTGCCACCGAACTTCTGATCGCAAATAGTAAAGAAACAGTGGATAAGAAGTCGATGGTATTTACACCAGAGCCTGTGATTCGAGATTCATCATCGATGCGTTAAGCTTGGTTAAATCATGCTGTAATATCCAGATTAAAAAAGCCTCTACAGATTATCTGTTAGAGGCTTTTTTTATCGTTAAATAAATTCTAAAAGCAAATTAAACCGCTTCTTCGTTCTCTTCACCAGTACGGATACGAATAACACGCTCAACATCAGTGACAAAAATCTTACCATCACCAATCTTACCTGTTCGTGCGGTATCGACAATCACTTCAATCGCCTGATCTAATTGCTCATCTTGGATCACTAATTCAATTTTAACTTTAGGAAGAAAGTCGACCATATATTCCGCACCACGGTATAGCTCTGTATGACCCTTCTGGCGACCAAAACCTTTAACTTCCGATACTGTCATACCAGTAATGCCTATTTCCGCAAGTGACTCACGCACATCATCTAATTTAAAGGGCTTAATAATGGCTTCTACTTTTTTCATCAACTCACTCCTAATTATTCTCAAAGCTAATCATTTAAGACAATGTAACTTTTAGAGTTTTTATCAAAATTTATAATTTTATTAATACTACTTGAAAGAACACTAAGTTACAGCCGGATATTAGATTTATTTTATGATTATAATTTTCAGTTAAACATCAAATTTCGAACTATAGTTAATCCCGATACTGCAGGATGCGGTACCTCCATATATCAAGGATGAAAATATGATAAACAATCGCCAGAGCTTTGGATTTAACTTAGTTGAGCTAATGATCACATTAACTATATTCAGTTTACTATCAGTTATTGCACTCCCCTCCTTTAAATCCCTACAGCAGCAACTTAGAGTTGAAAGTAACCTTCAAACCATACAACAAGCTATGCAATTTGCTAGAAATATTGCCATAACATACGGAACAAGGGTGACGGTATGCCCCATACTTAATAATAAATGCGGAGATGATTGGAATAGCGGGTTTTCAGTGTTTATTGATTCAGGTAAAACTAACCAAGTAAATACCAATGATGTCATCATGCTTGAAGTAAGTCAGTTTCATGAAGAAGACATCATTCAATATAATAGACTTGCCGTTAGATATCAGCCCGATGGCTTAGCATCAGGCACAAACGGAACCTTGACATACTGCCCAGAGACTATCGATAGCCCGTACTCAAAAGCTATAATTGTCAATCAAGCAGGTAGAGTACGTTATTCGACTAAAAATAATATCAGCTGCAAGTAATTACAACCGTCCACATCTGTTAACAATTCGCTGATTTTATTTATTCTCTTGGTTATACTGATATAACATTACCAAGGATAATAAAAAATGAAGCATGATTTGAAAGGATTTACACTTGTTGAATTAATGGTAACTGTGGCTGTTGCAGCTATTCTGTTAACTGTAGGTGTTCCATCGTTAGTTTCTCTTTATGAAGGCCAACGTGCTAATAGTAATATCAGTAAGATCAATTCGAGCATGCAATTTGCTCGCAGTCAGGCTGTTAGCTACGGCAGCAGAGTGTCAGTATGCCCTTTTAATGGTACGAGTTGCGATTCAGATTGGACCCAAGGATTCAGTATATTCATCGATAACGGTACATTAGGTTCATTAGATAGTACCAATGGAATTCAAGATACTGTGCTTAGAAGTGTTGAAGGGTTTAATAGTGATGACTTTATTTCTTCATCATTAAGCCGATACACATTTAATGCGGATGGTTTAATGAACCTTAGTCAAACGGGTAATATTATATATTGCCCTGGAAAGAAAACACATGCGGATTCTAGGGGAATTACCATTGGTGTTTCAGGGCGCATTTCAAATATAGAAACTGCTGTTACCTGCCAATAAGTAACAATTCAAAGGGTTATTTCTAATTCAGATGTATTTTTTATAAACCAATACAGATTTTACTCTACGTATTTATAATAAAAACCTTCCCACCTTATAATGTAGGAAGGTTTTTTATCAATAATTAGACTAACTAACTTTAATAACTACTTATTTCTTCATCCATTTTACGAGCTTGTTTGGATTTAAACATTTCACTAGTCATTACACACTGTTCAACGCCTCTAACTACTGCACGCTTGCCTGAAACAGTACTCACTTCTAGAGTCAATATTGAAGCTTGTGCTTCAACTTTCTGACTTGCAAACCAAGTAAACATAGCTATGTCATTTCCATAGCTTGTCTCTATAAAACATTTATAAGTGCTTGTCTGTTCTTGTTCCTCAGCAACAAGAGAAAAGCAATATAAAGTAAAGAAAATACCAATAATTAACCGAATCATTTCCAACACTCCTCTGGCAACTTAATGCCCGTAGCATTCAATGTTATTGAGACACAATTAGGATCACGTGTCACTTGGGTACCTTTTGCAGATGCCGTTAAAGTGAAATCAGTATTGTTTACAACGACTGCATCAATCGAATAATACGTATTGTCGACAACCCAAGGGTCTGCATTTAATCCTAGCTTCGTCATGTCAGTCGTATATTTACGGTTATCTAAATAGAATTGTTCTTGCCTGTTGGCAACATCCATTAAACCCGCTAAACCATCGGCCCTAGCTCCTTTAGCCACAAACTGGGTATAACTTGGGTAAGCAATAGAAGATAAGATGCCAATAATAATCACAGCAATCATAAGTTCTATTAATGTAAAACCATTTTCATTTCTCATCAATCTACTCATCTATATGGTAATAAATTTTATTCACACCTAAACCGCCACCGATACATTTATCATCACCTTGTGCACAGCCATCATCACTAGGATCATCAGCCTTTTCCATTTCATCTCCCGCAGCGCCGATACCAATAAGGTACATATAACTTTCGCCATCGCCATTCGGTGGAACAACAAGCTGAGGAGTATCAGGAACTCTATCACCCATCTCTAAATACTCTTTTGTGTAAGAGCGAGTCCCTTTATGAAGATCAAAGCCGTACAAACGGCCTTTACCAGAGACTAAACATTGATTAGACGATGTCGCTTCACCTGGTAAGTAAGAAGTAAAAAATACTCTCCCTTGGACAATTGTTGATGCAGAAAGGCTTTTTTCACCAGCTCCACCAAAACTGTAATACCAACCTCGTTTTTTACCAAATGCAACATTATCATCCTCAGTAGAAGGAGCGGCACTAGTTACATCGTACAAGTTAGACAAATCTAATACATCAGGTATCTCACTACCTGTAGCGCCAGTAAATGATTTAGTGACAACGTTTCTGTCTTGTACAACAAAAAACTTATCTGCACGAGAGGTATCTAGTGGGTGAGGTCGATGCCCTGTTCCAACTGTAACTGCATCATATGGAACATTTTGATAAGAACGAATTGTACTAGAACCATCAGGAGTACTAACTGTAACATCTGAAATATTAGTAAACACTGTTTGTGCTACTGCTGGCTCAGCGAAGAAACGTCTATCATTACTTTGTGAAGACCCACCTAAACTGGCAAATTTATGGGCAGTCCATGGGGTAGTAGAATCATCTGGTGAGCCACCTGGTAAATCCATTCTCCAAATATTAGCACCTGTATCTGTCGCATATAGTCTATCGGCTAATCTGTCGTTATTACTATCTAGGACGGCTATGCTATTTGGGATACTATCAACGATTCCATCGAGCTTGGTTTTATTTGTACCAGCCTCACTACCAAAGTGATGTACTAATGCTCCTGTTTCTGCATTTAAAACATAAACACTACGACCATTAGTATCATCAGATCCAACCCCATCGCCATCCTTAGTTGAAGGATTGTACCCTCCACCAATGATAACAACAGGTGATGCTGTATCAGCTGAAGTATTCCCTGAAGGGAAACCTGGGATATAAGTAATAACGGGCTCTGACCAAGATTGGCCCATTTCAGACATACCTTGAGAATCAGGATCTACTTTCCACATAAATGTCGGTGAATCAGGATTCGTGATATCAAGGGCATAATAAGATTTTCCTCCTCGACGCATTCCAACATATAGCCATGCTTTTTCAACAGCTCCACTTGCGGTCCTTTTTACATGAGCAACAGGAGAACTATCCATACCATAAACAGAATGAACTCCTGTAGGCACGTTTGCTCTGAGCTCTCTTAGGTTTGGAAGTAACTCTTGAGGCATAAATGCCCAAGTTTCTTCTACTTCATCACCTTTATCTTTGAACATATGTAAAAAGCCTTGATTGGTACCAACCAATACCCTTACATCTGGAGAACCATCTGTGCCATAGTTAATAGCTAATGGTTTAGAGTGTAATGGATCACCCATAATATCTGGACGAATGTCAGAACTAGAGCTATTAGTATTTTCATCATCAACATCAATACCCGCAGCCCAGTCAAATAATTTAGTTAGCTCAGACTCGTCAACTCCCATAAATAATGCAAGTTCATTATCACCTGATATACCTGGGCTATTACTCGCGTTTGATTTAGAGAATGCTTCAAGTCCGCCACCCGAACCAAAATTTCCGTATAAAGTTCTACTAGATGTATTTTGCAGCATTAAAGCCGCACCACCTATTGCAACATCATTACCATCACCACCACCACTAGTGGCTTCACAAACGGATTTAGCAGTCCAATAAGAACACGCTGAAGCTTTTAGGTTCCCATCTTCTCCAATGGCATTGTTTCCATCTTGATCAACTACATCTCCAGAACCTGTCACTTTGAATTTTTTTAGATTACCGAACCAGCGAGGCCCCTTATTCGGTAAAAACATTGCGTAATAAACAGAGTCAAGTGTTTGCGTTCTATCAAAGTTGTTACTTGAAATAGAAGGAGAGGTAAAACTAGAATTTGTCTCTAGAATATTAGAGAAAATTGCCTGTAAAGCTTCTTGAAGTTTTTGCGCATCAGCTGCTGAATAATAAGCACCGTTTCCTCTTAATGCTGTTTCTTTAAGAATCGGAGCTGCACTTGCTGCACCAGAACTAAAACCAATAGTATAAGTATTGATTGTTTGCGTACCGTCTAAATTGGTATTTACATCATTATCGCTAATCCAACCAGCTAACGCAGGTAGATAATTACCACTATATTTATCAGCAGTGGTAACTCCACTAAGTGCTAAAACTTTATCATCGGCATTGTTATCACGAGTTGGTTCACCATCTGTTACATAAATCACATAAGCTTTGTCTTGGCATTGTTTTCCAACAAATGGCGAAACATAACTACCATTTTTTTCGACTGTTTCGCTCGTATCCCGAAGTGGGGTTCTATTAGGGTCATCATTACCATAGTAAACACTCTTACCTGCAAAATATCTATATGCCTCATATAGGTTTTCACAAAGTGGCGTGTACCCATTGGCATTTAAATCACCAATCGTCGAAAGCAATGTCCCCTTGTTCTCTTCTGTTGTCTGAGAAATACCATAAACAATACGACCACCACTTCTTGTGCCATCAGAGTCATTTCTATTAAAAACTGATAATCCAAAATCAACTCCTGGCGTTGTAACGATCGTATCCTCAATAACGCGTTGAGCAATATCCATTCTAGAATAGCTTTTTTGAGTTTTAGTACTGTGATACCAATTTATATATTTCTCGGTATATAGTGTAATCGGTTGCCCAATACCAAAATTTGTTAACTTGGCTTTTTCAATAGCCGCCTCTAGTTCCGTCTCACTTGAACTGTTGTCTGCTGCTGTATATCTAATTGGATCTGCACTAGTCCCAAGACCATCAACAGGGAAGCCTAAAAAGTTAGTATTGTTGTTATAATAAACCCCTTCTGCGATATCTTCATAACAATCTACCTGTTGAATCCCTGAGCCATCAGTTAGCGGCAACTCTGACCAAGTTCCATTTTCCCCAATGTATTTATGTTCACGAATATATCCAGTAAACATGCCGTAATCTTCTAAATATTGTTCACCAACATCACAGCCATTTACCCCATGTAAAAAATATTGTTCACTTGACGCAGTGGGAATATCTGTACTGCTTCGGGTAAAGAATAGCTTAGTCGAAGTTAATAAAGACCCGTTATCGCTGACATTTTCATCACCTCGCTCATAAGGTTCATCTGTTGTAAAGTTGGTCCCCATACTGCCTGAAGTATCAAAAATAATTAATACTTGAGGTCTTGAACCTGAACGCGCAGTAGATTCAAAGACATATAACTCTGTGTCATCAGCAAAGCTATTTGCACAAATGCAAATTACAGCGAAAAATAATGTACTTAATATAAATTTCATCATGGTTAACTCCCTGACAACACTTCTTGTTCAAAACCTAAAACAATGGTTACTCGGCCTAAATTACTGCGGCCAAAATTTGCTGAGCTAGACACTTCAAGCCTTTTACATTTAATCATATTGGCAGAATTTGCTTTAGGTGAACGTTGACAATCATCATCACCGACCCCTACGGTCATAGGAGTAACTGTATTGACAACCCCCAAAGCTGCATCATTCATAACTGTCTCGGCAACCATATTAGCCATTGTCGCTCCACTATTATCTGCAATCATTTTCTCTTGACCCCCTTGTGCAGAAACCATAGCTTCAATTCGCTCAGAACCAGCGCCAGACATCCTTAGCGACTGGGTTGAATTGACAGCTAGAGCAACACCAATCACAGTCATGATTACAAGCACTATTAATGAAAAAAATAGTACTACTCCCTGCTGCTTTTTTATTGAGTTTTGCATTTTTTCACCTAAAAAATTGACACTCAGCCTCAATAGCCCTTCATATCAAGTTAATTTTTGTTATTAATACGGAAAATTAATTGCGTATTAGAACTGGGTTTTCTAAAACTACAGTTGTTGAAACCACTTTCCGACGATAATTATCATTTAAAGGTCCAACTGTTTTATCACCTAATTGATATGTCACGTCATTAGTATATTTCTTGTCTTCATTAGCCGTACGAACTAACAAATATACTCTTAACGATACAAGCCTTTGAAAGAAAGCGTTATCCCACATTAATGTGGTAACATTTTGTGCAGGCATGTAACTATCAGCAGTATCATCACCATTACTATCAAACCCATACATAACTCTCATATTATCAATGCCTTCTACCAATTGCTCATCGTTATTCATACCATTTGCAATCGAAAGTGTTCGGCGTTTTAATATTGGTATATCACCATCTGTTTCTATGTAATACACATGATGTTGATATTCCCAGATTCGACTATTTAGTAAAGATGGTGGGGCTACATTACCGTTGAAGAATTCTATTTCATTTGAAGTCGCAGCAGCATAATAACGAGTAGCATTCATGCTTGCGGCTAATACAGATGGGCCAACTAATCGCTTAAGTTGAACTACATCAGTATTGGATTTAGGTGTAATGCAAGCTAAGCTCTCAGCACTAACACCAACTTCATATCCCCAAAGTCTTCTAAAATGAGCTGGTTGATTATTTGGGAAACTAGCGTTATTAGCTCCAGCCCCAATACAATCATTTGCTACAGCTGTTGCAGAAACTCTTGTATTCACACCAAAGTTTAAATCAGTGCCTGTTATATCTGCAGTAAAACCTAATTGACTCATGTCTCGTTCAATAATGGATAATGCTATCCGCCCATTTTCTTGTAATTGATTAAATTGGCTCGTAGAAGTAACATTACTTGAGGACATGTTAAACATGGTAAAAATGCCAACAGTTAGAAATAAACTGATCAACATCGTTACCATTAATTCAACAAGCGACAAACCAGCCTGTATTTTCAGCTTTTTTGGCATTATTTTTCCCTATATAATTGCCGTTTCAAGAACTAAAGCTCGACGCCTATCACTTGAAGAACCACAACTTTTCGCAAAAGTACCAGCTTCTGACAAACCATCGGATGATGCTCTTACTCCACGCCATGTAACAACTACAGTTACATCGCGCCCGCTAACATCAATACAAGCGACAGAAGTGTCAAGCCCCCCAACGTTGGTTCCTGAAGACTTTTCATTGTCCCCTTGAAACATCCTTTCCCATTGATAGAGATCCCAAACTCTCGTCTCAACACTTGTGCAAATACTATTACCACCAACATTGACATCGCACGACTTTGCAGGTGCAGATGAAATGCCCGAGTAAGTACCTTGATAATTGATAAGCTCGCTACGGTTCATTCTCATTCTATTTATAATATCGTTGGCGTAATACGAAGCTTGAGTTTGCTGAAAAGACTCGTAACTACCACGTTTAGCAACAATATGTAGGTTAAAAATACCCACCAGCCCTACAGTTAAAATGACTAACGAAACCATGACTTCAATTAAGGAAAATCCATTCCTTTTAGCTGACATATGTGTCAAACCTCCATCGATTGCCATATCTTTGACATGACAATTAAAAATATTTGTTTAAAATCCTAAACTTAGATACAAAATACTATACTGCATATTAATAGTCGAGCAAGATGTAAACAAAAAGGTCACTTATTGTATACTAAATATTAGTTAATGATTAATTTTAGCGATCTTTACAGTATAGCCTAAGAAATAGTCCAATAGTTGTAGGCATAAAAAAACCGCAAACCCAGAGGGTTTACGGCTTTAGTAACGATATGAAATTTAGATAAAAAGTTGCAGGATTATCTTAATTCAGCAGGCACTGCAAAAACAGTGTCTTCTTTACGACCTTCAACTTCTGTAATAACTGAAGGTTCAAATTTGGCAATAGCATCCACTACTTGCTGAACAAGCACTTCGGGGGCAGAAGCGCCCGCAGTCACTGCAACCTTAACGACACCAGTAAACCATGCTTCATCAACATCAGCAGCGGTATCTACTAAATAGGCTTTAGTGCCCGTTTTTTCTGCCAATTCTCGTAATCGATTTGAGTTAGAACTGTTCTTTGAGCCTACAACAATGAATAAATCAGCATCAGATGACATCGTTCTCACAGCATCTTGACGATTCTGTGTTGCGTAGCAAATATCATCTTTACGCGGCCCTTCAATTGACGGGAACTTAGCCTTTAATGCTTCGATAATATCTAATGTGTCATCAACAGAAAGCGTGGTTTGCGTGACAAAGCACAAGTTATCAGGGTTATTAACTTTTAACTGAGCAACACTTTCAGGCGATTCAACTAAATAAACACCACCTTCAGCATTGTCATACTGACCCATGGTGCCTTCAACTTCCGGATGACCTTCGTGACCAATCAAAATACACTCAATCCCTTTACGACTTGCACGAGTCACTTGAAGATGAACTTTGGTCACTAAAGGACAAGTTGCATCAAACACTTTTAGTCCACGACTTTTGGCTTCTTGCCTAACAGCTTGAGAAACACCATGAGCACTGAAAATAACAATACAGTTATCAGGTACTTCATCAAGTTCATCGACAAATATTGCACCGCGATCTTTGAGGTTTTCAACCACGTAACGATTATGGACGACTTCATGACGAACATAAATCGGCGGTTCAAATAACTCTAATGCGCGCTCAACAATACTAATTGCACGGTCTACACCAGCACAAAATCCTCTTGGATTAGCAAGCAATATATTAAGTTCAGGAGACGTCGGATCAACTTTAAGCATCTTAAAGTACCTCTACCACATCAAGTTCGAAAGTCACTTTCTGACCTGCTAGTGGATGATTTAAATCTACAGTAATTGAATCACCGGCAATCTCTCTGACCATGCCAGGGATTTCGCTTCCACCTGGGCCGCCAAAACTGACGATTACACCTGGTTCAAGCTCCATATCCGCAGGGAAACGGCTTCTATCCATATGATGAATAGCATCAGGGTTGGACTCACCAAATGCATCTACTGGCTCCAAGGTGAAATTATGTTTATCACCTAGTTGCAAAGTATTTATCTCTGCTTCAAATGCTGGGCTTAAGCTACCATCACCAACATTAAATCTTGCAGGCTTACCTGATGACTTAGTGCTGTCAGCTGTCGAACCATCTTCTAAAATGATATTCATATGACACAAAATTGAACGAAATGAGGCTTGTTGTTCTGACAAAGTAATTCTCCCTAACTTTCTTTTACTGGCTCTTCTGGCTTAAACGATTCCCAAATTATCAATACTGCACCGATAAAAATACCTGCATCTGCAATATTGAACGCTGGGTAATGGCTAGTGTTCCAATAGAAATCAATAAAATCGACAACATAACCATGCATTAAACGATCAACCAAATTACCAATAGCACCACCAATGATCAGGGTATAGGCTAAATTCGTACGCCATAACGAAGATGACTGCTTACGTAACCAAATAGTCAGAAGCGTACTAAAACCAATTGCAATAATGGCAAAGAACCAACGCTGCCAACCACCCGCTTCGCTTAAAAAGCTAAATGCAGCACCATAGTTTCGAACATAGGTAAAATTGAAAAATGGTAAAAGCTGTATGGATTCAGACAGCTCAAAGTTTGCTAACACCCATTGCTTAGATAGCTGATCGGCAAAAAATACCAATACAGCTACCCAATACCAACGAATGCCACTTTCTTTCCAAGTAAGAGGCATTATTAGTCCTTAAGCAAAGTCACGATGTTCACCATCGCCTTCAATGTTGGTTACACAACGACCACATAGCGTTGGATGAGCTTCGATTGTTCCTACGTCTTCACTGTAGTGCCAGCAACGAGCACACTTCTGTGCGTCACTTTTATTAACTATTAATTTCAGTGAGTTTAGTTCGGTTTCTATTGCGTCAGCTGGCGCGGCGTCTAACGTTTCAACAGCTGTTTTAGATGTAAGCAATACAAAGCGTAACTCATCAGCAACTTTGGCAAGTTGCGATACTAAATCTGCATCAGCAAATAAAGTGATTTCAGCTTCTAATGAACCACCAATTCGCTTATCACGACGTGCTTGTTCAAGTACTTTGTTCACTTCATTACGAATTGTAAGCAACTGCTGCCAGTAATCATCACTTAAGTCACCTTCTAACGTGACAGACTCAAGACCTTGATACCATTCTTCAGTGAACACAAACTCAGTGCGCTCGCCTGGTAACAACTTCCAGATTTCATCGGCAGTAAAGCTTAAGATTGGTGCAATCCAGCGAACCATCGCCTCGGCAATATGGTAAAGCGCTGATTGACAGCTACGACGAGCATGACCATCTTGTTTCGCTGTGTATTGACGGTCTTTAATGATATCTAAGTAGAAGCTGCCTAACTCAACTGAACAGAATTGCATTAATTTCTGCGTTACTGAATGGAAGTTATATTGCTCATACGCTTCAATAATTTCACTTTGAAGCGCGGCCGCGCGGCGCACAACCCAACGGTCAAGCGATACCATATCTTCAGTCGCAATCATGTCTGTTTCTGGATTAAAGCCATTTAAGTTAGCTAATAAGAAACGAGCAGTGTTACGAATACGTCGGTATGAATCAGCACTACGATTTAGGATTTCATCAGAAACCGTCATCTCACCACTGTAATCAGTAGCAGCGACCCATAAACGTAAGATATCAGCACCCAGCTTGTTGATAACTTGCAAAGGTGCAATGACGTTACCAACTGATTTCGACATCTTGCGGCCTTTACCATCAACAGTAAAACCATGGGTTAATACTTGTTTATAGGGGGCTTTACCATTCATAGCAGTTGAAATCATCAACGATGACATGAACCAACCACGATGCTGATCGCTACCTTCAAGGTATAAATCAATGTCATGTCCGTTAAATTCAGGACGTGATGCAACAACTGATGAGAACGTTGAACCAGAGTCATACCAAACGTCTAACGTATCAGTCACTTTGCGGTATTGCTCAGCTTCATCGCCAATCAACTCACTGATTTCAAGATCCCACCAAGCTTGGATGCCTTCTTGTTCAATGCGATGTGCAACACGTTCCATAATAGCCACGCTGTCTGGATGCAACTCATCCGTTTCACGATTAACTAATAATGTGATCGGTACGCCCCAAGTACGTTGGCGTGAAATACACCAATCAGGACGGTTCTCAACCATTTTCTCAATACGGCTTTGACCCCAATCTGGGATCCATTGAGTTTGCTCAATTTCGCCTAATGCTTGCTTACGTAAGCCATGGTTATCCATTGAGATAAACCACTGCGGCGTAGCACGGAAAATAATTGGTGTTTTATGGCGCCAGCAATGCGGGTAGCTATGACGGTAAGCCACATGATGTAATAGTTGACCTTTTTCTTCTAAAAGTTCAACTACGCTTTTGTTTGCTTTAAATACATGTTGACCAGCAAAAAACTCTGTATCAGCTTTATATACACCGTTGTCACCAACTGGATTGGCAACTTCCAAACCGTATTTTTGACCAACAATGTAATCGTCTTGACCATGGCCAGGAGCTGTATGAACAACACCAGTACCTGCTTCAGTTGTTACGTGATCACCTAAAATAGCTGGCACATCAAATGCTGATAAAGGATGGTTAAAACGAAGCAGCTCAAGTTCTGCGCCTTTAACTGTACCGATAACAGTATGACTTTCAGCTTCAAATCGAGTCATACAAGACTCAACTAACACTTCAGCTAAAATCAGAGTTTTAGTTACGCCTTCTTTTACAAACTCAACAAGGCTGTAATCAAGCTCAGGGCTTAGACATAACGCGCGGTTAGCTGGAATAGTCCAAGGCGTCGTGGTCCAAATAACAGCTGAAATTGTTGGGGTATAACCTTCAACAGCAAATTTTGCAGCAACTGCAGCAGAATCTACAGCATTGAATGCAACATCAATCGCTGGCGATGTTTTGTCTTCGTATTCTACTTCTGCTTCAGCAAGGGCTGAACCACAATCAGTACACCAATGAACAGGCTTTACACCTTTGTGTAAATGGCCACTATCGATGACTTTAGATAATGAACGAACAATGTTCGCTTCTGTGCTGTAATCCATTGTTAGATATGGATTATGCCAATCTCCTAAGACACCTAAACGAATAAAGTCATCTCGCTGACCATCAACTTGTTTAGCTGCATACTTACGACATTCAGCACGGAACTCTGCTGCAGAAATTTTCTGACCAGGTTTGCCGACTTTCTTTTCTACCATCAGTTCGATAGGTAGACCATGACAATCCCAACCTGGAACATATGGCGCGTCAAAACCTGCCATCGTTTTAGATTTAATGATGATGTCTTTTAAAATTTTATTTACTGAGTGACCGATATGGATATTGCCATTCGCGTATGGAGGGCCATCATGTAAAATGAATGGTTTGCGTCCAATACGACTATCACGGATCTTTTGATAAAGTTCGTTTTGAGTCCAACGGTTTAACATTTCTGGCTCACGATTAGCCAGATTACCGCGCATCGGAAAATCTGTTTCCGGCAAATTCAACGTAGATTTATAGTCGGTCATTGATCCTATACCATTAATTGGGCTGATTTATTTCAGCCTGCATCATTGCCAAACAAAGCTTTTGCTTCATTTGCATCATTCAAAATTTGTTTTTTTAGTGCTTCCAGTGACTCGAACGGATGTTCATCACGGATTTTAGCCACAAGTTCAACTTCAACACGCTTACTATATAAGTCGCCGTTGAAATCAAATAAGTGGACTTCTAACTGACAGACTTGCCCATCAACCGTAGGTCTAAAACCTACATTGGCAACGCCTTCATAAATATCGCTGTCATCCCAATACATTTTCACCGCAAACACACCACGAACAGGTGAAACCTTTCGCTTTAGGGCAATATTTGCAGTAGGAAAACCTATGGTTCTGCCTAACTTTTGTCCGTGTGCAACACGGCCAGTTAATACAAAGGGGTGACCTAATAATCGTCTTGCTTGCTCTAGATTACCTAAAGCAAGTTGCTCCCTCACTGCTGTAGAACTTACTCTAATAGAGCCTAGAATAAAACTCTGAGTACTCACAACCGTAAAGCCGAACTTTTTACCCGCTTCAAGCAACATCTCAAAGGTGCCAGATCTGTTTTTACCAAAGCAAAAATCATCACCAACAACTAAGTATTTCACCCCAAGCTTTTTAACCAGCAAATCTTCAATAAACTGCTCAGCCGGTTGATTGGCAAAATGACTATTAAAATTAACACAAAGCAATCGATCAATATTCAGCTCATCAAGCAAACTAATCTTGTCACGCAATAAACTAATTCTTGCTGGGGCATCTTGTTGACGAAATAGCTCTTGAGGTTGAGGTTCAAACGTCATAACCACTGCAGGTAATTGAAAGTGTTTTGCTTTATTAACTAAGTTATTAAGCACTTGCGCATGACCACGATGCACACCATCAAAGTTACCAATAGTGAGCACGCATCCATGATGCGAAGGTAAAATATTGTGTATACCGCGAATTAGTTCCATTACGCCAATTAACTGCTACTGTAAATCGGCTGATTATATACTAGATAGATTCGATAATCAGCATTCATGATTGACGTTTCATCTTCCAAGGTCTCAGCCCCATCAATACTAAGCTTAATAAATAAACACCTGCACCCGAAGCGATCAATTTAACTAAGGTTAGTACCTTCACCATCATCGACATATCTAACCATATAGACTGAGCAGGTAATGTGTATAGCAGCAGTAGTGCCATAATCGCCGTAGCGATAACCACTTTGAAGAAAAACACTAATGTCGCGCGGCTAAATTTGTACACCCCAGCGATATGTAATCCACGATATAGAAGACTTGCATTAAGTAAGGCTGACATAGAGGTGGCAATAGCAAGACCAACATAGCCAAAAGGAATGGCAAAAATAATATTGAATATCATATTACTTATCATGGCGATAATGCCGTATTTAACCGGTGTTTTCGTATCTTGACGAGAGAAGTAACCTGGCGCTAAAACCTTAATCATCATAAAGCTCAACAAACCACAACCGTATGCAACCAAACTATATGATGCCATCTCTACATCTGTGACAGAAAATGCGCCTCGCATAAATAACACCATTAACATTGGCTGAGCTAAAATAATTAACCCAAGCATCGCAGGGGCGCCAAGTAATAAAATGGCTCTAACCCCCCAGTCCATGGTGTCACTAAAATCGCTTCCTTTGGCATCAACATGCTTTTTTGATAATGCTGGCAGAATGACCGTCGCAATGGCAATACCAAACAACCCTAGTGGAAATTCAAGTAATCTGTCTGAGTAATATAACCAACTTATGGATCCCGTCATTAAAAATGAGGCTATAAAGGTATCAAATAACAAGTTTATTTGAGAAACCGAAACGCCAAATAAAGCTGGGATCATCAAGGTTCTAATTTTTACCACCCCAGGATGGTTCCAGCCCCAAGAAGGTTTAACTAATGCATTTTCACGCAATAAAAAAGGCAGTTGAAATAAAAACTGCACTAAGCCACCAGTAAATACCCCCCATGCTAGCGCTAACTCAGGTTGCTCCATCGTAGGCGCAAAATAAAGAGCTGCAACAATAATGGTGATATTTAAAAATACTGGAGTAAAAGCTGAGACTGCGAACTTACCTCTGGTATTAAGGATAGAGCCAGCTAATGCTGTAAAAGTAATAAACCATAAATAAGGAAAGGTAATTTTTAGCATTAATGCTGCAAGTTCAAATTTTTCAGCATTCGGCCCATCATTTAGCCAATCATAAAACCAACCACCAGCAAATAGTGCGGCAAGTATTGGCGAAGCAATCACACCTAATAATGTCACAACACTGACTATTCCCCCCAGTGTTCCTGAGACTTTAGCTAAAAGTTCTCGTGTTTCTTCTGGGGTATTCTTTTGTTGATACTCAGTCAGAACCGGCACAAATGCCTGTGCAAAAGCTCCTTCAGCAAAAAGGCGACGTAAAAAGTTAGGGATCTTGTTAGCAAAGATAAACACATCGGCACTACTACCTGCGCCCATTAAGTTTGCAATTACCACATCTCTTATCAGGCCTAATACTCTTGAAACTAATGTCATCACACTGACAATTGCACCTGATTTTAATAGCTTTTTACTCAAACACCCCTCCATAGCAGTTTGCTAACGAATGATTAAACGTGGATATATCTCAATTTTTCAATTCTAATACTGTTTATGCAATACAAGAACTGGTAGAATGCGCCACATCTTACACGAGTTGGGTTGAAGATAACCGAGCAAGGTAGTTTTATTTGTCTTTTTGAGGATATTTCTGCCATATTCATTGACAAAATGAATAAAAGCAGGCATATTCCTCGCCCTCAAAGTATTAATCCCAGTTTTAGGAGTTGCACCTTGGCTAATAGCAAGTCTGCAAAGAAGCGCGCGCTTCAATCTGAAAAACGTCGTCAGCATAATGCTAGTCGTCGTTCAATGTTACGTACATACGTTAAACGTGTTATCGCTGCTATCCAGAGCGGTGACCATAAAGCGGCTACAGAAGCATTCGCAGAAGCACAACCAATTGTTGACCGTATGGCGACTAAAGGCCTTATTCACAAGAATAAAGCTGCTCGTCAAAAGGCACGTCTAAACACAAGAATCAAAGCAATCGCTGCTTAATTTTGTGATTTAGTTTTTAAAAAACCGACTTAGGTCGGTTTTTTTATATCTATAATTTACCATCCCTTGCATTCAAGCTCTTTGTTTCTCTATTCATCATAAATTTTAAGCATAAAAAAACGCCTTAATCATAACTTACATCACGTAAGTATAATTAAGACGCTTTGAGTATGTTCAATCTGAGTATTTTAAACTGAGCCACTAGTGGCAATATAAGTTGTCCAATACTTTGATTAACTCACGTACTTCTTCACTTTTCAGTGAATAGAAAACAGTTTGGGCTTCTTTACGTGTACAAACGAGATTATCTTTTCTTAGCCAAGCTAAATGCTGCGATAACGCAGACTGGCTTAGACCTAGCTTTTTGTTCATCTCACCAACGCACATTTCACCTTCATTAAGCAAATGACACAAAATAAACAGACGACGTTCATTTGCTAGTGCTTTCAGCATTACTACAGCATGATCTGCACGCTGTTGCATTAATTCAATATTCATCACGCGCTTGGTTCTCCTCAATCATCTCCATGGCTAATATAGCCTTCCCTAACAAATAGGGCAGCGACATGAAGCACACTTTTTGGTAGATTGTTTTTAAAAATGAGACTTAGCTAATAAAAATGAAGGAAACTCATGAAAAACTACAATAAGACTCTCTGCGCCGCGATGATTTTGACAGCATTATCAGGCTGTCAAAGTAACCAAAGTGATACACAAGTAACAAACGAGACGGTAATAGAGAACAATAAGAATAACCAAATTAGTCAACAACTAGCGACAAAAGCCCTGTCGTCTTCATTAAGTTATGACATCGTTGAGTCATTAACTGTAGAAGTTGGCCCTAGATTAGCGGGCTCTGAAAAAGATATCATCGCCGTTAACTGGGCTATGAACAAACTAGAATCATTAGGTTTTGATAAAGTTTATAAAGAATCTGTTCAAGTACCCGCTTGGTATCGTGGCAGTGCAAAGGCTTCTATTATCGCTCCTTTTGAGCAACCACTGGTTATTAGTGCATTAGGCGGTAGCGTCTCGACACCTGACTCAGGGATACAAGCGCAAATAGTGCGTTTCGATACCCTCGCCGACTTACAAGCTGCCGATTCAGATAGCGTAAAAGGTAAAATTGCTTTTATTGATCATAAGACGGAAAGACACATTACAGGCAAAGGTTACGGTAAATCAGTAGGAGGTCGCTCACGAGGCGCTGTTGCAGCTGCCGAAAAAGGAGCTGTTGCTGTCGTCATTCGCTCAATAGGAACCGATCATGACCGCATGGCGCATACTGGAATGATGCGATATAAAGACGGCGTAGCAAAAATACCTGCAGCTGCGTTGTCTGCACCTGATGCCGACATGATTAATGCCATGCTAAAACGAGATGACAATATTCAACTGTCACTTAATCTCACTTCAAAGAACTTAGGCGTCGCGACTTCTTACAATGTCATTGCAGAGGTAACAGGAAGCAGTAAGCCTGATGAAGTCGTGCTAATTGGTGCTCACTTAGATTCTTGGGATGAAGGCACAGGCGCAATTGATGATGGCGCTGGTGTTGCGATTGTTACTGCTGCAGCCAAACTTATTCAAGACTTGCCAAACAAGCCAGCAAGAACCATCAGAGTCGTTTTATACGCTGCTGAAGAAGTAGGCCTAGTTGGTGGTAAAGCTTACGCTAAACAGCATGCTGACGAACTGACAAAACACTATATTGCCGCAGAGTCTGATTTTGGCGCAGGCGAGATTTATCAAATCGACTTTAATGTTAACCCAGCTGTATTTGAACAAGTAAAAGTAGAACACAGCGCGATGACAGTCAATGGCGTTAAACTCGGTAACAATAAAGCAACTGGTGGTCCAGATGTGTCAATGATGCCTTCTCTGGGCGTGCCAGTGGCATCACTAAGGCAAGATGGTACTGATTACTTCGATTATCACCATACGCCAAATGATACCTTAGATAAGATTGATCCTAAGGCGCTAGCTCAAAATGTTGCAGCTTATGCACAATTTGCTTATATCATGGCGCAATCAGAATTAGATTTACGTCCACTTGCCAAAAAAGATGATAAAAAGTAGTCCTTCTGAGCTTTATTTCATCCAAACAAAAAGCAGCTAATTAGCTGCTTTTTGTTTAACACCACATTAGCCCAAAACACATAGCTAATTATAAATTTACTTAATCAAGATCGTTGAAGTTACGTTCTTTCTTCACGTAAAAACACAGGTGCAGCTGGTGTAGATAATTCTTCACTAAAGTAATAACCATCAGCATCAAACTTCTGGATCCCTGCTAATGTGTTAATGTCATTATCAATCAAATACCTCGCCATTAAACCACGGGCTTTTTTAGCGTAAAAGCTAATGACTTTATATTGACCATTTTTACAATCTTTAAAAGCTGGAGTAATTAAGCTTGCCTTCAGTTGCTTTGGTTTAACCGCTTTAAAGTACTCATTCGATGCTAAATTTACAATAATGTCATCAGCTTGCTCATTAACAGCAGCATTTATTTCATCTGTTATGATGTCTCCCCAAAAGGCGTAGAGGTTTTTGCCTTTAGGGTTAGTTAAACTTGTGCCCATTTCTAAGCGGTAAGCTTGCATCAAATCAAGCGGCTTTAATAATCCATAAAGCCCAGACAGGATTCGCAGATGGTTTTGAGCTTTTTCAACTTGTTGTTCCGACATAGAATCGGCATCAAGTCCGGTATACACATCACCTCTAAAAGCAAACATGGCTTGTTTTGCATTTTCAAGAGTGAAATTAGGTTGCCACTCACTGAATCTAGCCGCATTTAAGCCTGCTATTTTATCGCTTACTTTCATTAATGAAGCAATATCCATTGGTGTAAGCTCACGACAAACCTTAATCAATTGCTGACTATGATCTAATAAAGTGGGTTGAGTAAATGACGTGGTTTTAGCCGTGGTTTCGAAATCTAATGTTTTTGCAGGAGAAACTAATACTAACATCGTTAACTATCCTATTAAGCCATACAGTATTTAACTTTAATGCTCTCTATGATACTGGGCTCAATAAAAAAAACCATGCAATATATGCATGGTTTTTTAGATTGTTCTAATAGAGTTTTACTTTAGTTAACTGAATACTCAGAAATTAAGCACCCTCTTCAGAAAATATTAGTTACTTATCAGATTCAACTGGCTTATTTTTCCAGATACCATCTTCAAGTTGATCAGCAAGTTCAGGGAACTTGTCTGTATCAAACACCGGCTCTTCACCCGCTTTAACCTGTTGGCGGTAATCATTAATCACTCGCACAGCAAGTCCTGATAATAGTAACAATGCAATCATGTTAACTAATGCCATTAAGCCCATAGATACATCAGCTAGGTTCCATACGATATTAATTTTCGCAATAGCACCAAACATTACCATACCTAAAACTGCTAAACGGAATAACGGTAAAGCACCTTTTTTATTACCTGAAAGGAACATTACGTTAGTTTCAGCGTAAGAGTAGTTAGCAATAATAGAAGTGAAACAGAATAGTAAAATAGCAAAAGCAATGAATGCACCGCCCCAATCACCAACATGAGAAGATAACGCATTAATTGTCATCTCAATACCATCGCCACTACCAGCAGCATCGCCAGACAATAAAATAATCGCCGCAGTTGCAGTACAAATCACGATAGTGTCAAAGAAAACACCCATCATTTGCATATAACCTTGCGATGCTGGGTGATTTGGATTTGGTGAAGCACTCGCTGCAATATTTGCTGCACTACCCATACCCGCTTCATTTGAGAATAAACCACGTGCAATACCCGCTTGCATCGCTTGAGCAATACTGTAGGCAACCGCGCCACCAGCTGCTTCTTGCCAGCCAAATGCGCTCTTAATCACTAATGTAAAGACAGCTGGTAATTGCTCAATGTTCATTAATACAACAACCAATGCGATAGCAATGTAAGCTACAGCCATAATTGGCACGATAACTTCAGAAACTTTAGCAACCTTCTTAAGGCCGCCCATAATCACAACGCCACTAAATAACGCAATGGCAATACCTACATAGACAGGTTCAAAGCCAAATACCGCAGTCATTGCGCCAGTAATTGTATTCGCTTGTACCGCATTGAAGACAAGACCAAAACAGATAATCAACAAGATTGAGAACAAAATCCCCATCCAACGTTGACCTAGGCCCTTCTCCATGTAGTAAGAAGGACCGCCACGGTATTGTCCGTCTGAATCTTTCACTTTATAAACCTGCGCTAAAGTGGATTCGATCATCGCGGTTGCCATACCCAACACGGCAATTGCCCACATCCAGAACACTGCACCAGGGCCTGCCATACCAATCGCTACAGCAACACCTGCCATGTTACCGGCACCGACACGGGCAGCCATACTGGTACAAAAGACTTGGAAAGAAGATAGACCATGACGGCCTGGACGACGGCTGATCGCGAGGATCTTGAGGCCGTGTGTAAAATGCGCAATTTGGATAAAGCCAAGACGCACAGTGAAAAATAAACCTGCACCAACTAGCCCGTAAACTAACAATTTACCCCAGAGTAAATCGTTCATGAAATTCACAATCGTTTCTAACATTGCCATTGCTTTATTTATTCCTTGGAATAACTTTATTTTGCAGGAAGTCAGCCTGTAGTTAATTACCCCAATGGCTTATAGCTTCAGACAAAATAAAATTATCGTATTATTTTAATAAAAACACTCAAGGTCTATGTCAACAGCCCTTTTCAGGCTAGCTGCCTAGATTGAGTTTCAGTGAGCGAAAATATTAGTTATTTATTATTTAGGATTTGATCGAGTTAACTTTACTTTTTTTAAGCACGAATGCCTAGCAAACTTTCTCAATTCATTATCTCCGATTTTTTCGGAGCAAAAAACTAGCATAGATGATCTGAACCGTCAGGTGATCTTTATCACATTTATCTAATTACTCACCTTTCCCCTCATCACAAATAACATTCTTAGGTCCTGAAGCTTAAAAGAATTAACACTAAATCAACCTGCGCCCATTTTTTTAATAAAAACATTTAATAAAAACTTAGACAAAGACCACATTATTGCAACGATTTAAAGAATACAGTGTTCTCATTAAAGGTTAAATGAATTTTACTTTACACATTGAGGTCAATATGACGCATGCAAATGAAATCACGTCGCTAAAGAAATTTGTTCGAGCTACAAATTTCCTCGCTACTTCTCAAATCTACCTAAAACAAAATGTATTATTTAAAAGAGATTTGAAACACGAAGACATCAAACCACGACTACTTGGCCATTGGGGCACATGCCCTGGTATCAACTTTGTCTATGCCAACGTCAATCGACTTATTGTAAAACATCAAAGAGATTTCATTTATCTTGTCGGTCCAGGTCATGGTTTTCCAGCAGTTCAGGCAAACTTGTTTGTAGAAGGTTCATTAAGCCACTTTTACCCAGAAACAATTCCATATAATGAAGCTGGGATCGAAGACATCTGTAAAAAGTTCTCTGCTGCTTACGGCTACCCTTCTCATGCAAACCCTGAAGCACCAGGTCAAATACTTGAAGGTGGTGAATTAGGTTACTCGTTGTCAGTTGCTTGGGGCGCTGTGCTTGATAACCCTAATTTAATTGCTGCTTGTCTCGTCGGTGATGGCGAATCAGAAACAGGCCCTCTTGCAGCATCTTGGTATGCAAACCGTTTAGTCGATCCCGCTACCAATGGTGCTGTACTTCCTATTGTCCATATTAATGGTTATAAGATCTCTGGTCCGACTCGCATGGGTCGCATGGATCATGAAGAACTGGATTTAGAATTTCGTGGTTTAGGTTACCATCCTATTATTGTTGATGATGAACTTGAAGAAGACGTATTTGAACAAATGGCCAAAGCCATGGACCTTTCTTACGAGATGATCAATGACATTCAAACTCGTGCTAGAAATGGTGAAGATGTATGTAAACCCCGCTGGCCAGTGATTTTAATGCGTACAGCCAAAGGTTGGACGGGTACCGCTGAACATGGCGGCAAAAAACTTGAAGGCAACTGCGAGTCACATCAAGTTATCGTTAATAAATGTGCAACTGACCCTAGTCATTTAACCGCGTTAAACGAGTGGTTAGACAGCTACAAATTTGACGAGTTGTGTGACATCAACGCTGAAGGTGAAATTACCTTTGATAAAGACATTCAATCTCTGATCCCACCTAAACATCTTTGTTGTGGCCGTCAGCATTTGAGCTACGGCGGCGAAATTGTACGCGCGCTTGCGCAACCAGATCTTAAAAAGCTCAGCTATGGCCCTGAGACGCCTCGTGGTTCTCGCGGTGTTTCAATGTATAAAATGGGTGAATGGATGCGTGATGCATTCAAATTAAATCGCGACCAACGTAACCTACGTATCTTTAGCCCAGATGAAACATACTCTAACCAGTTGCAAGCGGTCTTCGAAGAAACAGATCGTGCTTGGCAATGGCCAATCAAGAGCTGGGATCAAGACATGGCTCGCGACGGTCGTGTGATTGAGCTACTCTCAGAGAACTTACTCTTTGGGATGATGCATGGTTACACTGTCACAGGTCGTCATGCAATGTTCCCGACCTATGAAGCTTTCTCACAAGTCGTTTCATCAATGGCAGACCAATACTGTAAATATGTATATGCAAGCCAAGGAGTGCACTTCCGTAAACCTGTACCTTCTTGTAATGTGGTACTGTCTTCATTACTAGAGCGTCAAGATCACAATGGCTACTCTCATCAAAACCCTTCTTTCTTAGGGGCAATGTTAGAAAAGCACCCTGACATTATCTCTGCTTATTTACCTGCAGATGGTAATACTACACTTACCTATACAGAACGTGCTTATGAAGACCGCGATAAATTGAATATTTTAGTCGCAGGTAAAAAAGACTTACCTCAATGGTTGTCACTTGATGAGTCACGTAAACAAACTGAAGATGGTGTAATGGTTTGGGATTTCGCTTCAGATGAAAACCCGGATGTCGTGCTTGCTGGTTGTGGTGATTACGTCACCCAAGAATGTATGGCATCACTGGTACTCATCCGAGAACTATTACCAAGAGTGCGGATCCGCTTTGTTAGCGTTACCGAATTAAATAGTAATGGCTTAGGCAGTAGAGCATTCCAAAATAAACCTTGGATGATGGACGAAATCTTTACTGAAGATAAAGGCGTAGTATTTAACTACCATGGTTACCCAAATACAATTAAGAAATTGGTCTTTGATTATAAAGGTAGCCGCCGTTTCAGAATTAAAGGTTATGAAGAAGAAGGTTCAACGACAACGCCATTTGATATGGGCGTTCGTAATGGCACATCACGCTACCATTTAGTGATTGATATGGCCTATAAGCTGTTCCAACAAGGTGTAATAGATGAAACACAGCACGTGGCTATCACCACAGACATGCTGCAGCGATTAGTTGAACACCGTAACTACATCAAAGCTAACGGTGTTGACCCTAAAGAAATTGAAAACTGGGTTTGGACCCGTTAACTACCCATTTCTATTTAAACAACTCACGAAAGCGCCTAAGGGCGCTTTTTTTTGTGATTGCTTTTAAAGACCTCAAATTTATGTGAATCAATAAAAATATCAGTAAAAAATGAGAGAATACGATTTTGACATAGCACAACAATCACAACAAGCAAGCAATATAATTCACTACAAATTACAACATTATGCTTTTTTACTATGGAAAACCATTGAATTTACGACGATAATTACGCTGCTGACAAAAACATAATAGGAACACCACATAAGCGTCGGCGGCACATGTCATAAACAACTCATTTACATGTGTTTTGGTGAAGTAACATAACAATGGACTTATACATGATGAAGAACACATTAAAAGTAGTATTACTCACCTCACTGTTACCTTTTGCTGCTGTTGCAGAGCAAGAGTTAACGCCGTGGTACGTTGGTGGTGGTTTAGGTATCAATAACTACGAGCCTAACTGTGACCTTAAAACAATGAAAATTTGTGGCGAAGATGACCCATATGCATGGGATGTTTTCGGTGGTTATTTATTCAATGATTACTTTGGTGTTGAGCTTGGCTACCGTGACCTAGGCCGAGCTGAATGGACTGATTATAGTAATAAACGTAATGATGTCGGCGCTAGAGGCATGACATTAGGTTTAGCGGCGTTTATGCCAATTGCAGAAAAGTGGAGTTTATCAGCAGAAGCTGGTGCAATGAACTACCTAATTTCAAATAAAAAGAACTACAACACAGAGTACTACAGTGACAGTGGTATTGCTCCATACGTGGGTGTCGGTGTTGGTTATAACTTTACTGAAAACTTAAAGTTACAAGCGAAATACCGTCGTTATGAAAACCTTGATGACGACAAGTACAATACCTTAGATATGGAAAGTAACTACTGGGGACTTGAGCTTAGCTACCGCTTTGGCACTGAAAAGCCAGCGGCTGTTGTCGCACCTGTTGCTGTAGCAGCAGTTGTTGCTGCACCAATCGATTCTGATAATGATGGTGTTACTGATGACAAAGACATGTGTCCTGATACGCCGTCGACTCATAAGGTCGATGCGCAAGGATGTACTATCTATGAAGATGCCCCAATTTCTTCACGCATGGAAGGTGTATATTTCGACAACGATTCTGCAGTATTGAAACCTGAATCATACGATCGTCTTGAGAAAGGCGCGAAATACTTAAAAGAAAATCAACATACTACAGCTGTAATTGAAGGTCATGCTTCACTTGTAGGTAACGCTGATTACAATATGAACTTATCAGAACAACGTGCTCAAGCTGTTGTTGATGCACTAGTTAATAAATATGGCATTGATGCAAGCCGTTTAAAAGCTGTTGGTTTTGGTGAGGATAATCCATTAATGGAAGGAACATCTGCAGAAGCTAACAAGCAAAACCGTCGTATTGACGCTGTTGTTAGTGGTGCAGAGAAACGCCCTGTACTAAAATAATCACAGAACTGTGGTACTAGATTAAAAAGTCGCTGCTTACAGCGACTTTTTTATTTTAAAACTTTCATCATACAAATAAAAAATGGTAACTCTTTATATTTACTAAGTTAAATTGGCTTTATACATTAGTAAATTGGCTTTACTACCAATAAATTCAGGTATTAAATGACATGTTTTACTTTTAAATCGCTCTGAATGGCATTTTTTATGTAATTTTTTTACAAATTGTATTGGAAAATACAGTAAAATCGCATCTAATATCCGCATTGAACAAAATAACTTTGTTACTTGAGAGGGAAATTTCCATGGCGAACACGTTAGCTCAACTTAAAGCACTGACAACCATCGTTGCAGACACTGGCGACATCGAAGCAATTAAACGTTACCAACCTGAAGATGCAACCACCAACCCTTCTCTGATTTTAAAAGCTGCACAAATTCCTGAATACGCACCGCTCATTGATGATGCAATTGCTTGGGCTAAAGCTCAGTCAAATGATGTTGCACAACAAGTAGAAGATGCAGGCGATAAATTAGCAGTCAATATCGGCGTAGAAATTTTAAAAATTGTTCCTGGTCGTATCTCAACAGAAGTTGATGCACGTCTTTCATTTGATAAAGCGGGCTCAATTGAAAAAGCACATAAACTTATCCAGCTTTATAAAGAAGCGGGTATCGATAAATCTCGCATTCTGATTAAGCTTGCTTCAACCTGGGAAGGCATTTGCGCCGCTAAGCAGCTTGAGCAAGAAGGTATCAACTGTAACCTGACATTATTATTTAGCTTTGCTCAAGCTCGAGCTTGTGCTGAAGCCGGTGTTTACCTTATTTCACCGTTTGTAGGTCGTATCTTAGATTGGTACAAAAAAGACACAGGTCTTGATTACACTGCAGAAACAGACCCTGGTGTTGTATCAGTAACTGAAATCTACAACTACTACAAACGTCATGGTTATAACACTGTTGTTATGGGCGCAAGCTTCCGTAATATCGGCGAGATCATTGAGCTTGCAGGTTGCGATCGTTTAACGATTGGCCCTGCATTACTAGAAGAATTAGCTAACAGCGACGTAGCGATTACTCAAAAGCTAACAACTGCAACTTCAGTTGAAGCAGCGCCAACACCGCTGACTGAAGCTGAGTTCCGCTGGGAGTATAACCAAGACCCTATGGCAGTGGATAAACTTGCTGAAGGTATACGTAACTTTGCTATTGACCAAGGAAAACTAGAGGTCATGTTAAACGAGAAACTTGGCTAAATCCAAATTCAATGGAGTGATTTGCATGACACATTTAACGCAGAGTAATACCTGGCAGCAGTTATCTCAAAATGCAGCAGCATTACCACATATGCGCGAACTGTTTGCTCAAAACCCTTCAAGGTTTGAGCAACTTAGTGTTAAAGACTGCGGTTTACTATTAGATTACTCTAAAAACCGCGTTAATGATGAAACCCTTACCTTGCTGTTTAAGTTAGCTGAAGAAGTAAACTTAAGTGATAAAATTACAGCAATGTTTAACGGCGATATTATTAATAATACTGAAGGACGCGCGGTATTGCATACCGCACTTCGCAGCAAGCCTGAGCAAGTCATTATGGCTGAAGGCTGTAATATTGTTCCTGAAGTGCAACAGACCTTAGCCAAAATGACACAATTTGTTGAATCCGTTCAACAAGGTCACTGGAAAGGACATACCGGAAAAACCATTACTGATATCGTCAGTATTGGTATTGGTGGTTCTTTTTTAGGGCCCAAAATTGTCTCTCAAGCACTTCGCCCATATTGGGTTAAGGGCCTAAATTGTCATTTTGTCGCCAATGTTGATGCAAGCTCTATATGTGAAAAGCTTAAACTTTTAGATGCCGAAACAACTTTGTTCGTGATGTCTTCAAAGTCGTTTGGCACACAAGAGACTTTAACCAACACTCTGAGTGCAAAAGACTGGTTCCTTGCAAATGGTGGCTCTCAAGCAGATGTAGCCAAGCACTTTGTTGCAGTCACTTCAAATGTCGTTAAAGCAACTGACTTTGGTATTGACGCGAGTAACATTTTCCCTATGTGGGATTGGGTTGGCGGTCGCTATTCATTATGGTCTGCAATCGGATTACCCATCGCACTACTAGTAGGTATGGATAACTTTAAGCAACTGCTTGATGGTGCCCACCAGATGGATAACCACTTTGCCAACGCCCCATTTGAGCAAAATATGCCAGTGATCATGGGCATGCTGTCTGTGCTATATGGTAACTTTCATCATGCTCAATCTCATGTTGTACTCACTTACGATCACTATTTGCGTGGCTTACCAGCTTACTTCCAGCAACTTGATATGGAAAGTAACGGTAAATCAGTCATGTTAGATGGCACTGAAGTTGACTTCAGCACAGGTCCCGTAATTTGGGGCGGTGAAGGAACCAATGGTCAACATGCTTATCATCAATTATTGCATCAAGGTACTGCATTAATTCCAGCTGATTTCATTATGCCTTTGCAAAGTCACAATCCATTAGGCGAGCATCACAACCAGCTTGCTTCTAATTGTTTTGGGCAAACTCAAGCATTAATGCAAGGACGCACATTTGATGAAGCATTGGCTGAGTTATCAGGTAAGCATTTACCTGATAGTGAAAAAGCACTTATCTCTAAACATAAAGTGATGACGGGCAATAAGCCAAGTAACACCTTATTAATGGATAAATTGACTCCGAGCACCTTAGGTTCACTCATCGCACTTTATGAGCACAGAACCTTCGTACAGGGCGCTATATGGCAAATAAACTCATTTGACCAATGGGGTGTAGAGCTCGGTAAGTTGCTAGGCAATGATGTACTTGATCGGATTGGCGCTGAAAATGACGCTTCCGAACTAGATTCTTCCAGTAATGCATTAATTAATTTATATCGACAAGGTCAGATATAAACACTAAAAAAGCCAGCGCAAGCTGGCTTTTTTGTATGTGGTTCATACAAGTCGGTAGCAGATGTCACTATTTTATCCAGTCCAGCTTCATTAAACCGTCAGACCCCCTTAACAATAATGAAACATAACTATTGCACTATAGCGAAGAAATATGATACTTATTTGCATAGAGACATCATAATAACAAGGGAGGTTTACCATGGATCGATTAGACTATGGTGGTGCGCTAGACCAAGTTGTTGAAAGACCAACTCGCTCAAAAAGCTCGAACAAAAAACGTAAATGGCGGGAGATAGAAGCGTTAAAGGACAAGCAGCGTCTACTAAAAGAACTTCAAGACATTGATACAAGTTTTGATTTTGACTTTGAAACTATGCCACTTTAGGCATAAACAACTAACTGCATATTTATTCAGTTATAGAAGTAAAAAAAGAGCGCCTTAGGCGCTCTTTTTGTATCGAAATTGTTAAATTAACTTTTATCAGCATGAAAGATATGCTCTCTAAGCTCATCAAATATCGTCTCGTCATTATCACTAAATAACGGATCTTCGACTAATTGTTTATCGCATTGTGACTTAATCTTTAGCCAGTCTTCTTCTTTCAGTTGTTTAGCGAACAAAGGAAATAACTCTGTTTCTTCATACTGCATATGCTTTTGTTGAATTTCTACATAAGCCTGCAGGTCAGTCACCAGTTTTTCTCTTGAAATGACTACGTCTGATAAGATTAAATTCAAACTATACATTAACGCGCCAGAATACTCTGCGAGGCGGCTATGCTCTTCGTGTAATTGTGTATTACATGGACTAGAAAACTTTTTTACAAAGTAATCATACGTAATGTCTTCTAAAGGATGATGACTATGCTCAGCATAAACTTGCATATATTCGACAACATCTCTGATAAGCGCAAAATTAACCGCTTCTCCTTCAGAAAGTTTGATGTTTTTCTTCGCTAATACATCAAGTAAGATAGCAATATGCTTATGATCATTCATAAGCCTTTTCAGTATCATCTTATCCATTATCACCATTCCCTCATGTATAAAGATTAAGCAAACATTGAATATATTCAATCTACACTAGTGGTATTGATGATGTTATGACGAAGATCATAAAATAGAAATTTTTCAAAAAAGCCATTTAAAACAAAGAAAAAGAAATATTAAAAATAAAAAAGCACCCAAAAGTGCTTTTGTAGTTACACACAAATTTAGCCTTTTTAAGTTAAGGTTTTAAATAAGTGCGTTTTAAGTTGTTCAAAATCAGCCGCTATTTGTGCGGATAAAATAGGTTTATCAACCACAGCTTCAAGCTCTGGGGGTAAAGGCAGATTGATATTTAATTGCACATCGACCACATCTTTAAATTTAGCAGGGTGTGCGGTGCCTAAAAATATTCCGGTTTCCCCAGCTTTAAGTTCACTTGATAAGGCTTGGGCTGCAATCGCTGCGTGCGGTTCTGATTGATAACCTAATTGATATAACTCAGCTAACGCGGCAGAGGTTTGTGCTTCTGTTAATGCTAAACCTGTGATTGAAGATAAGGGCCAATTCATTGCTTTACAAATGGCCTCAACACGTGGCCAGTTTGATGGTTCTGAAACATCCATCGCGTTTGACATCGTGGCTACAGTCGAATTTGGCGCCCAATCGCCTGCGGCTAAATAGCGCGGTACTGTGTCATTAGAGTTAGTGGCAGCAATAAAGCGCTTAACCGGTAACCCCATTGCCTTTGCAAATAGACCTGCGGTTAAGTTGCCAAAGTTACCACTGGGTACTGATATAACAACTTCATCATCACTATGACGTTTAGCTTGCGCAACAGCTTCGAAGTAATAACAAATTTGCGCTAATAAGCGACTGATATTAATAGAGTTGGCAGAATTCAAATGCAAGCCATCACGAATGTCACTATCATCAAAAGCTTGTTTAACTAACGTCTGGCAATCATCGAAATCAGAAGTCACAGCGACAGTGTGGATATTCTTACCTAACGTCGTGAACATCTTTTCTTGCAGTTCACTAATTTTACCCTTGGGATACATCACAACAACTTGAACGGCATCTAAACCGTAAAAAGCATCAGCAACTGCAGCGCCAGTATCGCCAGAAGTTGCCGTTAATATAGTTAACTTATTATCGCCTGCGAGTAAATTAACGCACTGAGCCATAAAACGGGCACCGAAATCTTTAAAAGCTAACGTAGGGCCGTGAAATAACTCAAGACAAGCACGATTGTCGTCAGCTTTGACTAGAGGTGCATCAAAGGTAAACGCATGCTCAACTAATTTATCTACACTTTCTTGCCCCAATTCACTTGCAAGCCAAGCACCTAGGATACGCTTACTTCGTGCAGCAAAAGGGAGAGCCAATAACTCGTCCATATTTTCAAGCACAGGAATAGACTTAGGAAAAAATAACCCTCTCTCTTTACCTAGTCCTAACTGTACTGCTTCACTGAAATTCACGACTTGTGAAGGATGCTTTAAATTATATAATTCCATTTTGAACGCCTTTATAAAATAATTCAGTATTAAACCCGACGAGTTCCAGACTCATCCAGTTTACAGACATGGGCAAAACCACCAGCCTCAGATAAATAATGTTGCTCAAGCCACACTTGAGCAGCTTGGGCTGTTTCAAGAGAGTCAGTCACAGAGAATAACGTCGGGCCACTACCCGAGATGCCAGTCGTTAACATGCCTAATTTTTCAAGCTCACTACGCGCATCTGTGTAACCTGGAATAGCTTCTGCTCGATAAGGTTCAGCCATGACATCTTTAAGCACTGCAATGGCCAAATCAGCATCTTGCTGATAGCTCGCATGCACAAATGCACTTAAATGACGTGCAAAATCAATTGCTACTGATTTGTCATATTGACTTGGTAATAGTTCACGCATTTTAGCGGTAGATAATGAAATACCAGGATAAGCGACAACCCAATACCACTGCTTAAAACTTGGGATAGTTGCGCACACTTGCTTAGGGGTATTTAACATTAACTGCATACCGCCCAAGTAACATGGCGCGACATTATCAAAATGCACACTACCAGAAATCATTCCCTCGAACTCACCCATTAGAAGTAATAAAGCTTGTTCATCAAATGGTTGTTCAAAATGTTCGTTGAGTGCGTAAAGCGCAGCGACAACTGAGCTTGCGCTCGAACCTAAGCCACTGCCAACCGGTAAGTTTTTTTCTAAGCCAATAGCAACACCTTGAGTGCTATTTAGCTTTTCTAGGAAAAATTCAGCACATTGATAAACAATATTTTGCTTACCGTCTTCAGGTAACTTATGTGCCCATGGCCCTGTTTGCGAATAATGAACACCAGAATCTGCAGCCTCAATCATCACTCTGTCACCCAATAAGCTGCCATCAATTGGCGCGAGTGCTGCGCCGAGTAAGTCATAACCTACCCCGACATTGCCCATAGAGGCTGGCGCATAAACCGTTATGCTCATAAGCCCACCTCACGCGTCCAGTTGAGTGTTCTAAGCACGTCAGCAAAAGCACCTGCAGCAGTAACATCTGTTCCTGCGCCATAACCTCTTAGTACAAATGGAATAGGTTGATAATAACGACTGTAAAATGCCAATGCATTCTCGCCACCTTTGACGCTGTATAGGGGATCTGTCGCATCGACTTCTGCAATACGGACATAGCATTTTCCTGACTCAATCTGACCAACATAACGCAGTACCTTACCTTCAGCTTTGGCCGTTTCTACACGGGCGCTCACTTCAGCGTCCAATTTCGGTAGGTTGCTCATAAAGGTGTCAATATCACCTGAATCATCGAATGAGCTAGGTAAAACGGACTCTACGTTAATGTCTTCAAGCTCTAACTCCATGCCAACTTCACGAGCTAAGATCAGCACTTTACGTGCGACATCCATACCGCTTAAATCTTCACGAGGATCCGGCTCAGTAAAGCATTTCTCGCGGGCTATTGAGGTTGCAGCAGATAGACTCATCCCTTCATCTAACATACCAAAGATGTAAGAGAGTGAACCCGATAAAATACCGTTAAAACGTTGCAGTTTATCACCGGCATATAAGAGCTTTTTCAGATTATCGATAACTGGGAGCCCTGCTCCTACGGTGGTTTCATATAAAAACTGGCGACGCTGTAATAGTGCTGTAGTACGAAGCTGTTGGTAATATTGATAATCACGCGTATTGGCTTTCTTGTTAGGGGTTACCACATGAAAACCAGCATTCATAGCATCGACATATCTGTCTGACACCAGTTCACTTGAAGTACAGTCAACCAATACAGGGTTCAACAACTGTTGCTCTTTGCCCCAATTAAAGAGTTCAGTTAAATCATATTGGGTATCACAATCTGCAAGTAATGCCTGCCAATTAGCTAAATCAACCCCATCACTGTTGAGTAGCATTTTTCGTGAGTTGGCAATACCACAAACACGCATAGTAATATGTTGCTCTTTAAGCATCGCAGCTTGTTGTTTGATTTGTTCTAACAAACCAGCGCCAACATTACCTGCACCGACTAAAAACACATCAAGGTATTGCTGCACATCAAAGAATGCTTGATGACAAGCTGCAATGGCGTGTTTTGTTTTTCGCTGTTGAATTACCGTTGAAATTGAGCGCTCTGAAGAGCCCTGTGCAATCGCAACAATGTTCACGCTTGCCTTTGCCAGTGCACTGAAGAATTTCGCTGCAGCGCCCTTATGAGTCTTCATGCCATCGCCAATTAATGACACAATAGCTAAGTCTTGTCTTAATTCAATTGGCTCTAATAACTCAGATTGAATCTCTAATTCAAATTCAAGTTCAAGTGCTTGCTTAGCCTTTTCAGCTTCATCAGTATTAACACAAAAGCTAATACTGTATTCAGATGAACTTTGAGTAATTAATGAGACAGAAATACCACTTCGAGAGATGGCTTCAAGCGTACGGCTAGCCATACCAACCATGCCTTTCATGCCTGGGCCTGAAATGTTAAACATGGTTTGGTTATCAAGGTTAGATATGGCCTTAACTTGTAAACCGGTTTTATCAACCTCATTGGATACCAAAGTACCTGGTGCAGAAGGATTAAAACTGTTTTTGATATAACAAGGTATATGATATTGAGCAATGGGGGCGATAGTCTTAGGGTGAAGTACTTTAGCGCCAAAATATGACAACTCCATCGCTTCTTGATAACTCAATTGTTCAAGTAGTTTTGCGTCCGTCACCACACGAGGATCTGTATTGTATACGCCATCAACATCGGTCCAAATTTCACAGCTTGATGCATCTAAACAGGCAGCTAACACAGCAGCAGAATAGTCAGAGCCATTGCGGCCTAAAGTTACCGTTTTCCCCTGTTCATTTGCTGCAGTAAACCCTGGCATGATCCACACTCTTGCATCAGCTAGCTGAAGCGCAGCAAAGCGTGGCTTACTGACACTGATATCGACTACTGACTCTAACGCTTTACCGTGTGCTAAAAATAGCTTTGTTGGATCAAATTGTGCTGCGGTTAACGACTTAGCCAACATCACTTGTTCCATTAGCGCAGCAGACAAACGCTCACCAGAAACAACCACTTGCGCTTGCACATGATCTGGACACTCATTAAGCAGCTTAATCCCTGTTAGCTTGTCATTCCAGTCATCAAGCTGGTTCGCTAACTTATTTTCTAGTAAATGTTTTTGTTCATGAGAAATTAACTCAGCAGCAGCTTGTTCAAACAAACCATTAAACACGGTTTCAATATGCGTCAATACCGCTGAATAATCTTCACCACGTTGAGCTAAATCAACTAGCTCAAGCAATCCATTCGTGACAGTCGCAGGAGCAGATAACACAGTTGCAATTGACTCTGTCTGCGCAGATTGCTCTATGATATCCGCAGCCATCAAAAAACGCTGCCAATTGGCTAACGAAGTCCCACCAAATTTCATTACTTTCATTTTCTACTCCCTTGACTCGCTAGCGCTAAGTTAAATTTAATTCCTGAAATCATTATTTTTAAGTCTGAAAACAAAAAGCCCGCTTCTTTGTGGGAAGCGGGCTTGTTGTAAAAATCTTTAGGGTGTACTCAGCCCGCCCCCACAATGTTAATTGTGGTGGTTGTAATAATGGTAGCTACAACGTGGAACTGGATTTTCATCATGACACTCGATTAATTTTTATGTATTTGTTTTGAATTAATAATAGAATTGCTTTTTTACCTGCCTGTTGTCAACCCCTCAACATAGCTTTATTTGAGCATGTATATTCCACATCAATCTAAATTAGCACCGAAATGAACTAAACCCTATATTTTATACAAAAATAACAAGCTTATAACGCCCAAGGTAACACTTTACGTTAACGTAAGGCTAATTGACGGGAACTTAAAAATATCTCGATTACAATCACTTACAGCGACAACTGATCAAATAAAACTCAATAACTATCTAATAAGTCACTTACAACGCTAAAAAAGCATCAAGGTCACAAATGATAAATTTCAATAATCAAAGGCTCACTCACGATGATGAAATTGATTCATCTAACTGAATTTACAAAACATGTGATTGAATAAGCAAAAGCTGATACTGATCATTCCCCCCTACTATAAAAAGTATTATCATGCGCGCACATTATGAATTGGAGTCGTTATGAAAATCACAAAACATTCAGCAGTGACTATTCACTACCGTTTAACAGACCAAGATGGCCAGCTAATCGAAAGCTCATTTGAAGCAGAACCAATGGTTTATCTTCATGGTACTGAAGGCCTGATCCCAGGCTTAGAAGTCGAACTTGAAGGCAAAGTGGTTGGTGATAAATTTGACGCCAACATTCCTACTGAGCAAGCTTATGGTGAATACCATGAAGGGCTAAAGCAAGAAGTACCTTTAGAAGCGTTTGGTGATGTTGAAGATATCGTTCCAGGTATGCGTTTTATTGCTGAAACTGAAATGGGCCAACGTCCAGTTCAAGTAACTGAAGTTAAAGATAGTGTTGTCGTGGTTGATGGCAACCACCCATTAGCAGGTCAAGCATTAAACTTCAGCGTTGAAGTCATGGATATTCGCGAAGCAACAGCTGAAGAAGTCGCTCACGGACACATTCATGCAGCAGGCGGTTGTGGTCACGACCATGCTCAAGAACATGAACAATGTGATACAGAAAAGCCAGGTTGTGATGGTAATGGCGGCTGCGGCTGTCACTAATAGTGAAAAATAGCTAAACCTGATTAAGCCTAATTCAATAACTTAGCTATAAACGACTAAACCGAAAGTTTGAAATCAAAGATACGTTAGCCAAATCCTTGGGTAACGTATTTTTTTTGCGTTATTATTCATATTAGTTGATTAACATTTACCTGCCTAAATGCAATCAGCTAACACTAGTTTATTCACCCTTTGATTCTTAATAATACGTCGGTTAGCTATGACGTGTATGAATAGTAGGTACTAGATGAGGCTATAGACTTAGCCTAAAAAGACTTACTTATGATTAATCACAAGCGACGGAGTGCTTATGTTAATTAAACCGATTTATGAAATTTTGCCATTCACTTATATGATTATAGGTGCCGGAAGTGTTGCCTTGCTCAAAGAGCCCTACGCAATCATAGCCTCACTACTCGTGTTCTTTTATGGCGCTCATATTTGGAATCAACGATCTAAAAACCGTCGAACAGATAGAAAAAGAAAACGTATTGACGGGATATTACCTGAATCGATTTACGGATATTTACCATTCATCTATATCATGTCAGCTGGATTAATCTTTCGCTTTCTTCCAAAAGACTCTGGTGTTGTTATTTCTATATGTCTCTTTACTTATGGTGCTTATGTACTGTTAAGAAGAATCAGCTACCGACACCACAAAATCCCAGGCGTACAAACGAGAGCAAAGTTTAACTAGCCGAATCTTAGGTTAGACAGAACTCATTAAGCAGCCATCAATCCAGTAATTATTAGTCAAGTAATAGTTGCTGGATTTTTTGTTTCTGTTCCGGCTGCATGTTTTTTAAATAATTTGAGCAACGCGTAATAGTCGCAATACTTACCTGATAGTCTGCGGAAATTTGCCTTTGACTTAAATCGCCTTGAAGAAGTAATTGGAACACTTTTAAGCGGCCAGCTACAGCACTACGCTCCTCTTCAGTTAATAACAATTGGAATAATATTCCTAATTCATCAGAATTTGGATAACTTAACACCTTCTCAACCACAGATTCCCAATTGGCTCGCATAACACTCTCTTTTAGTAATGCCTCAACAGTACAAAGTGTACCAATATTTCTTATCCAGCAATAAGAAAATTTAAAAATAATTTTATTTTTGAACATTTCACGAGATTACTTACAAATAGACACAAACAAGATTCGCACTCAGTTCAAATTTATGTGTAAAATGTGATTTAAACCACCGTCATATAATTAGAAAATAAGAGAAAACTTATGAAACACAAAATTTTTGCAATTGCTGTAAGCGCACTACTCATCCCTACTGTTAATGCACATAACTTCGAAGATGCTAATGACGCAATTGAATACCGTCAATCTGCCTTCAGTTTAATTCGCTACCAGTTCGGCGATATGGGCGCAATGCTAAAAGGTAAGAAGGATTTTGATTTAAACGTATTTCAAACCCGCGCGGCAAATTTAGCTGGTCTTGCAAATATTCCTCATGAAGGTTTTATCGACGGTTCAGATAAAGGTGATACAGAAGCACTTGCTAAAATCTGGAGCAACAAAGCTGATTTCGATAGCCAAATGACCACTTTCCAAGAGAATGCGGCTAAATTGAATGTCGCAGCGCAAACTGGTGACAAAAAGCAAATTAAACAAGCTTTTGGCAATACAGGTAAAAGCTGTAAAGGTTGTCACGATATGTACAAGAAAGACTAAGTCTCTTTCAATAGAATGCCAGTGATTGAAGAGATGATTAATCACAAGTAATAAAAAGCCCACTTTTGTGGGCTTTTTATTATTTAACAGACGCTACAGTTAAATGCTCAATTTAGCCTCAGTACAACTTATTTTTTAAGCTGATGTGAAATAAACAAGCTAGCCTTATTGCTGTTAAAGGTACGCTACAATCGGTGCGATCAACCAATAACCAATCACTAGACTAATAGCTGCAACGATAATGATAGCTAATACTGATGATGTCATTTTAGGTTCTTGAGATAACATATTATACTCTTTATCTGTCATTTTTTTATTCCCTGAAATCATCGCAGTCACTAAATTATTTCCTTTAATGGCATAAAGCAAAATCACTGAAATGTGGAGTACTATACAAGCTAGAATCACATTAAAATTGACTTTATGAAGCCAAGTAAACCAGGCACCTAGATCAGAAGAAACGGTTGAATATAAAGGGCCTTCGGTAAAAATATCATCACTAGAGAATAAACCACTAAACAGTTGTAAAGATAAAACTGTGAACATGAATAATACCATGTAGCCACCCAAAGGGTTATGGCCAACGACAGTAGACTTATGCTTACCTGTAAGGTAATTCAAAACCTTTGTAGGTCCAGATACAAAGTCAGTAAAACGTGAAGTCTCACTGCCAACAATGCCCCACAAAAGCCTAAAAAGAACTAACACCATCAGGCTATATGCACATATTTGATGCCACTCCATTTCGCCACTATCAGCTGTCCACCAAAGTGAAATCAATAAGCCAACAGTAAGCCAATGGAATAATCGAGTGGGTATATCCCATACCTTAATTTTTTTTTGTTCTATACTCATATTATTCGCCGTTAATTCTATTCATGTTAAACGTACTCAATATTGTTCAATTTTGATTATAAAGATACAGCGCTAGCTCTCATAGGGTAGGAACGTAAAGAAAGGTAATTTATGTGTGAAAATTTCGTAGTTTGTAACAAGCGAAGTACTTTATACAGGGTGTAATAAACAATACATAACTTTTTGCACATAACCGTTAATGTGTCATTCTCAAGTCAACTATCGTTTAGCTGAATTGAACATACATTATTGAGTTGGTCATTGCTTTAGAAATGAATTGGTGAATTAGGCTATATAGGAATGAAGAGGAGTGTGAATTTTAACTAAAATTAACGAAGGTTTAGATTTCTCGTCCCTTGTTATCTATTCCAATATGAGCCTAATAAAATAAGATTACAAGGCTTTTAAGAGACTTTTTGCTCCATTTTGTCTAAGCGATCAAATATGAATCAAACAGATTAAAACAGCGATAAAAATGTGATTTAGATCACGATTTTTGTCTGTAAGCTTGGTAATCTGAATTCAAGCAAACAACAGAAGGTTCGAAATATGCTGAAAATCACTAGCAAGCAACTTGAAGTCACTGCACCAATTCTTGAACGCATCGAAGGACAGTTTGAAAAGTTAACACGACACGATATTCAATTAATAAACCCGCACGTCATCATCACTCAAGAAAAGCAGAGCTTTAAAATTGAGTCTTCTGTAGGCTTGCCAAGTGGAGAACTATTTGCCCAGGCGAAAAATGAGAACCTTTACGCAGCTATTACTGCAATGGGTAAAAAGCTGGAAAAACAGCTAAATCGCCTGACACATAAACCCCAATCTCAACGTCACGTTTCGCCAACAGCTGAAACGAATAATGATTTTGAGTATGACTATAAGGAGGAAACTGCAGCTTGACGATTTATTTACTGATTAACCAAGAGCGCATCCTCGGATGCGCTTTTTAATGCCTAATCATCTGCTAAAAAGCTAAATGATTACTGACATCCTCTCCCGACAGCAGAATATGAACAATCTTCAGCATTATTTGATTGACACATTCTCCTTAGCCCTTTAGTTTTAATGTGATGAAAACATTTACTCAGAACGATTTTATTTTCTTTTTTATTCAGCCCCCTTATTGAGGCGGATTTTTTGTGTAAAAACGAAAATGAAATATGAAGCCTCCCACTTGGGGGGCTTTTTATTATTAACTTTAAAATGCTACCTGTTTAAAGGTATGTCAGCTAAGCAGTCGTCATTGAGGCAATTATGAACAAAGCGCCAGAATTAAACCAAACCCGCAAGCAAATTACCGCCTTAGATAAAGAACTGCTGTCTTTATTATCTAAACGTCGTGACTTAAGTTTAGATGTCGCTCGCAGCAAAGAAATCGATGTAAGACCGATTCGAGATACCCAACGAGAAAAAGAACTACTAGCAAGGTTAGTTGAACAAGGAAGAGAGCATGGTTTAGAGGCTCATTTCGTTATTTCTTTATATCAAAGCATCATCGAGGACTCGGTATTAAACCAGCAAGCCTATTTACACGGCAGGGCGAACCCAGAGATCCAGCAACAGCAATCAACCATCGCATACCTTGGCGCTCGAGGGTCGTATTCCTTTTTAGCCGCAAGTCGTTTTTGTCAACGTCGTCAGATAGACATGATAGATCTCGGTTGCCAAAGCTTTGATGAAATCATCAAATCAGTAGAGCTTGGACATGCTGACTTAGGCTTTCTTCCGATTGAAAACACTTCTTCTGGTTCAATTAATGAAGTTTACGACGTACTTCAGCACACTTCGTTATCTATTGTTGGCGAAACCACTATCGAGGTTGGGCATTGCCTATTAACCAAAGATGGCGCTGGTTTAGATAGTATTAAAACGGTATTTGCTCATCCACAGCCTATTAGTCAATGTAGTCATTGGTTATCGCAACACCCAAACCTGACGCTAGCCTATTGTTCTAGCAGTGCTGAAGCAATGCAGAAAGTGATAGATGCTGAAGATAGCAGTGTTGCGGCCATTGGCAGCGCTGAAGGCGGCGCCTTATATCAGTTAACCGCTGCAGAAAATGGTTTAGCAAATCAAAAAATAAACCAGAGTCGTTTTATTGTGGTTGCAAGAAAAGCGGTTGCTGTCCCTTCACAATTACCCGCTAAAACCACGCTTATTATGGCCACTGGACAAAAGCCAGGTGCATTAGTTGAAACTTTATTAGTGCTTAAAGCGCACAATATCAATATGAGCAAACTTGAATCCCGCCCTATTCCGGGGACACCGTGGGAAGAAATGTTCTATCTCGATGTTGATGCTAATCTTGCGACAACTGAACTACAGCAAGCACTTAAAGAGTTAGAGCGTCTCACCCGCTTTATCAAAGTATTAGGTTGCTACCCTTGCGAAACAGTCAAACCAACTCAGCTTAATAACAGCCAATTAGTGATCGAGCCTAATAGTTCAAAAGAATCTATTAGCACCCCGTCAGAAGATAATGACGCACCCAAATTTTCAAAACGATATCGCCAGCAAAATACTCAAATTGAGTTGAAGCAATTTAATGTCGGCGGCAGCGATTTTGCGGCAATGCAACAAGTCAATTTACCAATAGACAAGGATGTATTTGCCACTAAAGTTAAGCAAATTAAAGAGTCAGGCTTTCAGGCGGTATTATTACTCGATACTACAACCGCCAGTCTCAGTGCGATTGAGATAAAAGAATATTGTCACTTAATCGATCAAGCAGGCCTAACGAGTGCTGTTCAAATTGATTCTGTGAATCACTTTAACGAAATCGTCAAAGTGGCAGACATGATCTACCTTGCAGGTAAAGAGATGTATAACGAGGAATTACTTGGTTTAGCGGGTTCTGTTAGCACACCTGTTTTGCTAGAGCGCAATACAATGGCAAGCACAACAGATTGGTTAGCATCAGCAAATAAAATATTAACCCAAGGCAACCAACAATTAATATTGGTTGAGGCGGGAATTAGAAGTTTTAATAACCCTGAGCAACTTGCTTTAGATCTCGCAGGGCTTATTGAAGTACTGTCTGAGAGCCATTTACCTGTATTAGGTAATGTGAGCTATGCCGTTGAAGATAAACTAGTCTGTCAGCAAGCAAAAGCCTTAAAACAGCTGCACGCAAACGGTGTCATTATTAACGATAACCAACTCAACTGTCCTGAACAACAGGCCGAGTTATTACACCGACTGCATCAATAGAGATATGTTCATCACTGTCGTTAAAGGCATGGGGTTTCTTGTTAACTGAAATTTTTGCTAACGAAACTCTTGTTAACCAAAATTGCTAGTAACCCGAAGTATCGCTACTAAGCGATCTGTTTAACATCTGGCTTAGGCTATGACTGTGACTGTGACTGTGACTGTGACTTAGCACAGACTCAGTACTGTATAATCAAATCTATAGCTAAATTGAAGACAATAAAAAACCGAACTCATGGGTTCGGTTTTTTTATGTCTTCTGCTTAACAAAATTTGATTAATTAGCCACTAATACATACTGAGGTTATCGTTTAGGCCTAGCCAACCTTTGAAAATACGATAACTGAACCAAATTAAAGCAAAAGTGAATACAGGAATACTCAGCCAAAGTTGCGGCATAAAGTAGCCAATGATCAATAATGGCATTAAACCTGTAATACTATTACGTTGCCATCTAAGGTGTGATGCCAGTAACGATTGAGAAGCAACATTAGTCTGCGAGATATTAATCACTAAACTAAAGAAAACCGGTAAAAAAAATAACGGAAATGCACTCATCAACGCATATAAAAAATGCCCAAGCGATAAATCTTCTGCGGTATAGACCTCAGCTTCTGTCATAAGATTCACTCCTAGTGCGTTAAAATTAAGGGAGTTACTCATCGTAACTCCCTTATAACAATAATCCTAGATCTTTGGTTTCGCAATATTTTGCGAACTTATCCAGCAAAATGACTTAATTTGTCTTCATATCGTTCACTGATTGCAACATTGCACGGCTTTCATGTTGAAATTGCGGTGCAAAATCGCCAAACCATTTAGCCACATCTCTGAACTGTGCAACGAATGCATCTCTATTACCGCTTTTCAATAAATCTAATGCATCACGGTAATTGTCCAGATAATCGCTGATAGCAACTTGACTACCTTCTTGTGCAAAAATTATATCGGCGTAGAGCTCAGGATCTTGAGCAAACAACCGGCCTACCATGGCAAGCTCTAATCGATAAATAGGCGAACTGAATTGCAATAAACTTTCAATATCAGCTTCTTCTTTACACAGATTAACTCCGTACACAAAACTTGAGAAATGTCGCATTGCTTGCACTAGCTGCATGGCTTTATCATGTCGCTCTGCATCTTCATTAACAATGCGGGCTCCCCAAATCGTAATTTGTTCTAAAAACCATTGGTATTTATCGGTTTCACGTCCATCACACACCACTACAACTTGTTTGGCTAAACTACCCACATCAGGTCCAAACATTGGGTGTAAACCCACTACAGGTCCCTTATGGGCCTCTAACATTGCATTGAGCGGTTCTGACTTAATTGAGGTGAGATCAGCTAAAATACAATGATCAGGTAAATTGTTTAATTTGCTACGAATAAGCTCACAAGTCACGTTAATTGGCACAGTAACAATCACCATCCCTGCACCATCAAAAAGTGCATCAGCCTGATCCCAGTCATCTTTATCTAAGCTTTTCACTTGATAACCTGAAAGGCTTAGCATTTGACTAAACAAACCACCTAATTGACCTTCACCACCGACAACCACGATGTGTCCGAGATCGGTTTTAACCTGCTTAAAGCCGACATCCTTTTCATTAAGGTACGACTCACGCATTAAGCGTCTTAGGATATCTTCAATCAATTGCGGAGAGATATCCATTTCACTGGCTTCTTTACGACGCTTAGCTAACATCGAAGCTTCACGTTGTGGTGCATAAATTGGCACCCCTGCAGCATGCTTAACAGTACCAACTTGCGCGACTAGATCGAGACGTTTACGGAGTAAATTTAATAACTGTTGATCAACGCCGTCAATCAGGTCTCGTAAATTTTCTAAATCTAATGTGGTTTTTTCATTCATAGCTTATATCCATCTATCGCACAACTTACTTATAAATTAACCAGCAAAGCGATTCGGTAAAACAGGTTTTAATAAATCGGCATTACGACGCAAAAGTGATTCAGTAGTTGCCCAGTTAATGCAAGAGTCAGTAACTGAGACACCGTAAGCAAGTTCAGGTAAAGGTTTATCAGAAGACTGATTACCTTCATTTAAATGGCTTTCAAGCATGACACCAATCACTGAGCGATTACCATTTTGAATTTGCTGGAATACATCCTCGCAAACTATGGTCTGTCTTGTATAGTCTTTCGATGAATTACCATGACTACAATCAATGATTAATCGCGCATTGAGCTTAGCCTTGTGTAATTGTTCTTCACATGTGGCAACACTTTCTGCATCATAGTTCGGTGTTTTACCGCCACGTAAAATTACATGACCATCTGGGTTTCCTGCAGTTTGCAATAACGATACTTGTCCTTTCTGATTAATTCCCATAAACCTGTGGCTGCTAGCTGCTGACTTTAAGGCGTTAATTGCTACATCAAGTTTTCCATCAGTACCATTTTTGAAACCAACAGGCATAGATAGACCTGATGCCATTTCGCGGTGAGTTTGCGATTCAGTGGTTCGTGCGCCAATAGCAGACCAAGTCACTAACTCAGACATGTATTGTGGGCTAATTGGATCAAGTGCTTCTGTAGCTACAGGTAACTCTAATTCAGCAAGCCAAATCATCAACTCACGTGCCATTCTTAAGCCTTTCTCGACATCGAATGATTCATTCATATCAGGATCATTGATAAGGCCTTTCCAGCCAACGGTGGTACGTGGCTTTTCGAAGTAAACCCGCATTAAGATGTAGAACTCACCGCTTAATTCATCATGCAGCTTCTTAAGTTTCAATGCATACTCTTTTGCTGCGTCAATGTCATGAATAGAACAAGGTCCAGTCACAATTAATACACGGTTATCACGCTTGTGGACAATATCCGCCACGGTTTGGCGCGCGTCTAAAATATACTGATAAGCATGATCAGATAACGGTAACTCTTTTTTTAACTCAGCTGGGGTTACCAACACTTTTTCAGAACTAATGTGGACGTTATTAATCGTATCTTGTTGCATGCTCATTACTCACTTCTTAAGGTTTCTACTCAATAACACTTCAATAAATATTAGTGTAACGCTACACCATTACAAACTTGTGCTAACTATGCCTTTTTCAATAAGGCTTAGCAACCTATAAATGACATTTTCTCCAAATAAACAAAAACCCGCCATATAGGCGGGTTGTTGTGCGAACACTGCATCTTATTTTTTCAAGCGGGTAACTATTACTTAGTTGCCAACTTCTCACGGATACGTGCAGATTTACCTGAACGCTCACGTAGGTAGTAAAGCTTAGCACGACGAACACGACCGCGACGCTTAACTTCGATGCTAGCTACTAGTGGACTGTGAGTTTGGAAACCACGCTCAACACCTTCGCCATTAGAGATTTTACGTACAGTGAATGCAGAGTGAAGACCACGGTTACGCTTAGCGATTACCACACCTTCAAACGCCTGTAGACGCTCTTTTTCACCTTCTTTAACACGTACTTGAACTACTACTGTATCACCAGCACCAAATTCAGGTACGTCAGTTTTCATTTGCTCATCGTTGAGCATTTTAATGATATTGTTCATAACTTACTCCGTTCTAGGATTAACTGAGCTTCGACTAAACAGGCTTGTCCATATTGGTAACAAACTCTGCTAAAAGAGTCTTTTGTTCGCCAGTCAGAGCTAGATTTTCAAATAATTCTGGTCGTCTCAAAAAAGTCCTACCAAGACTTTGTTGTAACCGCCAGAGTCTAATTTTTTCGTGGTCACCGCTTAATAACACTGCTGGAACACCGACACCATCTAAGTTTTCTGGGCGAGTATAGTGTGGACAATCCAATAAGCCATCAGAGAAAGAATCTTGCTCTGCTGACGCTTGCTTACCTAGTACACCAGGTACTAGCCTTGCAACTGAATCGATTAAAGTCATCGCAGGTAACTCTCCGCCCGAAAGCACATAATCACCAATCGACCACTCTTCATCTACTTCAGATTGGATGATACGTTCGTCAACACCTTCGTATCGACCACATACCAATACCAAACTAGATGATTTACTTAACTCACTGACACCTTGCTGATCCAGCTTGCGTCCTTGAGGTGATAAATAAATCACTTTCGCACCGTCACCTGCCGCAGCTTTCGCTGCATGAATAGCATCGCGTAACGGTTGCACCATCATCAACATACCTGGACCACCACCATAAGGACGGTCATCAACAGTATTATGTCGATCATTCGTAAAATCACGAGGATTCCACGTTTGCAACTCTAACAGGCCGTTTTTAACGGCTCGACCCGTAACTCCAAAGTCTGTAACAGCACGAAACATCTCAGGAAACAGGGTTACTACCCCTAACCACATATGTTGTACCTCGACTTAAAAGTCTGGATCCCAGTCCACTAATATCTGTTTACTTTGCACGTTCACCTCAAGGACGAACTGCTCAGGGACAAAGGGGATCATTCGTTCCGCTTTGCCGAATGCATCTTTTACGTTAGCTTTAACAAGTAGTACGTCGTTAGATCCTGTTTCCACGATCTGTTCAACTTCACCCATGTTATAGCCTTTAGTATTGGTCACAGTACAACCAATCAAGTCTCGCCAGTAGAATTCATCTTCCGACAAGTCTTTAATTTGGTCAGCCTGAATTGCAATCTCACAATTTGTAAGTAATTGCGCATCCTCACGTGTATTTACACCTTCAAGACAGGCAACAAGTGCTTTACCTTGAAAACGCCACTGAGTGACTTTTACTTCACGCCATTCACCTTGTTCTTTAATGAACCAAGGAGAATAATCAAAAATACCTTCAACAGAATCGGTATAAGAAGTGATTTTCATCCAACCTTTAATACCATGACTAGAGCCAATTTTGCCTAGTACGATTGGTTGTTGGTTACTACTCATCTATTTATACCTTAACGCTATTAAGCAACAGCTTTACGAGCGTCTTTGATCAATTTCGCTACGCGTTCTGAAGTTGCTGCACCTGTAGCAACCCAGTGATCTACACGGTCTAGATCTAAACGTAGAGTTTCTTCTTGGCCTTTAGCTAAAGGATTGAAAAAACCAACACGTTCGATGAAACGACCGTCACGAGCATTGCGGCTATCAGCAACAACGATATTGTAAAATGGACGCTTTTTTGCGCCGCCACGAGCTAAACGAATGGTAACCATGCGTTTTATTCCTCTAATGATTTGCTAGTAAGCAAAAATAAAAACTGGGACTCCGTGTTCGCGAAGGGCCCCAGAGAAAGCCGCAAGATTTTACCTGATTTTTCAACTATTGCAACCAAATCCGTTGTTTTAAAAACCAAAGGGCTTATGGCCACATAGTTGATAATCAGTCTTACGAACTGATGTAGATAATTTTTTTGGAGTTTTAAAGCGAATTAACGCCCTGGAAACTTCATTCCAGGAGGCATCATTCCGCCCATGCCGCGCATCATTTTCTTCATGCCGCCTTTGCCTGACATTTTTTTCATCATTTTTTGCATTTGAGTAAACTGCTTCAATAAACGATTGACGTCTTGAATTTGAGTACCCGAACCTAATGCAATACGGCGCTTACGCGAACCTTTGATGATATCAGGACGTTGGCGTTCACCAGGCGTCATTGAATTAATAATGGCTTCCATTTGATTGGTCATTTTGCCGTCTTGAACTTGAGCTAATGCTTCTGGAGGCAGTTGCCCTACCCCAGGTAGCTTTTCAATCATGCCCATCATGCCGCCCATGTTTTTCATTTGCTGCAGTTGTTCACGAAAATCTTCTAGATCAAATCCACCGCCAGACTTCACTTTTGAAGCAAGCTTCATCGCTTTGTCTTTATCGACACCACGTTCAACTTCTTCGATAAGTGACAATACGTCACCCATACCAAGAATACGTGAAGCGATACGTTCTGGGTGGAACGGCTCTAATGCGTCAGTTTTCTCACCGACACCTAAAAACTTAATTGGCTTACCGGTAATGTTTCTAATTGATAATGCAGCACCGCCACGGGCATCACCATCAACCTTTGTTAAAATAACACCGGTTAAAGGTAGTGCTTCATTAAATGATTTAGCAGTATTTGCCGCATCTTGACCTGTCATTGCATCGACAACGAATAACGTTTCAACAGGTGTTACAGCAGCATGGAGATCTTTAATCTCATCCATCATGGCTTCATCAACATGCAAACGACCTGCAGTATCGACAATTACAACATCAATGAATTTTAATTTTGCATGCGCAATTGCAGCTGTCGCAATATCAATTGGTTTTTGGCTTACGTCTGATGGGAAAAAGTCCACTTCAACTTCTGCAGCCAAGGTTTCCAATTGCTTAATCGCTGCTGGACGATAAACATCGGCACTCACAACTAAAACAGATTTTTTCTCACGCTCACGTAAAAATTTTGCCAGTTTTGCAACACTGGTTGTTTTACCCGCGCCTTGCAAACCCGCCATCATTAATACTGCAGGTGGCTGGCTGGCTAAATCTAATGCTTCATTAGCTTCGCCCATCGCTTTTTCAAGTTCATTTTGGACAATCTTAATGAATGCTTGTCCTGGACTTAAACTTTTAGAGACTTCTTGACCGACTGCACGTTCTTTTACGCTGTTTACAAATTGGCGTACAACGGGCAAAGCAACATCAGCCTCAAGTAGTGCCATGCGCACTTCACGTAAGGTTTCTTTAATGTTGTCTTCGGTTAAGCGACCACGACCACTAATATTCTTGAGGGTTCGTGACAGTCTGTCGGTTAGATTCTCAAACATGCTCTGCTGTTTACCTTAAACGATTCGATAATTGTCGCCTATTATACCCAAACTACTTCAAGATGCGAGATTAGCCTGAGGCCTGTCTATTGATGTATGTCATTTTTCGTAAATTATTTGGAGTTAAATGGTGGAAACTGTTAAATTTTGAGTCTTGGGTCACTGCCCTAATGGGTAGGGTTCATGTTAATCTAAGATAAATATAGATGTGCTGATTTTATTTTTAAAAACAACCTGCACTCATAACTTGATAGGTTTATTCCAGATGGTCATTTTTTCAGCTTCGGCTATGTTGTTTTATTGCATTGCACTCGTATTAGTGACGAGTCGTTTGTTCCATGCAGAAGGGCCGAATCGTCGATTGGTTGCAATTTTTGCATCTATTGCCGTTGTGCTTCACGGTATTGCACTTTCGCAAACTATTTATACTGCTGACGGTCAAAACTTCAGTTTAACGAATGTGATTTCATTAGTTAACTGGATTATCGCCTTCAGCTTTACCATTATTATGCACCGTTTAAAGGTGATAGTTGTGGTACCTGTGGTTTATGCCTGCTCTGTTATTTCAGTTGCAGTGTTATGGCTCATACCGCCACAGTACATTATTCATTTTGATATCCACCCTGAGATCTTAGCGCACATTGTGCTTTCTCTTATGGCTTACAGTGCATTAATGATTGCCGCGCTCTATGCGATTCAATTGTTATTGATTCAAAATAAGCTTAAAAACAAGAAAACCATGATGAGCCCTGGCATGCCGCCTTTAATGACAGTTGAAAAACAACTTTTTCATTTAGTCACTATCGGTATGTTCTTACTGACTCTTTCATTAATCACGGGGTTTGTGTTTTTAGAAGATATGTTTGAAGATGGTAAAGGTCATAAGGCAATTTTATCCATCTTAGCTTGGTTAGTATACGGCGCTATGCTATGGCAAAACTACACCATTGGTTGCCGTGTTCGCACAGCCGTCATCTACACATTATCAGGTGCAACATTATTATCTTTAGCTTATTTTGGCGCTCGAATAGTGACTGAAATCATTTTAAGATAAACTACAACTCTGGCAGGTTAACCTTCCCAGACTTGACACTCATGACGAATGATTGATACTCATCATTCGTCTTTTTTTTACTCAGTTTTTAATTACGTTTACTGGAGCCCTTTTTGGACGCTATTTCTACCAGCGCACTCCTCCTCTCTCTTCTAGTGTTAATCTTAATCTCAGCCTACTTTTCTGGGTCTGAGACAGCCATGATGACATTAAACCGCTACCGCCTTCGTCACCTTGCTTCTAGTGGGCATAAAGGGGCGCAAAGAGCATTAAAGATGCTTGAAAGGCCAGACAGGTTAATTGGTTTAATTCTAATTGGTAATAACCTCGTCAACATCTTAGCCTCGGCCATTGCCACCATTATTGGTATGCGCTTATTCGGCGATATGGGTGTGGCAATCGCAACGGGGGTGCTGACATTAGTAGTGCTGATATTTGCTGAAGTAACGCCGAAAACGGTTGCAGCTCTTCACCCTGAACGTATCGCTTTTCCATCTAGCTTCTTACTAAAAGCCCTGTTATCAGTGTTATGGCCACTGGTTAAAGTCATTAATCTGATCACATCAGGCTTTTTGCGTGTATTAGGTATAAAAAATATCAGTGTCAACGATGCATTAAGCCAAGAAGAGCTGCGCACTGTGGTTCATGAGGCTGGTGCACTGATCCCTCAGCGACATCAAGAGATGTTGATATCCATTCTCGACTTAGAAAAGGTCACCGTTGAAGATATTATGATCCCGCGATCAGACATCTATGCAATTAACGTCAATGACGAGTTCAAGTTAATCAATAAGCAAGTCACTCAAAGCCCACATACTCGAGTGTTGGTATATCGTGACAATATTGATGATGCCGTCGGCTTTATTCACCTTCGTGATGCCCTTAGACTTCGCTCGAAAGAAGAATTCAGTAAGTCCTCTTTGCTTAGGGCAGTAAAAGAGTTGTACTTCATTCCTGAAGGTACACCGCTCACCGTACAACTATCTAACTTCCAGCAAAATAAAGAACGCTTTGGCTTAGTGGTTGACGAGTATGGTGACATTCAGGGGCTAGTGACGCTTGAAGATATCCTAGAGGAAATTGTCGGCGACTTTACCACTTCAATGATCACCACTGCCAGCGAGGATATTGATATTCAACAAGATGGCAGTTTTGTCATTGATGCAACGATCAACATCCGTGATTTGAACAAAGAAATGAAATGGGACTTTTCAATTGATGGCCCTAAGACACTCAACGGGCTTATCATCGAGTATCTAGAAGATATTCCTGATGCGGGAACAAACGTCACTATCGATAATTATAATATTGAAGTGATTGAGGTCTCTGACAACATGATTAAAGCGGTGAAAGTAGTACCTGGACTTAAAGAAGATACGACTGAAGAGTTGACTGATTAGTCCAATTCAAACGCCATCAAAAAAGGCGCTAATAAGCGCCTTTTTTATTGCTCGTATAAACTTTATTTCGCTTACTTTACGCTGCCTGACGGCGGTTGGCTTCTAATGCTCTTCTTTTATCTCGAGCGATAGGCGTAATTTCATGCTCTAAATTTTTGTTTAAGCCCATCATGAAGTACAACTCAGCCATTAAGAAAAAAGGGCCTATCAATAACTGATTTAAATCATCGATGAATGCAGGTTTCGCCTTTTCATATTTATGGCCAATAAACTGAATAACCCAACCGACAAAAAATACACCAACACCCACCATCCAAGCATTATCAAATTCAGCCACCATTGAAGAAGTCATCAGGACTGGGATAATAAAAATGGTTAAACCAAGCGCTAAGCCTTTATGCAATATAAAATAATATATCAATGTCCCCAAAGCGAAGATGGTTGCGATATTAATCTTAAATCCATCTTCGGCTAACAAAACAAAATTAATTGGGATTAGATTTAGCAATAAAAAAACAGACCAAATAATTAGCGGTACGCCAACAAAGTGAGTTTTAATATTTTTGGGGTTTAAATGCACACTTTTATAAGTGGCAAGTTGCTCAACGGCCGATTTCATTACGAGTCCTTATTATTTTTATCAAGTAACATCCTATTAACTTACCCTACTTCAACTATGGAGCTCAAGCTCTAGAATCATTCGCAGTTGTAATTTAATGCCCGATAAGAAATAAATACCAGCAAACACCTTTTGATAGAAGTCGAAAAAGGCGCCCAAAAAAGACGCCGAAGCACCTTAATAGATTACTTGTGCAATCAAGTAGTGAAATCATCCTAATACCGATTTAAGACTCTATGATAACTGTCGCTACAGCATAGTGTTGCTCATCGGCGATGGTGATGTGAACATGGCTAGCGCCAAGTTCATTCATTCTCGTTAAGGCACCATCAGTAAAACTCACAATGGGGGCACCACTGTCATTATTGGCAATATGAATATGCTGAAATGACACCCCACGTCCAATGCCAGTGCCTAAGGCCTTGGCTGCAGCTTCTTTAGCAGCAAAACGCTTTGCAAGATATCGATGCGGTATTTTAGAACTCTGATAAATTTCAAGTTCTGCTGGCGTTAATACACGTTTAGCCAGTTTATCACCAAGGCGCATAAACTGGGTCTCAATACGAGCAATCTCGACAATATCAGTACCTAAGCCAATAACAGCCATTATTCGCCTCTGCGACCTTCTTGCATCAGTTGCTTCATGTCTTTTACTGCAACAGCTAAGCCGTCAATTGCTGCGCGCGCTATCACAGCATGACCGATGTTAAGTTCATACAACTCAGGAATAGCCGCAATTGGTTTGACATTATGGTAATGCAAGCCATGACCTGCATTAACAATCAGGCCTTTACCGTGAGCATATTTTGCCATTTCGGTAATACGCGTTAACTCTTGTAATTGCTCTGCATCAGTTTTCGCATCAGCATAACAGCCTGTGTGAATTTCAATATAAGGCGCTCCCGAGGCCACTGCAGCATCTATTTGTGCTTTGTCTGCATCAATAAATAAAGACACCTTAATACCCTGTGCCGCAAGACGTGTGACAGCTTGGGTGATTTTATCAAGTTGGCCAGCAACATCTAAACCACCTTCGGTGGTTAATTCCTCACGTTTTTCAGGTACCAAACAGGCATAAGCTGGCTTAACATCACAGGCAATTGAAATCATTTCTTCAGTCACAGCAAACTCAAAGTTCATCCGTGTTTTTAGGGTTTTGGCCAGTAGGTAAACATCACGATCAACAATATGTCTGCGATCTTCACGTAAATGAATGGTGATGCCATCAGCACCAGCATGTTCTGCCACTGCTGCGGCATGTACAGGATCAGGGTATTCAGTACCACGAGCTTGGCGTAAAGTGGCGATATGGTCGATGTTAATGCCTAATAAAATTCCACTCACTGTGGGCTCCTTATATATTTTTGTTCTTGTCTAATTTCAGCACTGTTATCAGAACTAATATCGTTCTAATATCAGTGCTAATCTGTTACTTCTTAATAAATAATTTTCTGCTTAGTAGTGGTTTTCCACCTAACAATGGAGTTAATAATAACCTCATTAATCCTTTCGCCTGCACTAAATTATTTTCAACAAGTTGTTTGGATTTTAAGTTAATCAGCATCTCACCAGATAATAAATGGCGGCTATTTGTCACGCTTGCTGATGCCTGCTGAGCCACAGGTAAAAAGCCTTCATCGGCAATAATCCGGTAACTCATATCAGGCATAATACTTTCCCCTTGAGTATCATATTCAAGTGAAGGTAAAGCGCCCAGTTCATTAAGCAATTCCATTTCAAAATAGCGTAAATGCTCTGAGCTAAACTCGCTCGCTAACGCCATCAAACTGCGATGATAATGCAAAAATAAGCTTTCGGCATGTTGGCCTGAGCTAAGTACTCTCACCAGAAGCTCATTAAGGTACATCGCAGAATATAAACTATCTGATTTTAAGGGAAGTGCTGGCGCTGCAGGTTCAATTTGGGTAATAAACTTAAGTGAAGAATCAGCTGAGTCTGATTTACTATTGAATTGAAATATCAGAGGCTGAAAAGGCTGGATGATACTTTTAATGGATTTTTTACCGCTGCCTACCCTGACTAATGCATCAAGGCGACCCACACCATCGACCAACAGATTGACAATCACACTGGATTCTCTGTAAGGACGATGATGGAGTATATAGCCGCGTAACATCGAAGAGACGACTAACGGCTATAGCATGAGATCAAGGCTGACATTGTATTAGTCTTCACCGTAACCTAGACTGCGCAGCGCTCTTTCGTCATCTGCCCAACCTGATTTCACTTTCACCCACACTTCTAAGAAAACTTTATTATCAAATAAGGTCTCCATATCAAGGCGTGCTTGGGTAGCAATGGTTCTAATACGCTCACCTTTGTTACCAATGACCATGCGTTTTTGACCTGTACGCTCTACCAAAATCAAAGCATTAATTTGATAAACGCCATTGTCCATCATTTTAAACTGCTCAATCTCGACAGTGGCATCATAAGGTAGTTCATCACCTAAGAAGCGCATCAGCTTTTCACGCACAATTTCAGATGCCATAAAGCGCTGAGAACGATCAGTCACATAATCTTCAGGGAAATAAAACTGCCCTTCAGGTAAAGACTCTTGCGCTAAATCTAAAATACGTTGCACGTTGGTGCCTTTAGTGGCTGAAATCGGCAAAATCTCATCAAAAGCAAACTTTTCAGAGAGCTCTGCAAGATAAGGAAATAAGGCTTCTTTATCTTTAATGTTATCGACTTTATTAATGGCTAAAACAGTTTTACGCTTACCACTACCTTGTTGCAGCTTATTAAGCACCATTTCATCATCTTCAGTCCATGTCATACCATCAACAACAAACACAACCATAGACACATCTGCTAATGAACTGGCAGCTGCACGGTTCATCAAACGGTTAATAGCGCGTTTTTCGTCAATATGAAGACCTGGCGTATCAATAAAGATGATTTGTTTTGCTTCATCTGTATGAATACCCATAATACGGTGACGTGTGGTTTGCGGCTTTTTAGAAGTAATACTCACTTTCTGACCAAGTAACTTGTTCAGTAAAGTTGATTTACCCACATTTGGGCGACCTACAATGGCAACCATGCCACAAAAAGTCACTTCATATTTCGCTTCAGCAGCGGGTGCGGCACCATTCATCCTTGCCAATAATTCATCCAAGCTTGGCTCTGCTGGCGAGCTTTCTGGCAAGTCTGTTTTTTTGGTCATTTATTAATTAGCTCCAATACCTGAGCCGCAGCTAGCTGCTCAGCTTTTCTTCTAGAAGTACTGACACCTGTCACTACTTTATCTATTTCTGATATTCGACATTCAACCGTGAATGTTTGATTGTGCGCATCACCCTTAACATCTACAACAAGATATTCTGGTAATGGCTTTTTATAACCCTGTAAATATTCCTGAAGGATCGTTTTCGGATCCTTTTGGTTAATACCTGGTTTGATTTCAGCTAAGCGTTGCTTATACCAGGTCAACAATAGACCACGGCATGTTTCTATATCGGCATCAAGATAAATAGCACCGATGATAGCTTCAACAGCATCAGCGAGTATCGACTCGCGTCTAAATCCGCCACTTTTAAGTTCGCCTGGGCCTAAATAAAGATAATCACCTAATTTAAACTCTTTCGCGATAACGGTAAGGGTTTCACCCTTTACTAATGTAGAGCGCATTCTACTCAAGTCACCTTCAGTGACTTTTGGAAACTGGTGATATAACGCATCTGAAATGATAATTGATAAAATCGAATCACCTAAAAACTCAAGACGTTCGTTATGCTTTGAAGCGGCACTTCGATGGGTTAACGCCTGAGTTAGCAGATCTACATTGGTAAACTCATAACCAAGTGTTCTACATAAACGTGGTAAGTTCTTAATTGGTTCCATTACTTAATTGCACCTACTCTGTCAAAACGCACACCCGTCGGCACCCAAGTTGGTAACCAGCTGCTTGCTGGTCGCTCAAACTCAAAACTAATCCAAATAGCGACCGCTTTACCAACTAGATTCGCTTCAGGTACAAAGCCCCAAAAACGACTGTCTGTACTATTATCGCGGTTATCACCTATAGCAAAATACTCACCTTCAGGAACAATAAACTCACCCACAGCGGTGCCTGCTTGCTCATAAAAATGATTACTAAAATCTGGTCGAGATGGGTTAATCAAAATGTCGTGTTCAATATCACCAAGTTGCTCAGTGTAACGAGATAATGGGATACCTTCTTGAGAAAACTCACCACGATTAACGCTGCTTAATTTCACTGCTTTCGCTGGCGGGCAATTTGCACCATCGTCACATTTTGGTTCAATCAAAAACTGCTTATTTTGATAAACAATTCGGTCACCCGGTAAACCAATAACCCTTTTAATATAGTCTATTTGTGGGTTTTCTGGGTATTTGAATACGAACACATCACCGCGCTCAGGTTCACCCGTTTCAACTAATTTACTGCGCCATACTGGATCACGTAAACCATAGCTAAACTTCTCAACTAAAATAAAGTCACCCACTAGTAAAGTCGGCTTCATCGAACCAGATGGAATTTGAAATGGTTCGTAAATAAACGAACGTAAAATCAACACAAAAGCAATGACTGGGAAAATAGAATGAGCAAATTCAACAACCGTTGATTCACGTATAATACTCTCTTTTGCTTCCTCACTAAGGTCTGCTTGTTTTGCTTCGGCTAAAGCAAGCGCTTCGCGGCGCTTTGGAGCAAAGAAAATAACATCAATTAGCCAAATCAAACCACTGACTAACGTGACGATGACTAAAATAAGAGAAAAATGGGCTGCCATTGGGTATTAAGCTCCTGCCTTTACACTTTTAAATGGGTTCAGTGATTAACACTGCTAAATAATGAGTATCCGACGGATAACATGCAGAATCACTATCTGTTGTGTTACAAAATATACAAAATCACTTCGATTGCAAAATTAACTTTTGCTCATCATCTTTGGTGAAAAATAATAATTATTTTTAGGAATAACAACGCCGCAAACTGCGGCGTTATCTTCACTCTTAATAAAAGCCTTGATCAGGCATATTAATTAAGAGGTTAATCATTAAGCTTCAATACTGCTAAAAACGCTTCTTGTGGTACTTCAACATTACCAACTTGCTTCATGCGCTTTTTACCGTCTTTCTGCTTCTGCAGTAGTTTCTTCTTACGAGAAACATCGCCACCATAACATTTCGCCGTTACGTCTTTACGCATCGCTTTAATGTTTGAACGGGCAATAATCTGACTACCAACAGCCGCTTGAATCGCAATATCAAACATCTGTCTTGGGATAAGTTCTTTCATCTTATCAACAAGTGCTAGACCACGGTGACGAATGTTTGAACGGTGAATAACCATTGCTAATGCATCGACGCGATCGCCATTAATCATGATATCTAAGCGCACCATGTCAGCTGGTTCGAAACGAATAAAGTTATATTCGAGTGAAGCGTAACCACGGCTGGTTGATTTTAGTCGGTCGAAGAAATCCATAACCACTTCTGCCATAGGCAGTTCGTAAGTCACAGATACTTGATTACCGTGATAAACCATATTGGTTTGAACACCACGCTTTTCAACACATAAAGTAATCACATTACCTAGGTATTCTTTTGGCACCAACATATTAGCTTCAACGATAGGTTCGCGAATTTCTTCAATATTATTAATTGCCGGTAAATCTGATGGATTATCAACATACAGCACTTCGCCACGAGTCATTTCAACTTCGTAAACTACTGTTGGTGCTGTGGTAATCAAATCAAGATTATATTCACGCTCTAAACGCTCTTGAATGATCTCCATGTGCAATAAGCCAAGGTAACCAATACGGAAACCAAAACCTAATGCTGAAGAAGATTCAGGTTCGAAGAATAATGACGCATCATTCAAACTTAGTTTATTCAAGGCATCACGGAAGCTTTCAAACTCATCGGTTGAAATTGGGAATACACCCGCGTAAACCTGTGGAGTCACCTTTTTAAAACCAGGAAGTGGCTCCTCTGCGCCATTTTTGGCGTGAGTTAACGTATCACCAACCGGTGCACCATGAATCTCTTTAATACCAGAGATAACAAAGCCAACTTCACCTGCTTTTAATTCAGGTGTATCAGTTTGTTTAGGTGTAAAGATACCTACGCGATCAGCATTATAATTCTGACCTGTCGACATCACTTTAAATTTGTCACCTTTCTTCAGTACGCCATGTTTAATACGTACTAAAGAAACTACACCTAAATAGCTGTCAAACCATGAATCAATAATCAAAGCTTGCAGCGGCGCATCAATATCGCCTTCAGGTGGTGGAATGTCAGAAACAATCGTTTCTAAAACATCTTTGATACCAATACCCGTTTTCGCCGAACAACGAACTGCGTCCATGGCATCAATACCAACAATGTCTTCGATTTCAGCAGCAACGCGATCAGGATCCGCTTGTGGTAAATCAATCTTGTTTAAGATTGGTACCACATCCAGGTCCATTTCAAGGGCGGTATAACAGTTAGCCAGTGTCTGTGCTTCAACGCCTTGACCAGCATCAACAACTAACAATGCACCTTCACAAGCGGCTAATGAACGTGATACCTCATATGAGAAATCAACATGGCCCGGAGTATCAATGAAGTTCAATTGATAGGTTTCGCCATCATCAGCTTTATAATCGAGCGTAACGCTCTGTGCTTTAATGGTAATACCGCGCTCACGCTCGATATCCATAGAATCAAGTACTTGAGCGGCCATTTCACGGTCTGATAAACCACCACAAAATTGGATAAGGCGATCTGACAATGTTGATTTGCCGTGATCGATATGAGCAATAACTGAGAAGTTTCTAATGTGTTTCATTTGGATGAAATGACTACTACTAAAATGATGGAAATAATGGTGCCAAATTGTACCTGAATAAGGGGTTAATACCAATCAGAATCAATAGGCCAACAGAAATCAGTGTAAAAATAGACAGTTTAAGCGGCAAACTTTAATGTTTTTACAAAGAATTTAGACATTTTTAACCGCGATGTAAACTCACTGCTTGCCCTAAATAAGCGGTTATTACTGGAGTAGAAGACTTTTCTAACTTTGCTGCTTGCTGTTTGCCAGCAAACCAAGCGCTCACTCCGCCCAATGCAGCGAACAACATTGAACTATAATCAGCATTAACATTGAGTAAATCACCAAGCCACAAACCCATTGCCGCGCCCATAAACAAACCGAACAGCGGCACAATATAAACAAGCATAGCCGCTTTTATAATAACGCTCTCCGGTAAAGCTAATTTGAGTAAATCACCCACTTCGCAAGGTTTTTCGCTCATCAATGAAAACCGCTGCCGCTTGACTGAAAACGCTTTTGCTACCGTCGAAGTGCCGCAGTTCTCACTGCTAGAACAATGATTACAAGCACTTTTCAATTCAATTTCTACGGTTACCCAACCATCAGGATCATAAGCTGTGACAGTTGCCACCTCTTCCAGCATCGATTTTGACAATGCGGGTTGCGGCGGCGTTGAAGGAGTTTGAGTTGAAGGCGTATCTGACATGCTAGATAGTTACTTCAAAATGAGACTTTTAGCAATACGATTTAGAGTTTCTGCTGGTACTTTACCCACAGCGACCACTTCAACGTTCCCAACTTGCTCAACGACCATAGATAAGCCATTGCGGGTAATAAGTTCATCTGGCATTGGGCTGTCACCCATGCGCGCAACATAAACCGAAATATTCACTAAACCGTCGCTTAAAGCAATATATTCAACTGATTCATCACTGCCAATTAAACGATGGTGATCTTTTACCACCATATGAAAACCTGCAGGTAACCAACTGAACTCCCAGTTCTGGCCTTTAATGCGCTCAGCAGGATTCATTACTGGCGGTAAACCTTGTTTTTCCGCTTCGATTAAAATTTTCGCAGGTTCGTTAAGTTCAAGTAACTCAATGACCATCATTTGTTCGAGCAATTGTTTTTCTTGATTCACCATGTCATATCGAAGTGGTAAACGTGTGTCCATATCAATCCACACTTGCGACATAAAGCGATTATCATCTACGGGAATAATACGGATCATCTGACCTGGACGGCCAGCGATTCTGCTGCGACCACCTAAGACAAACTGATAACCTTGCTCTAAAGAGCTAACATCAGTTGCAAAAATAGTTGGCCAAACACCTTGAATACGAGGAGCATTTATACTGTAAGCGGGTTGGTCGTGCTCAATAAAAGTGACAGTATCAGCAACTCTTACTGCATTTTTAGGTGGACCATTGAGGTATTCTAAAAAGGCAACTTCTTTATCATTCACCGTACCATGAAGATAAACTAATGGACGAATATGGTCTGCTTGAAGCTGAATTATAGAGGATTTGTACTGTTTGGTTTGTAGCGCTTGGCTCATACTTTCAAGCCAAGCTTTTGCAGACATTTCTTCTTCAGCAATACTTTCAGTATTGCTATTGGCAAATGTAGGAAATGCCAATACAACAAGGGCTAACAGGATTAGACGCAAGCTAACTCCAAATTATTTATTAACGTTTTGTTCAATAGCGTCATTGTGCTGCACAACGACACCTGAATTCAACCTTTGTTGTAGCATATGGTCTTGAATATAAGAATTAATTCTACGACGTTGCTCAACAACATTGTCATTACTAACACTAGATTGATTCTGCACTGCGCCAGTTTGTAAACTCACAGGAGAAGCGGTACCCACTAATGGACGCGTGTTTAACACAGGTAATGGTGAATCAGCGTTTTGGTCTTGACCGTAATTTTGTACACCGACAATAGCAACCATAGCGACAGTAGCAGCAATTGCATATTGGCCAAATTGCTTAAAGAAAGGCACAACATTGTCTTTCTTAGTCTCAGTAGTAGCCACTTTGGCATCATGAGTTGACGTAGTTTCAGTTTGAGGCGCGATAATCGCAGGTTCTAACTCAATTGCTGCTGCAATGTTTGCAGTAAGATCTAAATCAATTGTCTGCGGTAACTCACCACGCATAGCATCACCAATCATATGATAGTTTTGCCACTGTTTGTGTGAGTTTTCGTCTGCTGACAGTTCCGCTAATGTTTTAGCATCTACTTCGCCGTCAACTGCTGATGAAACCCATTCTTGACCTGATTTAAGCATTTTTCACCTGTGTCAATAAAGACTATTACTGTTCCAGCAAAGGCTGGAGTTTTTTATCGATTGATTCCCTGGCTCGGAAGATTCTTGATCTTACCGTTCCAACAGGACAATCCATGATATTGGCAATATCTTCGTAACTCATACCATCAAGTTCACGAAGTGATATTGCAATCTTCAATTCTTCTGGCAACGTTTCTAAGGTTTCAAAAATCACCTTATTAATTTCATCCGACAAAACTAAACGTTCTGGAGATGCAAATTCTTTTAACGCATCACTGCCTTCGTAGTATTCAGCTTCTTCTGCATCAACACTGTTAGCCGGTGTTTTTCTGCTCTGAGAAACCAAATGGTTTTTTGCAGTGTTTACTGCAATTCGGTACAACCAAGTGTAAAACGCACTTTCACCACGAAAATTAGGTAATGCACGATAAGCTTTAATAAAGGCTTCTTGTGCCACATCGGCGATGTCAGCTTGATTTCGAATATAACGTGATATCAAGCTCATTACTTTATTTTGGTACTTCTGAACTAACAGATTAAATGCGTTTTTGTCACCGCGTTGTACACGCTCAACTAACTGTTGATCACTTATTTGTCCACTCATCCGAGCCGACTACTCCTAAATCTATAATACTGATTTCTCAGTCGCTCGAATCATATTCACAATAAAGTAGACTCGCATGCTTTGAAAAAGTTCGATATTGAATGAAAAAAATTTAATTTTTTATAAAAAATGGTTAAATATCGCTTAATAGTAATGTCTCAGTACCCAATAAAGCGGTTTTGTTTTACCATTATAGAACCATATTAAGTCACCCATGATACCTTATGAAACAAGCAGTTGAACACCAATCTGATATTTTGGTTATAGGTAGTGGCGCAGCCGGGTTAACGCTGGCACTCCATCTAGCTGAAAAGTCTAAAGTTATTCTTCTTTCTAAAGGGCCGTTAGCTGAAGGCTCAACCTACTATGCCCAAGGCGGAATCGCTTCTGTATTTGATGAATCGGATACAATTGAGTCCCATGTAAGCGACACCTTGATTGCTGGTGCGGGCCTTTGTGACAAAGAAGTGGTGACTTATACTGCCGAAAATGCCAAAGCTTCAATGAAATGGCTAATTCAATGTGGTGTCGCTTTTGATAAGGAAGAAACTCCTGACGGCGATCAAAGCACAGCGCCTTATCATCTTACGCGCGAAGGCGGACATAGCCATCGTAGAATTTTGCATTCTGCTGATGCCACAGGCAAAGCGGTGCAAACGACTTTACAAGATCAAGCATTAGCGCATCCAAACATCCAAGTCTTAGAGCGTTATAATGCTATTGACCTTATTACGACTCGTAAATTAAACCGACCCGGTAACCGCGTTGTCGGTGCCTACGTTTGGAATCGAGACGCTGAGCATGTAGAAACTGTCACAGCAAAGTTTGTTGCAATCGCTACAGGCGGTAGTTCAAAAGTTTATCAGTATACTTCTAACCCTGATATTGCCAGCGGCGATGGTATTGCTATGGCTTGGCGCGCGGGTTGTCGTGTAGCCAATATGGAATTTAATCAATTTCATCCAACCTGTTTATACCATGCAGATGCGCGTAATTACTTATTAACTGAAGCATTACGCGGCGAAGGGGCATACCTTAAACGTCCCGATGGTAGTCGGTTTATGCCAGAGTTTGACGAGAGAGCCGAGCTTGCGCCTCGTGATATCGTCGCACGCGCCATCGATTATGAAATGAAGCGCTTAGGTGCAGACTGTTTATATCTTGATATCAGCCATAAACCAGCAGACTTCGTGATAAAGCACTTCCCTACGATTCATAAACGCTGTTTAGAATTTGGCATAGATATCACTACAGACCCAATTCCAGTGGTGCCTGCTGCGCATTATACTTGTGGTGGGATCATGACTGACTTACATGGTCAAACTGACATTAATGGCTTATACGCCATTGGCGAAGTGGCTTATACAGGTCTTCATGGTGCAAACCGTCTAGCAAGTAATTCATTATTGGAATGCCTCGTCTTTGCACGCGCGGCTGCACATGACATAGAAAGCTTATTAACAAAAATCCCAACGCCTGGCCCTGTCCCTCATTGGGATGAAAGTAAAGTGAGCAACTCAGATGAAGAAGTCGTCATTGCCCATAACTGGCACGAACTGAGATTATTCATGTGGGATTATGTCGGTATTGTAAGAACCGACAAACGCTTAGAGCGTGCTTTACGTCGCTGCGCTATGTTGCAACAAGAGATCCAAGAGTATTACAGCAACTTCCGAGTCAGTAATAACTTACTGGAATTAAGGAACTTGGTTCAAGTGGCTGAATTAATTATTCGCTGCGCAATGGAGCGAAAGGAAAGTCGAGGGTTGCACTATAATGCTGATTATCCGGAACAATTAGAAAATCCACAGCCGACGATCTTACAACCTGAAAGATAACGATTGATAGAGACGATTGAGATAGCTCCTGAGAAATGTCAGGAGCTATGATTTGATCATTGCACTAGCAATATTAATTGTCTTGATTTCGTTTAAGTTTGTTTAATTGCCGACAAAGTTGTCGGTAATTTTTATCCGTGAGCATATCGCTCCACACTATCAACAATTGCCTTTTCTTCTTTTTTGAACTTGATGATTCAAACTCAATAAACATCACACAAGCAAACACTGTCACGATAGCTGAGCGCCAAACGACAAAAGCATCATGATCAAGTGTTCCATCTCCCGTTTCAGAAAGGTATAAATCACAACGTTGCCGCCTAAGCTGGTTTATATGCCAAATGAAGAAGGCTGTGACCGCTAACAAGGTTAAACCACGCAATATACTCAAACCAACAAAGTGGCTTACAGGCCACAACAGAAAACTGGTTAAGCAAACACAAATGAGGACAATATGAGAGAGGAACTGGTTAAAAGAGGCGCTTAAAGTTACATGCACAGGTTAAGCGCCATTTCTTGCTTGATACAGCATTAAGAAGATAGGCAAAATAGAGATTCTATTTTTATTGAAACAGTTAAGGCTGAGGACGGCCACGTACTGTAATTACCATTTCAGCCATCGCGTTATTAGGGCACACTTCATGGCCCATAAACCATGCAAATAGCTCTGGGTCTTCACAAGCGAGTAGATCAATAAAGGTTTGTTTATCAATATCAGAAAGCGCTTCGTAATGTGCATCTACAAAAGGCTGAAACAGGACATCTAACTCGAGCATCCCTCTACGACATGCCCAGCGAACTCTAGCAATATTCATTAATTCCAACGCACTTCTCCTAACATCTTCTGAGGATATTTTATCTTTGATGTGAACTACGGTGTTCAACATCTTGTACCTGTGGATCAACACCTGCGAACAAATCAGTAAAATCAGTTTCTAATAACCGCTTAACTGCCGGGTGTTGGATCATCCGTTCGGCAAACATAACGTGATATTCTTCTTTAATATCGTCTGTTTCACCAATTAAAACCATACCTTGTGAGAGTATATCATGACGATAAATTGATGGAGCAACAAATATACCACGCTTAAACAGTCCAAACGCTTTCATCATCGCTGCATCGTCAAACTCACCTAATATGCTTACATCGAGATTTTTTTCAGCAAACCATCTATGTAGCTGCTGCCCAAGAGATGTCCGCTTACCTGGGATTAATAGCTTTTCTTGTTCTAAGCATGCAGGGAAATCTAATGAGGGTTTTGAAGCAGCAAAAAAACTAATACCACACTCACCGAGCTTCTTAGATAAAATCTCAGGATATTTAAGTGATTCACCTGCTGAGTCAGACAAAATCATATCTAATTTGTGTTCACGTAAGCGCTGAATCAAGTTTTCATGGGTAGATTCATAACAACTCAAATGCATTGAGCCATCATTTGGGATCACTGTTAACAGCACACGGCTAGCTAAAGCTTTAGACAAAGCTGCAGCAAACCCAACTTCAAATAATATTGATTCATCTTTATGATAAGCCAATAAATCTAGCATCTCATAGCTGAGGCTAAACATTTTATCAGCATAGCGAAAAATTAATTCGCCTAATTCGGTGGGTTCTAATGAACGGCCTACGCGATTGAATAAACTGCCATTTAGGCGTTCTTCTAAAGCGCGAATTTGACCTGTAATCGTTTGCGGAGCGAGACATAAAGCTTCGGCGGCCTTAGCCACCGAACCTTTTTTTCTAACCATCCAAAAGTAATATAGATGGTTATAATTTAAATGTTGCATGCATATAAACCAGCTAAGAAAGATGGTTTATTTTAATCGCTGACAGTCCAACAAGCTATCAATTAATATCGACAACTCGCTTAAGTTGTTAACGTTTTTAGCAGCAGTTTGTTCCTGAATAGCTAAAACGATATCATCTTTATGCGGTTTTCTGTCAGCACAAAAACTGCGGTTAGCCTCTTGATAACGCTTACCAGCTCGATACTTAAGTGCACGAGACTCATATCCATCATCAGCTTCTAAACGACTACCTGACGCATCAGTGTGATACATCAAAGCACCATCAACAACGCCATCTAAATAGCTTTTACATTCGTTTGATTCAACGCTTGTTTGACATACGTTAAACGAAGTAGCTTGGGCTGGCATGGTAACCACGCCCATTGCTAGAGCTAACATCAACAGTTTTATTTTCATTATTTGCACCAGCCCTATTTTGCTTTAGCTTTAGGAAGCACTTTATCAAGCCATACATAACCAATAACAGCAGCTAGCATAGATCCCATTAGAATACCTAAACGGGCAAAGTCACCAAAATGCTCAGGGGCTGATTCGAATGCAAGTGAAGAAATAAACACTGACATTGTGAAACCAATACCGCACATGATAGAGACTGGAATAATTTGATTCCAAGTAATACCAGGTGGTAGTTCAGCCCATTTTAGTTTTACAGCAGTATAACTGAACAATAATACACCTACTGGCTTACCAAGCAGCAGACCTAGGATAATACCGATAGTTACAGGCTCAGCCAATGAAGTGATGCTCATTCCTGATAGCGATAATCCAGCATTAGCAAATGCGAACACAGGTAAAATGAAGAATGTGCTCCATGGGTGTAAGCTATGCTCTAAGTGTTCAGATGGTGAAGACCCATCTTTAGCACGTAAAGGAATACAGAAAGCAATAATCACACCTGCTAATGTCGCATGCACACCAGATTTAAGAACAGCAACCCATAGAATCACACCTAATAAACCGTATGGGATTAATGAACTAACGCCCTTACGATTCAATGCAACCATCAATGAAATTGAAATTGCTGCAACGATTAAGCTCGTCATTGATAAATCAGCACTGTAGAACAGAGCGATAATCACGATCACACCTAAATCATCCATAATAGCTAACGCTAATAAGAACACTTTCAGTGCAACAGGAACACGGCTGCCTAATAAAGCCATAATACCTAGAGCAAATGCAATATCAGTCGCAGCAGGAATTGCCCAACCAACTTGCGTCACAGGATCTGAATAGTTGAATGCCAGATAGAATAAAGCAGGGAATACCATGCCGCCGATAGCAGCAAAAGTAGGTAAAGATGCTTTGGCAACACTTGAAAGTGCACCTTCTAATAGTTCACGCTTTACTTCTAAACCAATAAGTAAGAAGAATAGAGCCATTAGTCCGTCGTTAATCCATAATAATAATGGCTTATCAATATCTAATGAACCCACACGCACTTGGACTTCTGTATCAAGGAAACCACTGTATAAACCCGCTAATGGCGAATTTGCCATTATCATAGCCAGTGCTACAGAGATCATTAAAATGATACCCCCTGCAGATTCTTGACTTAAGAAATTCTTAATTGCACGTTCCATATATAACTCCATAAAAAACAATTATTATCAGTCTATCGGATTTTTTCAAACAATCATAATCGTTAGTTTCGCTCTTATAGCTCGGCTTTTCCGATGTGTTAATCAACTTTTACAGCACCAAGTCACAACATGAAAGCCAATTGAGACTCAGATCTACGTTTGAGCGGAAGTTTGCACACAAAACAGAAATAAGCGCATATTTATTTAACTGAGCAATAATCGTGCGCTTGACGAAATTAAATACAATTAACTGAATTAGTAACTGATAAAATAACAATACGCTAGTTTAGTTTTTACACAAGAATATTAGACTAGTGCAATATAGCTTGTGGTTTTAGCCACATTTCATACTAACTAAAACTGATTGCATAACTATTAAAATATTTTAAGAAAACGATCATCTTTTAGCTGAGAGCTAAGGCTTGTTATTTTTCACTTAGGTTACTTTGTTGGGAAAAGCCATCTTTCACGCGATACATTTAAGCATCAAATGTAGATGACTTATTTTTTGTTGACATAGAAGCACAAGTTAAGTGCTACTTGGTCAGTATTAGCACTAATGATTTTAAATGAATGAACCCATTTAAAATGAGTTCATCAGTCTTAGATATTTAATTTTTGGCTATGGAAGCATTTCGCTAACTATACTGAGAAGGGATATTTTATCGCTTCATGGTGTTGATAGCCCACCACTTCAAAATCATCCATTGTTACCCAAGTTTCAAGATCTTTCAGGGTTTTAATCTTAGGATTAATCTTAAGTTGTGGTGACGGGAAAGGTTCACGCGTCAATTGCTCATTTTTCATTAAGTCTAATTGGTCTTCATAGATATGAGCATTGATAATTTTGTGATAAGCCATTCCAGGCTTATTGCCAGTAATCTGCGCCATCAACGCAAGGAAGGTATAAACTTGAATTTGATTAAAGTTGAGTCCAAGCGGCACATCACAAGAACGCTGGTAGCTGGTTAAATAAAGCGTGTCGCCTAATAATGAAAAGGTGTGAGTGTGCATGCATGGACGCAAACAGCCCATATCAAATTCACCAGGGTTATAGAATGTGATAATCTCACCACGGTCATCCACACCTTTAGATAAGTTATCAACGATTTTAGCTAGTTGATCAACAGTACCACCAGAGGTTTTCTGCCAGCGACGGCCTTGAACGCCATACACACGGCCCATATCGTCTTCCCCTTTACGATGTGGATTAGCTAGCCAACTCTGATTATCATTCGAATTCATGTCCCAAGTTTTGGTTCCTAAAGCACGAAAATCAGCGGCACTATCATAACCTCTGATATAGCCAATTAGCTCTGCAATTGCAGACTTCCAATAACTTTTTCGAGTTGTAATAATAGGAAATTGGTTATTCTTGACGTCATATTGCAAATCAGCATTAATCACGGTTAAACAGCGCTTTCCTGTTCGTTCGTTTTCAATCCAATGACCGTTATCGACGATGTTCTGACAAAGATCTAAATACTGACGCATTCTTCATTCCTATTATTATAAGGTTCAACCCACCAACAAATGTCAAAAGTGACGTTCACATAGGGACTGTCGGCAAAAAACAATGATACCAATAAATCTACACCGATAAAGCCATTTTTATTCCAACAATCATCAAAAGCCCGGCAAAAACTCGCTTTAAAATTGGTGTAGGCCAAGTACTTGCAGCTTTAACACCCAATGGCGCGATTAACATTGAACTGATAATAATCCCTGCCAATGCGGGAAGATAAATAAAGCCAAATGTCCCTTCAGGCAAATCAGTAACCTTCATACCGGCGATGATGTAGCCTGTTGTACCTGATATTGCTATCAAACAACCTGTCACAGATGAAAATCCAACCGCTTGCCGCATTTGCAAACCACAAAAAGTTAAAAAAGGTACCAGTAAAACACCGCCACCAATTCCCATTAACCCAGCAATGATGGCTATTAATGTGGAAACTAAAAATAGCACCACAAACTTCGGTGTTTGTTTATTCGCTTTAGGTTTAAAGGGAAATGCCATTTGTATTGCCATTAACACTACAAACACGGCAAAAGCACGTTGCAGATCATCAGAAGCAATTTGTTCAGAGATAAAACCTGAAGCTAGTGCGCCAATTAATATACCTGGCAACATAGGTTTAAACAGCGTCCAAGGCACATTGCCTCTTTTATTATGCGCAACAGCAGAAGAAAGCGAGGTTAAAATGATCGAAGCGAGTGAAGTCGCAATAGCTACATGGGTGAGTTGGCTTGATTCAACACCGACCCATGGCAAGAGATATATAAGTGCTGGGACAATAATTAAGCCGCCACCGATCCCCAGTAACCCAGCCATAAAACCTACGAAGCCGCCAAGTACTAGGCATATAGAAAAAACCAATAAAATATTGTCCACAGTAAAACCTTATCCGTGTAAAAGCAGAACTTAATGCAAGATTGATATTAAATCGTGTTCATTAAGGTATTCGTTGAGTAAGAGGCGTACCTGTTCTCCATTAGATAAAGTCAGTGCTTTATCTAATAAAAGTTCAAGAGACTGCTTATCAATTCGTCTTAGTAAGTAGTTGATCCTTGCGATACTGCCTTGGTTCATACTCAACTTTTGGTATCCCATTGCAACTAATAGCAAAGCGCCCATGGGCTCTCCAGCTAACTCGCCACAAATACTGGCATCTAAACGATAGCGATTACAATCGGTAATCGTCCATTTTAACGCTCTTAATACCCCAGGATGAAAACTATCAAACAAAGGGCTAACACTGGGATTATTTCTATCTACTGCAAGTAAATATTGGGTTAAATCATTACTGCCCACAGACACAAAATCGACACGCTTGGCAACATCTTCTAATTGGAATAATAATGAAGGGACTTCTAACATGACGCCGATTTTAGGCTTAGGAATACTTCTATTTAATTCTTCAGTAATCTCACTAAAAGCCTGCTCTAGATACAGTAAAGTACGATCAATTTCATCTAGATTACTGACCATTGGCAGTAAGATTTGCAACTGTGCAGAATCTGCATTAGCGGTTAGCATTGCGCGCAATTGCATTAAAAACAATTCTGGGTGATCTAAAGATAATCGAATGCCGCGCCAACCCAAAAATGGATTATCTTCGTTAATCGGGAAATAAGGTAACGGTTTATCGCCGCCAACATCAAGAGTACGCATGACGACAGGTCTATCGCGAGCAGCTGACAAAACCTGTTTATAGACATGCACCTGTTCTACTTCACTTGGAAAGCGCTGATGCAACATAAAAGGAATTTCAGTACGGTACAGCCCAATGCCATCAGCCCCTTCTGCCATATCAGTACTCAAGCCACTTAATAAACCTGCATTGAGATACAACTGTATACGGTGACCATCGAGTGTTTGTGCTGGTAAAGATAACTCAGCAGAGAACTGACGTTGCTGCGCCTGGTTTTCTGAAATGAGCGTGTAATACTCGTGAAGCACTGCATCTGATGGATCGACCAACAGCTGGCCACTGTTGGCATTTAAAACGAGTTTTTTATCATCAATGTTAGCAGCTAGTACTTGATCAGCACCCACAATTGCGGGAACACCCAAAGCGCGAGCAAGAATTGCTGCATGGGCGTTCACGCCGCCAAGTTCGGTCACAATACCTGCGAGTTTTCCACGCGGAAACTCAGCCAATAACGTGGCATCGACTTCTTTAGCGACTAAAATAACGGGTTTTGCAGGGGCTAGGTCTAATTTATCAGGCTCAATAAGTTGGCGAAGTACCTTTTGGCCTAATTCACGGATATCACTGGCTCTTTCCTTAAGGTAAGGATCTTCCATTGCCATGAATTGCTCAATATAACGCATTGACACACGGCTTACTGCAGACTCTGCTTGCCAGCCTTGTTCTACTTCACGTAAGTATTCGCCACCTAAACTTGCTTCATTGAGTAGTAGTTGCAAAGCTGAAAATATCGAAGCGATATCGTCTACTTTTTCGCGATCAAAACGTTGAGACAATGTGCTAATAATGTCACTACAGCGCTGCATCGCGGTCTTTAATCTTTGTAACTCTTTTTCAGTATCAGAAGATTTACGCTCATCTTGAACTAGCGAGATTTCGCCACCTAAAACAAACGCATCTGCGATTGCAATGCCCTTAGATGCGCTTGTGCCTTTAAACACAACTTGCTGCTGAACGTTACTGATAGCCGCTTTATTTTTTAAGCTGCGCACCACAACGGCTAGTTGCGCGGCAAGTGTCATTAAAAAAGCTTCTTCATTTTCACTAAATTGTCTTGGCTGTGGCTGTTGCACCACGATAACCCCGACGACTTGCTTTTGAAAAATGATCGGCACAGCAAGAAAAGCACGATACTCTTCTTCTTCAACTTCTGGGAAAAATTTAAAACGATGATGAGACTTTGCATCGGCAAGATTAACTGCTTCTTCCTTTTCAGCAGCTAAGCCAACTAATCCTTCAGATAAAGGCATTTTTACACTATTGATGGCTGCACTAGCAAGTCCATCGGTTGCAGAAAGCACAAGATGTTGTTGCTCAAGAATATAGATTGAGCAGCATTGTGTTTGCATCGCTAACTTAGTTTGCGACACTAACACATTTAATGCTGATTCAAGGCTGCTGGCTCCTGCAACAGCTTGAGTGATATCCCTGAGCGTGTTTAACACTTTCCTTGCCCTCTTTAAACGCTAATTAGCTGCGATGTCGACCTCTTTTTCGGCTAGGCTCACGCCCTTGAAATGCCAATGTGGTGAAAGCAAACTCTTTCATTACTTTACGATAAACATCACGTTTGAAAGAAACTACTTGCCTTACAGGGTACCAATAACTCACCCAACGCCAGTCATCAAACTCAGGATGACCACATGAGTTGAGATTAATACTGTCATCGCTATCTTTGAGCTGTAATAAATACCACTTTTGTTTTTGGCCAATACACACAGGTTTGCTTTCCTGTCTGATCAATCTTTTTGGTAAACGATATCTTAACCATGAACGTGTTGACGTTAAAATTTGCACATTTTCAGGTTTCAGACCCACTTCTTCATACAACTCTCGATACATAGCTTCTTCTGGGCTTTCACCATCATCTACGCCACCTTGAGGAAATTGCCATGAATGTTGTCCAAACCGTCTGGCCCACATAACTTGACCATATTTGTTACAGATAATAATGCCCACATTTGCGCGAAAGCCGTCGCTATCAATCACATGGACTCCAATTACACTACAAATTAATGACTAGATTGTTTCACAAAGCTTGCCTACGGGCAAACAAGGATTTACACCGCGTCTTTGGATAAATCGCTCAGTTTTATTATTTTATCAACAGATGAAGGCATGTTAACCCGACATTATCCACAAAATCTGTGGATATCTCTGTTCGAAACTCTGAAACAAGTGTAATTGAAGTAAATTAAACGAGGAAAATAAATTAAAAAACCAAAGACAAACGAACAATTTAAACCTTTAATTTCATAAACTTAAACAAGAAGGCATTAGTAAACTATAACTCCACAAAGCAAAAAGAACAATATTTAACCAGTTGACGTGTTTGCCATTTATAGTTTCCATAGCGTTTTAAGTTATACACAAAAAACAAGAACAATATTTTAAAAATAATAAAATAAAGCGATTTTCTGCCATTGACGAACAATTTTATATCCGCTAAGCATGCTTTTAATAAAGTTATTCATCAAATCTGTGGATAACTATGTGTGAAAGGTTAGTGCAAAACGAGAGTAACTTTAGCTTATGGTTAAAAAAACTAACCAATCTCAAAAAAAACTGTTAATTTTCATATTATTATTAAAATCGTTCTTAGTGAATAACTCTCACTAAACAGTGTGAGCATTTTTTAACCACATACAAATGCTGCGAATAAATAGATAAACAAGTACACTTCATCATCCATTATTTTCAATCTAAAAGACGCTTTATGATGAATAGCCAGCCCAATACCATTGAAGAGTTAATGCAAAGAGCAAACGATATGGCAGGGGTAACGTTAGGCGATGTTGCCATGGAGCATAACACCCCAGTACCCGCTAACCTTAAACGTGATAAGGGTTGGATTGGACAATTAATAGAAATGGAATTAGGCGCAACAGCGGGATCTAAACCCCAGCAAGACTTTTTACACTTGGGTGTAGAGCTAAAAACCATTCCTATCGATAATAATGGACGCCCCATTGAAACAACTTACGTGACCGTAGCCCCACTAACGAATATCCAGGGTCTGACTTGGGAACAAAGTGTTGTTTGTCATAAGTTAAGCCAAGTATTGTGGATCCCTGTAGAAGGTGACAGAAGCATTCCTGTAGGGGAAAGAAGAATTGGTTCACCTGTATTATGGCGACCTAATGCGAATGAAGCACATGCGCTACAGCAAGACTGGGAAGAAATAATGGAATTAATTGCCATGGGTAAAGTTGACAAGGTAACGGCTCGCCATGGAGAGGTATTACAATTGCGTCCAAAAGCTGCCAATAGCAAAGCATTAACAGAATCAATTGCCGAAGATGGCACAGTAAAGCTCTCAAATCCTCGTGGCTTCTATTTAAAGATCAACTTCACCCACCAAATACTAACAAACGCCTTCAACTAAGATCACATAAAGCCAACATAAAAAAAGAAATCAAAACTAATTTAAATACCACTATGACAAGTATGGGAATTTTCTATAAACTAGCCTGTCTTCAAATATCAACGGATTAGATATAAACCAGTGAAAGCACGTCGACAGACGAGAAAACTACTATTTGCAATAGTTGCATGGTGTGCAGCCATGGGCGCATTTGTATTTTTTCGATATTCACAAGCTCCCGAACTGCCACAATGGGCCATAGGAAAATCAGATCTCGCGACTCTGGCTATTTTCATGGGCTTTGTTTTTGGTTGTTTACATTGGATGTCTAATCTCATTGCTGATTTCAGTGCAATCAGTCGCCTCCCCTATATTTTCTCAGTGATATTCAAAGGGTTATTTTTATTGCTTGGTGCAATGACATTAGCTTATGTGACACAGTTTTTGAATATGTGGGCTATTGAGAACCATCTTGTCACTTTACGGCAAATGCTCACTGCGCACATTTTATACAGCCCCTCTTTTCAAGCCTTAGTCATCTACTTAGTGGCTGTTAGAGTAGGCCTAGCATTTGTTGAACAAATGGCGCTGTTAGTCGGCCCTCGCGTATTACTGAATATTGGTTTAGGTAAGTATCACCAACCCCGATACGAACATCGATTATTTCTCTTTGTCGATATGGTTTCATCTACGTCCCATGCAGAAACATTAGGCGATTATCGATTCAGTCGATTAATCCAAGATAGCTTTAGCATGTTAGCGGATACCGTAACCAATAATGATGCTGAGATATATCGCTATATGGGCGATGCAGTATTAATCCATTGGCCACTTGAAGAAGGCATTAAAGAAGATCGCTGTATGAACATTTATTATGAGTTCAGCCAGCAACTTAATTGGCACCGACCTTATTTTGAAGAGCATTACGGCTTTGTCCCTAAGTTCAAAGCTGCGGCCCATTGTGGACAAGTTGTTGCTGCCGTTGTGGGTGTACAAAAACAAGAAATTAGCTTCTTTAGTGACGTGCTTAACACACTTGCTAGACTGCAAGATCAGTGTAATCCGCTCGGTCAACGCATGTTGATTTCAGGTGAAGTTGCTCACCGACTTGCAAGGCATGATAGTCAATTTGATTTAGCCGATCTTGGCGCTATGAAACTCAAAGGCAAACAACACGAGATTGAAGTGTACGGTGTCACACCTAAAAAAGTCCCACCTCCAGCTTAATTCTATGTAAAGAGTTACTTAGCCTATGTAACTCCTCGAACTACAAACCATTTTTCATTTTTACAAATAAAAAAGCCTTGAAACAATGCTTCAAGGCTTAATAATTTCTAGTCACAGAGATTTCAATTAATCATTCTTTTTATCACTTAACAGTGACTCTAGCATTAAGCCTAATGTTCTAAATGTACTGATGCGACTGGTTGTTTGACGCCATACTAAGCCAATATCACGGTAAGGTGCCTCACCCGGTGGGTTCATGATATTCAGTTCAGTATCATTCAAAATACCAGCATCAATCGCCATTTGTGGTAAAAATGTGGTGCCTAGTTTACTGTCGACCATCTGCACTAACGTGTGCAAGCTAGTTGCTGCAAATGGGTTGATTTTAGCACTATAACCTAACTGACAAGCCGTGATGGCATGGCCCGTAATGCAATGCTCACTTTGCAATAAGAAAATACTTTCGTCTGGCATTTTCTGGTAATCAATGGGGGTCATAATACCATCAGAAAGCTCTTCATGTACCACCATTTTAAAGGGGTCTATCCCTACTTTCATGCTATGAAAACCAGTTGTATCAACAGGTAAAGCTAAAATTAGTAAGTCCAGCTCACCTTTACCCAATGAATCCAATAAGCTCTCAGTGGTGTCTTCTTTTAATAATAAGCTCAGTTGGGGATAATCTTGCTGGCATTGCTTGACCACTCGACTCAGAAGAAATGGCGCAATCGTCGGAATACAACCCAGTCGGATCTCTCCCGTCATTGGCTCACCTTGATTTTTAACTAACTCAACAAGGTCATCGACATCAGTAAGTAGCTTACGTGCTCTTTCTACCACTTCCTCACCAATGGCAGTGAACATAAATGATTTATGATCCCGCTCTATCAGTTGATAACCCAATTGCTCTTCAAGATTTTGAATGCCACTTGATAAAGTCGATTGACTTACAAAACAAGACTTAGCAGCACGATTGAAGTTTTGTTCTTGATGCAAGTTAACCAGATAAAATAAGTTTTTAAGACTTGGCAGGTTTTTCATTTAATCGATTACCCTATTAAGATTTCATTTAAATAATGAATTAACTCACCTGAAATAACAATCTTCAGTACACGATCAACGACTCATAATGAGCATTTACTAAAAAATGTCCAAAAAAAAGTCCCTTACGGGACTTTTAACTCAACAAAAACGATTAAGCTTTTGCTTCAAGAAATTCTTTTAATTGCTGTAGATCAGCACTTGCATGCTTAACAATCTCAGCTAACCAAGCGTTATGCTCAGTTTCCCAGCTTGATTCTTCACCGTGCTGTAAAAGTTGTGCAAATTGTTGAATACGCTTTAAACCTACTGAACCAGCAGCACCTTTAAATTTATGCGCTTCTGCACACAAAGTATCTTTATCATTTACTTCATTGGCTTTTACTAAGCTGCCCACATACTCAGGCATTAATTGCTCAAATAATACGACGCTTTTTAATAAAGTACCTGCACCAATAGCACTACAATATTGCTCTAAAGTATTGAGATCCAAGATAGACTCTAGCTGAACTGTGGCCATTGTGGCACCTCTTTCAAATTCATAACTGTAAAATTGGAATTTATAATACTCGCAATAATTGCCTATGCAACAATTCCACGCTTTTCAAGTCTATTTTTAGATAAAAACCTACAAAAAATTAACAAATATTTAAAATTACCCCATATAAAACACTAAGAAATATGCAATACGGTTACTTTTTGAACTGTTACAGAGGGAACATAATGGCCTTGACCACCATTTTCAGCTAAATTTCTGACAATTGATACCAGGCCATCCCATCTAAATGCGCACCAATCAGGTGCCAGTAACATCGGTTTCTTAGCATAGGCGGTAACACGATGAAATATTATCTCTTTAGGGGTATTTCTTATCAGTTCACTGGCATAATGGGCGTAATCCTCTTGAGACAGTAACGCCATTCCTTTATGGCGCCATGTTTTGGCCATTACACTGCCTTCAACTATATGCAAGGGATGTAATTTGATGCCATCAACACCGGTACTGATAACCTGCTGTAAACTATTTAAATAATCTTGATAATCTTCGCTCGGTAACCCCAAAATTAAATGAGCGCATACTTTTATTCCTCTTTCTCGAGCCCGTTTCACAGTATCTTGATAAGCAGAAAAATCATGGCCACGATTTATCTTTTTCAATGTTTCATCATTAGCAGTCTGTAAACCTAACTCTAACCAAACCTCGATGCCTTTATTTTGATAACTCACCAATAAATCAAGAATATCATCAGGTACGCAGTCAGGGCGTGTCCCAATATGAAGCCCCACGATGTCTGCATCTTTTATTGCTTCATCATATTTCTGCTTTAAAACCTGATATTCATCATAGGTACTTGTGTAAGCTTGAAAGTAAGCTATATATTTAGAGGTAGAAGCTGGGGCGTTAGCAAGCACCGAACGTTGCTTACCTTGAGAAAGCTGATCTGAGATACTGGCTTCTGTTCCCTGCTCATAACTAAAAGATGAAACATTACAAAAAGTACAGCCACCTTTACCTAATGTACCATCCCTATTTGGACAGGTGAATTTAGCATCAATTGTAAGTTTTCTGATCCTGCCACCGTATTGCTTTTTGCACACAGCGCCGAATGTATTTACGTAATCATCTAAACCCACAATGTGTCCTCGAACTCAAAAAAGTGGCAGATAGTAATCGGCTTGGGAGATTAAAACTTGGTGCTATATCAATAAATGGTTAGATAAATTGATTAATTTATCCACAGGTAAAATTCTGGGTTACAAATTTAGATATCCCTGTGTCAATTTTATTATTCTCAAGTGAATTTATATTCAAATTGACCAAATAGTTAATTAACACTGTACTTGAAAATAAATTCACTATTTATAAAACTAAATCAATTAGACCTAAGTGTTAACGAAAAGTAACAAAACTTTTTAGTGACTTTTAAAATTCTTTTTATTCATAAGGTTATACGAACAAAACCACAGTTTACGTTAACGTCAACAAGCTTTTTTTTAACATTTGTAATTGCAATAACAATTCATTTTGTTGAGTAATTTAAGTTTGACCTTTATTCATTATCGGGCTAATTTGGGTGGTTCGGGTGCATATCTATGAGAACTTCTCCGCATTATCCGAGTCGTATTAAGTTAGGTTTAGGGAGTTTTTGTATGAGCTTATATCATCCCAGCTTTGAGCGGGACAATTGTGGTTTCGGTTTAATAGCCCAAATGGATGGCGATGCTAGCCATCGTATTGTCCGTACCGCTATCCACGGATTAGACAGAATGAAACACCGTGGCGGTATTGCATCGGATGGCCGCACAGGTGATGGCTGTGGACTATTAATGTCGATGCCTAAAGATTTTTTTGCAGCCGTTGCAACAGAAAACGATTGGCATTTAAGCCGCAAGTTTGCAGTGGGTATGTTGTTTCTAAGTCAAGATCCAGTAAAAGCAGAAACATCAAAAGCAATTTTAGAAAAAGAACTCCAACGTGAAACGCTGAGTGTCGCAGGCTGGCGAAAGGTCCCAGTTAATCCAGACGTACTTGGTGAAATAGGCCGTAAAAGTTTACCGCAAATTTATCAGGTACTGATTAATGCGCCAGTCGGTTGGCGAGAAAAAGATTTAGAACGCCGTCTATATATGGCGAGACGTCGTCTTGAGCAACAAATTGTTGATGACAACGATTTTTACGTTGCCAGCTTATCGGGTCAGGTCATTGTCTATAAAGGCTTAATGATGCCTGCGGACTTGCCTTCGTTTTATACTGACCTTGCTGATATTCGTTTAAAAAGTACTATTTGCTTATTCCATCAACGCTTTTCGACTAACACATCGCCTAAATGGCCTTTAGCACAACCGTTTAGATTTTTAGCTCATAACGGTGAAATTAATACCATTACAGGTAATCGTCAGTGGGCACGCGCTCGTGCATACAAGTTTAATTCACCACTTTTACCTGACTTACAACAGGCAGCCCCTTTTGTAAATGAAACAGGTTCAGATTCATCGTCATTAGATAACATGCTAGAAATGCTGTTATCTGGCGGGATGGATCTCTATCGTGCTATGCGCTTGTTGATCCCACCAGCATGGCAAAGTAATCCAGAAATGGATGACGAGTTGAAAGCATTCTACGACTTTAACTCAATGCATATGGAGCCGTGGGACGGCCCTGCCGGCATTGTAATGAGTAATGGCCGTCATGCAGCCTGTGCTGTCGACCGTAACGGCCTACGCCCTTCTCGTTACGTTATAACCAAGGACAGAATCCTAACACTGGCTTCAGAAGTCGGCATTTGGGATTACTCTGCAGATGAAGTGGTAGAGAAAGGTCGTGTTGGCCCTGGCGAGTTATTAGTTTTAGATACCATGAATGGTCGTCTATATTCGTCATTCGAGATCGATAACGATTTAAAACGCCGTCATCCTTACAAAGAATGGATGGCTAAGAATAGCCGTACATTAGTTCCAGCCAATCAAGTTGAATCAGCTCAGCAAGGTGCAAGTAATTTCTCTGCTGACGTATTACTTCAATACCAAAAACAATTTGGTTACAGCCGTGAAGAACTTGAACAAGTTATTTGGGTACTCGCTAGTAAAGGTGAAGAAGCAACAGGCTCTATGGGTGACGATACCCCAATGGCTGTATTGTCTAAAAAATCCCGTTCACTTTATGACTACTTCCGTCAAAAGTTTGCTCAGGTCACTAACCCGCCGATTGATCCGTTACGTGAAAAACACGTAATGTCATTGACCACTTGTGTTGGTCGAGAGCAAAACCTATTTTGTGAAACTACCGGTGTTGCTTATCGCGTGATGTTCGAGTCGCCAGTGCTTTTATTCAGTGACTTCAACCAATTGCTTGGCTTAGATAGCACTTATTATCGTGCTAATACGGTTGATCTTAACTATGACGCCCATGAAGACTTGCAACAAGCGATTGAGCGCATCACTGATGATGCAGAACGCCTAGCAAGAAGTGGCACAACCCTACTGATTTTATCAGACCGCGCAACCGCTAAAAATGTTCAGGTTATTCCTGCTGCTATGGCTGTAGGTGCGGTGCAGCAACGTCTTGTTGATAAAAGTTTGCGTTGTGATACTAACATTATCGTTGAAACCGCTTCAGCACGTGATCCACATCATTTTGCTGTTTTACTCGGCTTTGGCGCGACGGCTATTTATCCTTACTTAGCTTACGAGTCAATTTCGGCAATGGCGAAGAAAAACCAAGTAGAAGATGACAGCATCTTGATGCTTAACTTCCGTCAAGGCATTGAAAAAGGCCTGCGTAAGATCATGTCTAAGATGGGCATCAGCACCGTAGGTTCTTACCGTTGTAGCCAACAATTTGAAGCAGTGGGTCTATCATCAGATGTGATTGAACTTTGCTTTAAAGGTGTTATTAGCCGTATCGAAGGTGCGAGCTTTGAACATCTAGCTGCCGATCAAAAGAAACTTCATACCGCTGCATATCGTGCCCATATGCCATTACCGCAAGGTGGTTTATTGAAGTATGTTGAAGGTGGTGAATATCACAGCTTCAATCCTGATGTAGTCAATACACTACAACAGAGCCTTAAAGATCAAGACTATCCAAAATACAAGAAATTTGCCGCGTTAGTCGATGACCGACCTATTGCGACATTACGTGATTTAATTGGCGTTAAAGGGACTAACCAAGCCATTGAAGAGTCACAAGTCGAAGTAGCAGAAAACCTATTCCCGCGTTTCGATAGTGCAGCAATGAGTATCGGTGCATTAAGCCCAGAAGCTCATGAAGCACTTGCTGTTGCGATGAACCGTATTGGTGGTCGTTCAAACTCTGGTGAAGGTGGTGAAGATGCCAGTCGCTTTAATAGCGAGCGCAATTCAGCCATTAAACAGATTGCATCAGGCCGCTTTGGTGTTACCGCTCATTACTTAGTTAATGCTGACGTATTGCAAATTAAAGTAGCCCAAGGTGCTAAGCCGGGTGAAGGTGGTCAATTACCAGGTCATAAAGTCAGTGTTGAAATTGCAGGTTTACGTCATGCACGTCCTGGCGTTACTTTGATTTCACCGCCACCGCATCACGATATTTATTCAATTGAAGATTTAGCTCAGCTCATTTTCGATTTAAAACAAATCAACCCTAAAGCACTTGTGTCTGTGAAGCTGGTATCAGAGCCTGGTGTCGGCACCATTGCTACAGGTGTCGCAAAAGCCTATGCCGATATGATCACCATTTCTGGTTATGACGGTGGTACTGGCGCAAGTCCAGTCACTTCAGTTAAGTATGCCGGCTCTCCATGGGAATTAGGTCTTGCAGAAGTACATCAATCATTGGTTGAAAATGGCTTACGTCATAAAATTCGCTTACAGGTTGATGGCGGTTTAAAAACAGGCTTAGACATTGTTAAGGCTGCTCTTTTAGGTGCAGAAAGCTTCGGTTTTGGTACCGTGCCTATGATTGCGTTAGGGTGTAAATATTTACGTATTTGTCACTTAAACAACTGTGCAACGGGTGTAGCCACTCAAGATAAAAACTTACGTGATAAGCATTATCACGGTTTACCTGAACGCGTAATTACTTACTTTGAATTTGTCGCACAAGAAGTCCGTGAATGGATGGCAAGCCTAGGTGTGGCTAAATTTGAAGACTTAGTCGGTCGCACTGATTGGCTCTATGCCCTTGAAGGCCAAACAGCCAAACAACTTGGGTTAGATTTAGCGCCTATTTTATATCAGCCTAAAGTAGCGGAAGGCAGCGCAATTACCTGGAAAGAGTTAAATCCACCATCAGATAAAGGTGAACTTAACTTACAAATTGTCACTGACGCTGCTCAAGCAATCCTTGAAGGCAAAGCGTTCAGCAAGCAATACGCAATTAATAACACTAACCGCTCAATCGGTGCTGCGCTTTCTGGTTACATTGCTACCAATATCGGTGTCAAAGGTGCTAAAGAGCCAATTTCGCTACAGTTCAACGGTAGTGCAGGTCAAAGCTTTGGTGTGTGGAACAGCCCAGGTCTTGAGATGAATCTGGTTGGCGATGCGAACGATTACGTCGGTAAAGGCATGTCTGGCGGTAAGATTGTTATCAATCCACCTGTCGGTAGCCCTTTCCAAAGTGAACAAAGTGCCATTATGGGTAATACCTGTTTATACGGTGCAACGGGTGGACGCGTATATGCTGCAGGTCAAGCCGGTGAACGTTTTGGTGTACGTAACTCTGGTGCTATCGCTGTTGTTGAAGGTGTGGGTGATAACGGTTGTGAATACATGACCGGCGGTATTGTTGTTGTACTTGGCCAAACAGGTGTGAACTTTGGCGCAGGTATGACTGGTGGCTTTGCTTACATTTTTGACAGATTTAATCACTTTAGTCGCCGCGTAAATACGGAACTTGTTGATACGCAAAAATTAGAATCAAAAATTCAGCAACAGCATCTTAAAGAGCTGATTGAAGCACATGTTGAAGCCACTGGCAGTGAACATGCCAAGATGATCCTAAGTGATTTTGAAAACTGGTTAGACTGTTTTGTATTAGTTAAGCCTAAGAATATTGCCGTTGCCGACTTGCTTAAAATTGAGCAAAAAAGCCCGGAATTAGCTGTGAAGGCGGGGTAATTTAAATGAGTAATGATTTTCAATTTATCGAGGTGGATCGTAAAGATCCGACTAAGCACTCGGCCAAAGAGCGTTCGACACAGTTTATCGAAATTTATCAGCCTTTCTCTCAGCCACAAGTGGCAGAGCAAGCAGACCGCTGTTTAGATTGTGGTAACCCTTATTGTGAGTGGAAATGCCCACTGCACAATTATATTCCAAATTGGCTAAAACTTGCAGAGCAGGGTCGTATTCTTGAAGCTGCTGATTTAGTTCATGAGACAAATACGCTACCAGAAATTTGTGGCCGTGTTTGTCCACAAGACCGTCTTTGTGAAGGTGCTTGTACCCTCAATGACGACTTTGGCGCAGTTACTATTGGTAATGTTGAAAAATACATTACTGATACCGCTATTAGCCAAGGATGGCGACCAGACATGAGCACGGTAACGCCTCGTAAAGAGCGCGTTGCAATTATTGGTGCGGGTCCAGCAGGTTTAGGTTGTGCGGATATTCTTAGCCGAAATGGTGTTAAAGCCGTGGTTTATGATAAGTACCCACAGATTGGTGGTTTACTGACATACGGTATTCCTTCATTCAAGCTTGATAAAGACGTTATGCAAACCAGACGTAATGTCCTCGAAGGAATGGGAATTGAATTTAAAATGGGTGTCACTGTTGGTAAAGACATCCCATTTAAAACCCTGCTTGATGAATACGATGCCGTGTTCTTAGGCATGGGAACATACACAGCAATGAAAGCACGTCTGCCCGGTGAAGACAGTCAAGGTGTCATTCAAGCATTACCATATTTGATTGGTAATACCCATGAATTGATGGGCACACAATGTCCAGACAACCCATATTTAAGCCTTGAAGGCAAAAATGTAGTGGTATTGGGTGGTGGTGATACTGCGATGGATTGTGTGCGTACAGCAGTCAGACAAGGCGCTAAAAATGTCACTTGTGCATACCGTCGTGATGAAGCCAACATGCCAGGTTCTCGCCGTGAAGTGCAAAATGCACGCGAAGAAGGGGTTAACTTCTTATTTAATCGCCAACCTGTAGCGATTAAAGAACAAGATGGTGTTGTAACTGGGATTGAATGCGTTGAAACCCAAATGGGTGACGCGGATGAGTCTGGCCGTAAAAAAGCTGAAGTCATTCCAGGAAGTGAGCAAATTCTTGAAGCTGATGCCATCATCATTGCGTTTGGTTTCCAAGCAAGCCCAGCAGCTTGGTTCAATGACTTTGGCATTGAAACCAACGAATGGGGTCTAGTAAAAGCCAGCAAGTTTGATGACAATCCATTTCAAACGACAAACCCGAAAGTGTTTGCTGGTGGTGATATGGTGCGCGGTTCAGACCTTGTTGTTACCGCTATTGCTGAAGGCCGTGATGCAGCACAAGGGATTTTAAACTCTTTTGAAGATGCCTAACTTTGGCTGAATAGGTTTAGGCTATTAAATAAGTCATAAAAGCGCATTGAAAAATGCGCTTTTTTTATCGATAAAATTTATATCGCTCCCAGTTCTACTTTCCCCATCTATGCTATATTAGCCGCCATATTTACCGCTAAGTGTCTGTTTGCCAGCTAGGCGTTATTCAAACAGCTCTACTTCGCTATATTAATGCCAATAATTAACTAATTGGCTTACAAAAAAATGAGAATCAGTTTATGAAAATCGCTATCATCGGTGCAATGGAACCTGAAGTTGCTCACTTAATTGAAACAATGACTAACCCTGTACATTCAACCGTTGCAGGTATTGAATTTGTTGAAGGTCAATTATCAGGTCAAGATGTTGTAGTGACACGTTCTGGGATTGGTAAAGTCGCTGCAAGTATTGCAACAACGCTAGTTATCAATAACTTCAATGTTGACGCTGTTATCAATACTGGCTCAGCTGGCGGGTTTGTTGATAGCTTAAGTATCGGTGACATTGTGATTTCATCAGAAGTACGTCACCACGATGTCGACGTTACCGCTTTTGGTTACGAAATCGGTCAAATGGCTTCTCAGCCAGCTGCTTTCATCCCTGATGCAAAACTAGTTGAAGCTGCAAAAGCTGCGATTTCATCTTTAGGTGAAGCACAGGTGATTGAAGGGTTAATTGCTACTGGTGATAGCTTCATTTGCGATCCTGAGCGTACAAAAATCATGTTGAACAACTTCCCTACAATGGCGGCCTGTGAAATGGAAGCTGCTGCAATTGCGCAAGTATGTCACCAGTTTGAGGTTCCTTTTGTGGTTATCCGATCGCTTTCAGATAATGCCAACAATGACTCTGCAGTCGACTTTGATACTTACATTGTTAAAGCAGGTCACTATTCTGCACTCATGGTCATTGCGTTATTAAAACAGCTATAATCCGGTTATCGGCTGATTAAACGCATTACTTTGCTCAAAACAGAATGCACAGTGCAGTAAAAACAATGGGATGGTCACACTAAATTGATTGATAGCACCTTTTACGAAGAGTTAATTCGAATAGATGGCAACTTACTACAAAGTTGCTTGGTGCTATTTATGGCGTTATTTATTTCACGAGTTGCGCCTATTTCTAGGAAGTATCATCCGGTTGTTTTGTTTCATCAGTTGGCTAATTTACTTAGCCAAAAAGTCAATCACCCACAACGTAGCCCTAAGCAGCAAGTAACAGCGGGTCTGCTGGCAAGTATGTTGTTAGTGGTACCAATCTGGTTTACGATTTATTTTATACTTTCCTTAGCTGCTTACCCTTGGTTTTTCGATTGTATTCTGTTGTATTTCTGCATCAGCGACGCTGGATTTAAACCCGTGGCGAAAGATGTCATTAGCGCACTTGAACATGGTCAAAAGGCTACTGCTAAAGCAGACTTAGCGCCTTGGTTTGCGCAACAAACCCGTTCGTTATCAGAAATCGGTATTGCAAAAGCCACCATAGAAAGACTACTTATTTCGCCAAGCTATGGCACCGTCGCCACTATATTATTTTATGCCATTGGTGGCACACCACTCGTATTGTTACTGCACCTCATTAAACAACTTGAGCATTGCTGGCCAAACTATGTCCCCCAGTACCGATTTTTTAGCGCAGCAATATATCTTTTCAACCGAATTATTTATGCTGTGCCAACGATGTTATGGAACCTCACTTTAGTACTTCAAGGCGGTTTTAAAAATATCTCGTCACTAATAAACCAGCCTAGTCATACTGGTGGTATATACGGTTATTCAAGTTTATATATCGGCAGTAGAATTTTAGAAGTGGAACTAGGCGGCCCGCAAAAGTTTGTCTTCAACCAACAAGAGCAGCGGGTTGATGTAAGTAAAATCAACCCTTCAAGAATGCCAGAGGTCAGTGATATCAAAAATGCCATTAGCTTAACCTCATGGGCGGTCACTTTTTGGATTTCCTTTACCATCGCCATTCCTATGTTATGGACTGGATTAAGATGGGTACAAGCAATGTGATTTTATTTATAAAAGCGTTATTATATTTAGCTAAATGATTTATCCCGTTCCATTTGAGGCAAAACGTCTTGTTAGATAACATCCAAATATCGTTAACAACCCCCGGTTTATTATTCCCTGCCATTTCATTATTGTTACTGGCCTACACCAACCGTTTTTTTTCGTTAGCGGCGTTAATTAGAAACTTAAGTGCTTCGGGAAAACCAGTCGATAACGAACAAATTAAAAATCTCAGACAACGAATTAGCATCATAAGAAGGATGCAAGAAGCGGGTGTTGTCAGCTTTGCTATCTGTGTCATAAGCATGATATTTATCTATTTAGGCTTTTTCCATACAGGCTCGATTGTTTTCGGTCTCAGCTTACTCTTTTTACTGTATTCACTTATTTTATCGGTTATAGAAATTAGAATATCTGTCGATGCGCTCAACATTCATATCAAAGAATTAAGCTGCCAGCAGCATTGTAAAAATACACTTATCGAAAGCAAGTCACATACCCAAGAGCCATCTGATGATTAATTTTGAATGGATTTACTTCTTTGACCTTTGCGGTACTGCTGTATTTGCGCTTTCAGGCGCCATCGCTGCAGGAAAACACCGCATGGACCCATTTGGTGTCATCGTGCTTGCTTCGGTTACCGCTATTGGCGGCGGCAGTATTCGTGATGCCCTTACTGGCGCGACACCGGTATTTTGGATAAGTGATCCTAATTACGTTATCGTAATTCTAGCGACCGTGTTGGCTTGTTTTATATTGGTCAGAAAACCGCACAAATTACCCCAATTAACTCTCCCCATTGCGGATGCTTTTGGTCTAGCATTATTCACAGTCATCGGAGCAGAAAAAGCGTTAATGATGGGGTTATCTGGTATGTCAGCTGTTATTATGGGGCTGATTACGGGTGTTGGAGGCGGTATTATTCGTGATTTACTCTGCCGCCAAGTTCCTATGGTGTTGCGTACAGAAATTTATGCAACGGCCTCAATCGTTGGTGGTATTTGTTATACCTTAAGTATTGAAGTAGGAATGGATAAGACCAGTGCCTTATTCTTTGCTATGTTCAGTACCTTAATTATTCGCCTAAGTGCAATACGTTGGCATTTGTCGTTGCCTGCATTTGATTTAAAAAGTAAGAGGCCCTAAGTGCGAATTGTTGGTTTGTTATGTGGTATTTTTTGTGGTTTATATAGCTTAACCAGTCATGCTGTTGTGGGTGAAATGCCTAAAGAGCAACAAATGGCAGTCCGGTATATGCAAGCGCTAACCGATCATGATTATCGCGCGCTTAGAAGCTTTTACAACCGTGATAGTGTTTTTTATGATAAAACAGCCAATGTCACCTATAAAGGTGGCAGGCATATTATTGATTTTTTCGAACGGGCCCATGAAGGTGTACTCGAATACAAGTTCAATATTGAGCACATGTTTAACACAGGTTCATTAGTGGTGATGATTGGTAACTATCATCTTCGCGGGCCTGGTGAGCAATTTGGTAAACCGGGTAAAATTATTGAAATCGCCATACCAGGTGTAACCACTCTAAAATTTGATATGAATACCGACAGAATGACTGAACAAGTCGATTTAATGGATTACCAAACCATGTCGGATCAACTGCAAACTCAATAAATAGACCTAAGACTTGTCAGCACTATTCGACAAGCCTCCCAAAAGTAGCAATAAGTAATAAGCAGTACCCAAACAAAAAAACGACTCAAATGAGTCGTTTTTATTTAACCGCAATCAATGTTTAATGATGCGATTTAAACCAAACTGATTTAAACCAAAGTGATCTTAGCAAACTTACGTTTACCCACTTGGAAGATAGCCGTTAAACCCGCTTCAAACACTTGACGCGTATCAGCTAGTTTTTCACCATCCATCTTCACAGCGCCTTGCTTAACCATACGCATGCCATCTGAAGTTGAGCCCACTAAACCTGCACTTTTAAGCAAGTTAGCAATCGCTATACCTTCTTCACCAGCTGCAATGTCCATTTCTTCAATATCATCAGGCATCGCCCCTTTCTGGAAACGATTAATGAATTCTTGATGAGCTGCTTCAGCTTGTTCTTGGTCATGGAATCTTGCGATGATTTCTTTAGCCAGGGCAATTTTCACATCACGCGGGTTTTGGCCGTTAGCAATGTCTTCTTTAAATTGGGCAATTTCAGCTAATGGACGGAATGAAAGCAACTCGAAGTAGCTCCACATTAGGTCATCTGAAATAGACATGATTTTACCGAACATTTCGTTAGCTGGCTCACTCACACCAATATAGTTATGAGCTGACTTAGACATCTTCTTAACGCCATCTAAGCCGACTAATAAAGGCATCATGATCACTGTTTGCGGCTTTTGACCTTCAGCTTTTTGTAACTCACGGCCCATTAGCAAATTGAACTTTTGATCCGTTCCACCTAACTCTACATCGGCTTTCAATGCTACTGAATCATAGCCTTGTAACAGTGGGTACATGAATTCGTGAATGGCAATCGCCTGCCCTGATGCATAACGCTTTTTAAAATCATCACGCTCCATCATACGAGCAACAGTTTGCTTTGAACCTAAACGGATCATCCCAGCTGCACCTAATGGCTCTAACCAACTTGAGTTAAATTCGATGCGCGTTTTAGCGGGGTCTAGAATTTTAAAAACCTGCTCTTTATAGGTTTCAGCGTTAGCAAGTACATCTTCGCGTGTTAACGGTGGACGAGTGCTATTTTTACCACTTGGATCGCCGACCATACCAGTGAAGTCGCCAATCAAGAAAATCACTTCGTGACCGAGCTCTTGAAACGCACGCAGCTTATTTAAAATGACCGTATGGCCTAAATGAATATCTGGAGCGGTTGGATCTGCACCTAGTTTGATTCTTAAAGGACGTCCCTCTTTAAGTTTTTCTAGCAGATCTGACTCGAGTAATATCTCGTCGGTACCACGTTTAATTTCTGCTAACACTTGGTCTAAATCAGCCATTTCGGCACCTACTCCTGCAGCTTTGATAAAAAAATAAGAGGCCTATATTACTTGTTAGCCACGCTAATTGAAAGTGTGTACACTAAGGGGATTACAACGAAAAAGAGAAACTGGTACATAGGTCGATGGCAAAGCTAATCACTTTATTCAAATTACTGCCAAAAGTGCATCAAATAGCACTGAGTTTATTAGTTATTTTCACGGTAATTATCGTGTTATTCCCCTCTGATGACGCTAAAGCATCCAAGCAAACTACCGGTGGTACTGTCGATATTTCTGACCGTCTTGGCTTACAGCAAGATAACGATGATGAAAACGCTGAAACCAGCTCAAGAAACAAGCAATCCGAGTACTCGGTGCCGTTAGCTTTTAGAACACCAACGCCCCCGAACGAAAATAGTCTTCCGTCGAGTCAATCGACGCAAAAACAACAATCTCTCGCACCGTCAAAAGATAGCAGCCCTATTGCTAACTTAGATCCATTATCGACTTCTGATAATAACTTATTATCCCATAATGACGATGTTGAAAATGCTGTGCCTTACCGCGAAGCCGACCTACTGTCACACAAGTCATTTAAAGTGTCTAAAGGTGATACTTTTGGTGGCTTAGCCAATCGTGCAGGCTTAAGCCCACGAGATGTTTATCAAATAACGCGTCTGCCAAAATCGAAAAAGAACTTACTTAAGATCATGCCAGGCGAAGAAATCATAGTCACAAAAGATGCCCAGGATGAAATAACGCAAATCAGTTATCAAATGGACAAGATTTCAACCCTGTTAATCAGTAAAAATAAAGATAAATTTGAAGAAAAAATGAATGTGAAAACCATCACCTTAGAGAATAAATTTATCACCGCCAATATCAGTAGTAATTTTTGGAATGCTGCAGCGACAGCAGGTTTGTCAGCTAACCACATTATGCAACTGGCTAATATCTTCGGCTGGGACATCGATTTCGCACTCGATATTCGTAAAGATGACCATTTCTCATTAATGTTTGAGGAAGAGTTTGTTGATGGACAATTCATTGGCACGGGCAACATCTTAGCGGCTGAATTTTATAATCAAGGCGAGCGCTATACCGCAGTGCGCTATACCGACGGTGAATATTATTCAGAATCTGGTAATAGTATGCGTAAAGCTTTTTTACGCTCGCCAGTTGATTTTAAATATGTCAGCTCAAGCTTTAACCCTAGACGTTTACACCCTGTAACAGGACAAGTCAGAGCCCATAGAGGCGTGGATTATGTTGCCGCGATAGGTACACCCATTAAAGCGGCAGGCCGGGGTAAAGTCGTTGAAGCCAGCTACAATAAATACAATGGTAACTATGTCTTCATTAAGCATAATGACACCTACACCACTAAGTACTTACATTTAAACAAACGCAAAGTTAAACGCGGTGACACGGTTAAACAAGGCGAGATTATCGGAACGTTGGGCAAAACAGGCCGAGTCACTGGCGCTCATTTGCATTACGAGTTCATTGTGAATGGCGTACACCGTAATCCTAGAACGATTAAATTACCCAAATCTCAACCGATTGATAAAAAAGAGAAGAGCCAATTTGCGGTTTTGAGTAAACAACTTATGGCAAAAATCGAGCAAAATAAACAGCGCCATTACGCCAGTACAAACAACTCATTTGAATAGCTGATTGTGGGCGCTTATTTGGGCCCTGATTTAGGCCGCTGATTTAAGGCATTGAGTGGGAGTCACTTATATTTATTACAACTATGACTCACCAGCGTTAGCGGCTACTGTTAACCGCAATGAGCATATCAGTTTACCTGTTATAATTAGACAATCCTGCCGTACAGTTCAATTTAGGTTTACGGCAGTTAAGTACACTGTAATACGGAACTAGACAAAATCAATAAAACTCAGTACTGAGCTTATTAGACTCTTGAGCAAAAAAACATTTACTCTCCACTTTCCCTTAATTTGAGCTATTCACTATGACAATATCCCATCATCAACCTCAGTATTTCATCGGTTTAATGTCAGGGACCAGTATGGATGGTGTCGATGCTGTGTTAGTGGACTTCTCAGATAACAAAAGCCACCTTATTGCCAGTCATAGTATTGAAATACCTGAACACCTTTTAATACAACTACACCGTTTATGTACTCCTAATACTGATGAAATTAATATTATGGGACGCATGGATAGAGCGATGGGACTTTTGTTTGCCCAGGCTGTTAATGAGCTATTAGCCAAAACAGCACTTGATAAAACAGACATTATTGCAATCGGTAGCCATGGACAAACCATCAGACACATGCCAAACCTTGAACATGGCTTTACCCTCCAAATTGGTGACCCAGAAACCATCGCTGTTGAAACAGGGATTAATGTGATTGCGGATTTTCGCAGAAAAGATCTCGCTTTAGGTGGACAAGGTGCCCCATTAGTCCCAGCATTTCATCAAGCTATGTTTGCTAGAAATAACTATCCAAGAGTCATCCTAAATATTGGTGGTATTGCTAATATCACTTACCTGCCTGGCGACAGTGATCAAGTTATTGGTTTTGACACAGGTCCAGGAAACACCTTGATGGATGCATTCATTCTACAAGAGCAACTACTTCCATTTGATGAATCAGGCCAATGGGCCGCATCAGGCACCACTGATAATGATTTCCTTCAACATTTATTGTCACACCCATACTTTGCTATGGCTTACCCTAAAAGCACAGGTAGAGAACTATTTAACCAAGCATGGTTAGAACAACAAAAAGCCAATTTTTCTCACTTAAGTCTTGCTGATATTCAATCGACGTTATTGGACTTAACTTGCCATAGCATTGCTAACGATATAAATCGTTTAACTGACTCAGGCAGTGTATTTGTTTGCGGTGGTGGAGCGTTAAATAAAACCTTAATGCAACGTTTAAACTTACTATTACCCAATCTTGCACTTTCAACCACATCTGCAATCGGCATGGATCCAAAGTGGGTAGAAGGTATTGCATTTGCTTGGTTAGCGATGCGCAATCACCATGGTTTAAGTGGTAACCTACCTGTAGTGACGGGTGCAAGTCGATTTGCGGTGCTAGGTAGTTTTTATCAAGCCAACTAGCTCTTCTTAAGCACCACATTTATTTTATTAACAATGCCCATTGGAGCGAAAACTCTTTCGCTCCATATCAAAGGCTCAACCCAATATTCTCTCGATGAGTCCCCTCTTTAAATGTCTGTTAGCGCTTGATATCTCATATTCTGTTTCAAACTATATAAAATTCATATAAGCATCATTGAATTTATAGGCTTTTACTGCTTAACTTTTGCTAGATGAATCACTAGTAAAGAAAAACTGGCAGAGAAAAACTGATAAGGAAACGAATAGGCTCCTTAACAAAGGGACTTATCAGCTAACAGCATCATTTCTCGCGTCAGTTGCAATCAACACAGTTATTAATAAATGGACTTAATCATCTTCAATTTAATAAGGACAGTTAAATGACCATCCAGCAAAAAATGTTAGCAGAATTTATCGGCACTATGTGGCTTGTACTTGGCGGGTGTGGCAGCGCTGTGTTAGCCGCCGCTTTCCCTGAAGTGGGCATTGGTTTACTTGGTGTTTCACTCGCATTCGGTTTAACCGTACTGACAATGGCATTTGCCATTGGTCATATCTCAGGTTGCCACTTGAATCCTGCGGTATCGTTTGGTCTATGGGCTGGCGGACGCTTTCCAACAGCGGAATTAGCCCCTTACATTGCTGCCCAAGTTACAGGTGGTGTGGCTGGAGCCGCTGTGCTATTTCTCATAGCTAACGGCCAAGACGGATTCAGTTTAGCTGGCGGGTTTGCATCAAATGGCTTTGCAGAGCACTCTCCTGGTGGCTACAGCATGATGTCAGTGTTAATTACGGAAATCGTGATGACAATGTTCTTTTTACTGATCATTCTTGGCGCAACAGACTCACGTGCACCAGCAGGCTTTGCCCCAATTGCCATAGGTTTAGGCTTAACTTTAATACATTTAATCAGTATTCCAGTTTCTAACACCTCAGTTAACCCGGCTAGAAGTACTGGACCTGCACTATTTGTCGGTGATTGGGCTTTATCGCAATTATGGCTATTTTGGGTTGCTCCCATTGCTGGCGCAATATTGGCAGGCATGATTTACCGTTTTTTTGACAAACCAGCTGAGAACTAATCAAAGCAGAATGATTCAATTAGCCTGCTACAAGAGCACCCAATGTGCTCTTTTCTTTTTTAAAACTAACAGTCGATGTTATCATGCCCTATTCGCGCGAATAAGCGCCAAATTAGTCCCACTTTGCAATGAGAGTCCACCATGAGCAGCAAACCAAAATCAATTGAAGATCAACTCAACATGACACCAGAAGCACGCTACGATTACCTTGTTGAACAAGTTAAGCAAGAGCAACAAATTTGGAGCCTGCAAGACCAAGATGGTTGCGTTATGCTAACCACTGAAGACGAAGATTGCATTCCAATGTGGCCTTCAGAAGAAGCTGCAAAACTATGGGCTGTTGATGAATGGCGCGATTGTGAACCACTATCTATTCCGCTTAATGAATTTCAAGAGCGTTGGGTCGGTGGTATGTCTGAGGATGATTTATTCGTTGCTGTATTCCCAGTACAAGAAGACTTAGGTGTGGTTATCCCACCATATGAACTTGATTCACGTTTAACGCCGAAAAAGCAATCTAAGCACTAATGATATCTTCAGCTGATACCAACACTGCACTTACACTCAAGCGATAAGTTAAGGCCTTATGACGGATAAAAATTTACAACAGCAAGATGCTGAAGAGATAAATATTGTCGAAGCAAACACTGACAGTAGCACCGAAAAAAAAGCCTCCGGACAAAATGCTACCGAATCAGAAGTCACTGAACTAGAATCCACTGAACCAGAAGCCACTAGCACAGATGTCATCAACCAAAGCGCTACTGAAAAAGCGGTTTTTCCCAAACGGCTTATCGCATTAATGGCGGTATATGTGATGACTTCTGTTAGCGGCTTAATGGCGCAGCAAGGTGTTTTACTGTGTGTATTAACCTTACTCATGGTATTAGGTGTAGCAGGCAGACAAAAAGCGGCGCTTTATATGCTTCGTGCCTACGGCATTTTACAACTTGCCTTGTACAGCGTATTACCCATTATCATGTATGATCCTGACAATCTTGTCGCTGGGCCTACAACAGTAGACTTTGGCTTTATGCAAATGGTGCTGCCAGATTGGATTATTTTTAGCGTACTAATTCTATTGGCTATACTGCAAGTCTGGATAAGCTTCAACAAAGCGGTATTCAAGTGGTTTAAGCCGAGAATGAACTTTAATATCATCAGCTGATAAAATTAAAAAACAAAAAAGCCGTCATCAGACGGCTTTTTTTTATCTTCCACTATCTACATTTAATCGCGATATACGAAATCTTAAATTAGACAGAGAAGCTTGCACCACAACCACAAGTAGTCGTTGCATTTGGGTTCTTAACAAAGAAGCGAGACCCTTCAAGTCCTGAAGTATAATCAACTTCACCACCAACAAGGTATTGAAGGCTCATAGGATCAACAACCAGTTGAACCCCTTGCTTTTCAATCGTGAAATCACCTTCGTTAACTTTTTCATCGAAAGTAAAACCATACTGGAAACCTGAACAACCACCACCTGTGACATACACACGCAGTTTTAATTCTGGGTTCTGCTCTTCTTCTAACAGTCCCTTCACTTTAGTTGCCGCAGCATCGGTAAATTGAATTGGCATTGCTGCATCTGTTTGTTCAGTCATTACTACCTCTTACTTCAGTTTCAGGTCGGAATTATCTATTACCTGACTAATTTGTTCAAGTATTACTCTTAGTTCTTTTTTAGCTTTCTAGTAACTCTGCGATCTCGAATGTTTGTTCAATGCTTCCACCTTTCACACCACGATTGGCCTGCACCTGAACTACAGCTTTAATTCTTTGCAAATCAAAATCTTGTGGCAAACTTATTTCCGCATCAAACATTTGAAAATAACGAAAGCCAAATTTAAATGTCTCAATATCTAAATCACTTAACGAGATTTCAACTTGCTTTTCGCCTTGCACGCCCACCAAAACAATGTCGGCAACGCCTTTAACGCTATTCTTACGCTTTTGTAATTGGGTTAAAATTAAGCGCATTTGATAACTGTTTGGCAATAATCCTTTAGAAAGTTCAAGCCCATGTATTGCCACACCATCAACTTCTTTCTCTGGTGAGACTAGGCTGCGATAAAAAGCTAATTCTTGTTCAAGTGTTTTTTGTTGCTGTATTTGCTTAGAAAACATTTGTTTCATATTCGCATTAGCTTCCTTTTCAATCGAAAGGGCAATATCAAGACGAGAAACGACATGAGACTGCTGCCTAAGCTCGGTTTTTAGCGCTGTAATTTCTACTGCTTCATGCTGCGGCTCAACAACTTCAGATATAAAAATAGTATGACTAAGAACGCCAACAATAAAACTGATAATGATTAACGCAGATAAATATAAACCTGATGAACGAAATTTGCGTTCTTGAACTTGCAAGCGGTCAAGCAAGCGATGATAATTTAGCATTAGGTAACAAGCCTTTAATAAAATACAATGACAACAAATCGCCCATAAAGGATCTTAGGCAATACAGTGCAAATCAAAAGAAATAAAGCCGCTATTATTCACGCCAAAGCTGCAACACGCAAATATCTTCGTAATGAATTGAGAGATAAGCTTTCTCAGTCGAAGATAAGTGTGCAACTTTGTGGATTAGCCCTACTATTTGCCATTATTGCCTCTAGTGTCATCATCTTATTTCGTTTGTTGCTCAGTTGGGCGCAAGTCTACACAGTGCCTGAAGCCACCGACTTTTCTAGCACCGTTACCGATTGGCGTACATATTTACCTATTGTAGGTGCATTGCTTATTTGGCTGGTGGCAGGTCTCGGCTCTAAGCGATATCGCCGTATGGGTATCGCCTACGTCATGCACCGTTTCAAACTCCATTACGGAAAAATCCCACTGCAATCAGCCCCTGGACAGTTTTTTCAGGCGCTGATCGCGTTAATCGCAAATTTCTCAGTTGGTAAAGAAGGACCGGCCATTCACTTAGGAGCGGTTAGCGCGAGCTATTTCGCTGAAAAATTTAAGTTACCTGATAATAGTGTGCGTATTATGTGTGCAAGCGGTATCGCTGCTGGTATTGCAGCGGTCTTTAATGCCCCACTTGCCGCTGTACTGTTTGTATTTGAAGTGATTGTTCGTGAGTACAAAATTCATTACTTTTTCCCGATAATGCTTTCGGCCATTTGCGGTGCACTCTCTAGCCAATTAGTGTTTGGCAATATCCACGAATATGACTTAATCACTGTCACCCGAATTCCATTGGATCATTATCCCATTCTGGCCATTGGTGGCATTGTCTTAGGCTGTGCAGCTGCTGGCTTCAATCATTCATTATTAAAAATGACCGCTATTGGCCAGCATTGGCCTTTGATTTATCGACTCATGATAGCGGCAAGCGTTACCACCTTAATCGGTTTATTTTTGCCTCAAGCGTTAGGTGCCGGTGATTTAGCGATTCAAGCAACCATCATAGACAACCCAAGCTTAATGTTTCTTTTCGCGCTATTAATTGCAAAAATCATCGCCACTATTGCAGCCATTGGTTTTGGTATTCCTGGTGGGCTAATCGGTCCACTTTATGGCATTGGTGCATTGATTGGCGCAATTTTAGCCCTTGTCAGTGCGATGTTTTTCCCCTCTATCGCGCCATATGTGGGTTTATATACTGTCATCGGTATGACTGCGATGATGGGTGTGTGCCTAAGTGCGCCTTTAGCCGCATTGGTTGCGCTTCTTGAACTCACTAATGATGCCGCTATTATCTTACCTGCTATGTTTGTCACCATTCCTGCATTTCTCATCGCCTACCAAGGTTTTAATACCAGTTCGGTATTTTTAAAACAGTTAGACATTATGGGGTTAGGCTACAAAGTACCGCCTGTAAATCAAGGTCTACAAAAGAAAGGTGTACGAGCAATCATGGATAAACGCTTTGTTATCGTAAATGATAACGATGCTTTACTCCTTGAAGTAATGAAGCGTGCAGAAGGTAGGCCCGTGCTCGTTCGTAATGCAGAGGCACAAATAGAAATGCTCAGTATCGAAATGCAATCATTTGAAGATTCTACGACACTTTCCCGACATAAAATGGAAGGCTTTTCTGACACTGCCACTTTAAATGAAGTCTACGAACTATTAGCCATCAAACGGCGTGGTGAAGTGTATATATATCGCGGAAATACCAATAATATTGTCGGTGTTATTAGCTGGGCTAATTTATGGCAAGAGATCCGTTCAGGACAAGTCTAATTTAAACAAAGAACCCCCACTGAATTCCACCATATTCAGGGAGTGAACTATTGTTCTTATTTCGCTAATCAGTGTTATGTCTAAAAAGTGATAAATAATCATTAGCGAGATTTAATATTCGTTCACTCTCTGTTAAAATCTCGCCTCAGCCACCCTACATAACCACAGGGTAAATAGCCCTTATTTACTCTCCTAATAATTGGAAATCAGGCTGATGACACAGTTTAGCGGTTCTCACATCCTTTCAGTTAATCAACTGGATCTTGATGCTATTAACACCATTTTTAATGTTGCCGAAGATATGACGCCTTATGCGCTGCGCGAAAAACGCACCAAGGTGCTTGACGGTGCCATTTTAGGTAATCTCTTTTTTGAACCCAGTACTCGTACTCGAGTCAGCTTCGGTTGTGCTTTTAACCTACTCGGCGGCAATGTCAGAGAAACCGTCGGCATGGGTTCATCATCACTATCAAAGGGCGAGTCTTTATACGACACCGCTCGCGTGTTATCGACATACTCGGATGTGATTGCCATGCGTCACCCTGAGGCTTATTCGGTAAAAGAATTTGCTGAAGGCAGCCGCGTCCCAGTCATTAATGGTGGTGATGGTGCTAACGAGCACCCGACACAAGCTTTATTGGATTTATTTACTATTCAAAAAGAGTTAAGTCACCACGGACAAGACATTAGCGGCATGCATATCGCGATGGTAGGCGACTTAAAACATGGGCGCACTGTCCATTCGCTGTCACGTTTATTGTGTATGTATAAAGGTATTCAATTTACACTAATTTCACCATCTGACTTAGCAATGCCTGACTATGTGATCAATGACATTGAAAATGCTGGTCATAAGATCACAATAACAGATCAGTTAGAAGGTAATTTACATCAAGCTGATATACTCTATCTGACTCGCATTCAGGAAGAACGATTCGCATCACAAGATGAAGCGGACAAATATCGTGGCAAGTTTAGGTTAAACCACAGTATTTATACCAAACACTGTAAATCTAATACTGTGATTATGCATCCATTGCCACGAGATTCACGTGCGGCAGCAAATGAATTAGATAATGATTTAAATAGTCATCCTAGCCTTGCGATTTTCAGACAGGCAGATAATGGCTTACTTATTCGAATGGCTCTTTTTGCGTTAACGCTTGGTGTTGAAAACCAGCTACAACAGCATGAGTGCCCTGTTAATTGGTATTCACGAAAGGCTGATAGATAGTCAGCTAACGATTTTTAGAAGGATTTCACATGACCCGCTCAGAAGCGCTTTTTGAACAAGCAAAACAAACCATCCCTGGTGGCGTTAACTCACCAGTTCGTGCCTTTAACGGTGTTGGTGGTTCACCACTATTCATCGAAAAAGCCGATGGTGCTTATATTTACGATGCTGATGGCAAAAAATATATCGATTATGTTGGTTCTTGGGGCCCGATGATTTTAGGTCACAACAATCCGCAAATTCGTCAAGCAGTATTAGAAGCGGTTGAGAACGGTTTATCATTTGGTGCGCCAACTGAACTTGAAGTGACAATGGCTGAAAAAGTCATCGAAATGGTGCCATCAATCGAACAGGTTCGTATGGTGAGTTCAGGGACTGAAGCGACAATGAGCGCAATCCGTTTGGCTCGTGGTTTTACTAACCGTGACAAAATCTTAAAGTTTGAAGGTTGTTACCACGGCCATGCTGACTGTTTATTGGTTAAAGCAGGTTCAGGTGCATTAACACTGGGTCAACCTAGCTCTCCTGGTATCCCTGAAGATTTCGCAAAACACACCCTGACTGCGGTTTATAACGACCTTGATTCAGTACGTGCTATCTTCGCAGAGCATCCAGAAGCTATCTCTTGTATCATTCTTGAGCCTGTTGCAGGCAACATGAACTGTATCCCACCAGTTGAAGGTTTCCTTGAAGGCCTGCGTACTATCTGTGATGAGTTCGGTGCGTTAATGATCATTGATGAAGTGATGACAGGTTTCCGTGTATCTAAAAGCGGTGCGCAAGGTCATTACAACGTTAAACCAGACCTAACAACCTTAGGTAAAGTGATCGGTGGCGGCATGCCAGTGGGCGCTTTCGGTGGTCGTAAAGACGTGATGCAATTCATCGCACCAACAGGTCCAGTTTACCAAGCAGGTACTTTATCGGGTAACCCAATTGCAATGACTGCAGGTTTAGCGCAAATGGACGCATTATGCCAACCAGGCCTTTACAAAGAGCTAAATGCTAAAACTAAGCGCATTGCTGAAGGTTTCAAGGCTGCAGCTGATAAGCACGGTATCCCGTTGAGCATTAACCAGGTGGGCGGCATGTTCGGTTTCTTCTTCACTGAAGACACTAACCCAATCACTAGTTTTGACCAAGTAACACAGTGCAACATGGATCACTTCCGTCACTTCTACCACTTAATGCTAGATGAAGGTGTTTACTTAGCGCCAAGCGCTTATGAAGCAGGCTTCTTATCAATGGCTCACGGTGAAGAAGAACTTGAGTTAACCCTTGTTGCTGCAGATAAAGCATTTGCTGCTTTAAAAGCACTTTAAGTACTTACAAGTTAGCTATCTAAGATAGCACTTTAGAGACTTGATAAAGGACTGGCTCAGGCCAGTCCTTTTTTATTGATCGTTTGATTGCTGCTAATACTAAATCAACTGGTTCAACCTTTAGGTTAAACACATTTAAAATCAAATGACTGCAACGCTTAAAGCGCATAATTTGCATATAAAAAAAGGCGCTATCGGCGCCTTTTATATTGCTAAATAGTCATCAAAAACTAAGTGATTTATATCGCGGGTACTTTAAATTTTTCGCCATCAATTTCTAGCACCACATCTCGTGGCCTTATTTCTATGATATTGAGACTACCCTGAATGCTATCCCCTTCTTGCAGTTCTTCACCATCAACATTCAACCAACGGTTTTCAGCAGCTGATGAGTACACATGTGCCTGAATATTAAATTCAGGGACCTGCAATTGCACACTTGCAGGCAGTTGACCATAAGATGGGATTTCATCTTTGCTAGTGGTAGGAATAGGATCAAGCTTTTCTTCTGTCACAGGTGCATTGGCAGAGCTTTCATACTCTACTTCTTTTAACGCAGCTTCAAAGGCAGCCATTAAGTTATTCGCATTACTCCCATCATCTGCAGCTGTGTTACTTGCATCAATGCTTGAAGTCGTTTGGCTTTGCTGTTCATAATTGACATCACTTGCCGCCGCACTCACTTTCATCCGCAGTGCATCAAGATCTGACGTTTTTTTATAGTTAGAGTTAGCGCCTAATATAATCGCATCATCGCCATATAAAGCCTGTAACTCAGCAGCTGTTAGCTGATTAGCACCACTTGCTTCAGCGTCAACATTTCGGCTAACGGATTGATTTTTCGCAGGTGCTGCTTGTCTATTGTCTGCTTGAGACTGCTGTTTAGGTTCTGTTTGATATTGCTGACTAGATTGCCCACTTGACTGACTCGGTGTCATTTCACCGCCTTGATTGCTCAGTCGATAATCATAGGTTGTTTCATTCGTCGCCGGCTGACTGCTGCGGGATACATATTGTGTTGTCCCATTCACTTGCGATAAGGATTTAGCGATAGGCAGTGCAACTTTATTGGCGATACGAACTTCACTTTGCGTCTCTGAAGAACGACGAGCAGGAGTCATTGATTGGCTTTGACTAGTTTGAGTCTGCTCGTTGCCTGTATTATTTTGCGTCTCTTTCGCTTGACCTATATTGCTCGTTGGCACAATAAGTTTAGACAAGCCCCAAGCTGAAGCGATACCTAGCGCAATAACCACAGCTAACAGCACATACTTAAGCCAAGGGCGTTGACCATTCACATGCTGATAATTCGCTCTAGGTGTTAACACAGCATCAGGGAGCTCACCCATTTGCTGTTGTTTTTCTTTTGTCACCGCATCTAGCAATATAGACATTAGCTACGACCTGCTTGACGACTTAATCTAGGGCCTTGTTGATTAAGGTATAAATTAATTTGTACTAAGGTTTGATTACCGGCAATGCCATCTGATTTAAGACCATGTTGACGCTGAAAGGCCATTAGTTCCTGCTCTAAATTATTATCAAAAGAATTAACCAGTCTAGGTGCTCGTTGACTAATAATAGCTAAGCTTGTTTCTAACCATTGAATTTGAGACAAGTTAGAAGTACGGCTAATCTCTCTTGGAATATCACCAGATGCTTTCCAAAGTAATTCAAACGTGCCGCTAAAGTGGCGATTAAACCAATCTTTATTCACCCATAATTGCTGCTCACTCAACTGGAGTAAGATTTGTTCACCTTCTCGAGCAACAACCACACCGTAAAACTGATTGGCTTGCTGATCTTCAAGGTAAACAACCGCAGGGTAATTTAAACGTGCAATGCTATTCCAATTACCTTGCTGTTGATGGCACTGTAAACCTTGCTGTTTCGCCGCCTGACAAGCTGTTAAACCAATAATAGGTTGCTTATCCCAAAGTGCAAACAGGCCTGCAAAGGCATTATCAATACTGCGACTTTGTGCCATTGCTGAGCGAACAATACTTTGACTACCATTTGATGGAGCCTGTGTTTTTTTCTGTTCTTGTTGAACTGCTGAGTTTGTTGTTGCACTTGGTGTAGTTTGGGGTTCAGTTTGTGATTCAGGCAGGAATAAATAAAATGATACACCGAAAGCCACAACTAACGAAGCCGCTATCGCCATTGGCCATTTATTGCTGCTTTCAACAGGAATATCACCTAAGACTTCTGCTGCTGCTTGCTTAATCATGTGGTGATCAATCGGCACTTTAGATTGGCCATAACCCGCCATTAATGCTCGTTCACATAAAAGGTTGGTCAATCTTGGAATACCACCACTGAATTTATGTAGCGCTTTACAGGCCTTCTTAGTGAATAACGGCTCGAACCGGCCAGCAACTTGTAGACGATGCTGAACATACAATTGAATTTCTTCAACTGTTAGCGGCAACAAATGGTAACGAGCTGTAATACGTTGTGCTAGTTGCCTTAATTCTTGACGTTTGAGCAACTGCTGCAATTCAGGTTGACCAATTAAAATCACTTGGAGCAATTTTTTAGTATCAGTTTCTAAGTTGGTCAATAATCTAAGTTGCTCTAACACCTCAGGACGAAGATGTTGGGCTTCATCAATAATAAGCACGGTATTACGGTCATTTTGATGATTATTCAACAAGTACTGGCTAATTAAATCAGTTAGCTGCTTAATCGATGGGTCTTCACCATATTGAATCTTTAGCTCATCACAAAGCGTTGCTAATAACTCTTGTTCAGTTAAAGAAGGATTGAGAATAAATGCAGTATCAGTATTATCTGGCAATTGTTTTAATAAACAACGCGATACTGTAGTTTTACCTGTACCGACTTCACCAGTTAATAATACAAAGCCGCCCGTTTCTCCTAAACCATAAGTTAAGTGAGCTAATGCTTCTCGGTGACGATCACTGAGAAATAAATAATGCGGGTTGGGCGCGATTGAAAATGGATTATCATTCAATCCATAAAATGCTTTATACATCTGGCCAAAAATCCTTATTTAAAACTGACGGCTCAAGTTATAGCTTGCTGTAGTGCTTGTCAAAATTTAGCAGCAGAAATGTTAGTCGTGCTAAGATTTACATTAATAATGCACAATTTAAACTGTGTTTACACAAGGCATTCTAGATTAATGCCGAATGATAAACTGTGATGAGTTAATTTAATCAGGGTAAAGACGTTTATGGAAATCTATTTAGTGGGCGGCGCAGTTCGAGATCAGCTTTTATCCTTGCCCATAAAAGATAAAGATTATGTTGTGGTGGGTGGATCTGTAGAAGAGATGTTTGATTTAGGCTTCAGCCAAGTTGGTAGGGATTTTCCGGTATTTTTACACCCTAAGACACAACAAGAGTATGCCCTTGCTCGTACAGAAAGAAAAAGCGGTCAAGGCTATGGTGGATTTAGCTGTGAAGCAAATAAAGATGTGACGTTAGAGCAAGACCTACTTAGACGGGACTTAACTATCAATGCAATGGCTAAAGATGATAACGGCCAAATCTTCGACCCGTACAAAGGCCAACAAGACCTTGAGAATCGTATCCTGCGTCATGTGTCTGATGCCTTTATTGAAGATCCTTTAAGAGTATTGCGAGTCGCTCGTTTTGCGGCTAGATTTGCCCATCTCGGATTTGAAATCGCAGATGAAACCATTGAACTGATGAGACACATAAGTGAGTCAGGTGAGCTAGATTACCTGACGCCAGAAAGAGTCTGGCAAGAGCTTGATAAAGCCCTAAGTACAGAGCACCCAGAGGTGTTTTTCCTACAGTTACGTAAATGTGGCGCTTTAAAAGTGCTGTTTCCTGAAATTGATGCGCTATTTGGTGTGCCACAACCTGAAAAGTGGCACCCTGAAATCGATACCGGCGTCCACACTATGATGGTACTGCAGTCTGCGGCACAATTAACAGGTAAAAAAACCATCCGCTTTGCTGCTTTGGTGCACGACTTAGGTAAAGCTATCACGCCAAAAGAGCAGTGGCCAAAACATCATGGTCATGGTCAAAAAGGTTTACCCGTGATTAAAAAGCTATGTCAGCGGATAAAAGTACCAAACGATTACAAAGACTTGTCTTTATTGTGTAGCGACCAACATCAAAACATTCATAATGCCCAAGAATTAAGAGCTGAAACGATTATAAAGATTTTCGATAAAGCAGATGTATGGCGAAAACCTCAACGTTTAGATGACTTGCTTATTTGCTGTCACGCAGACATCCGTGGCAGAACAGGATTTGAAGCAGCTGAATATCCACAAAGTGAATATTTAACCCACTGCTATCAACTTGCCAAAGATATAGATGTGCAACAAATAATATCTGAAGGGTTTAGAGGTGCAGAAATAAAACTGCAGTTATCAAACCGTAGAGTTGAAGCAATAAACCAATATAAGCAATCATTGAAACAATTATAATCCATTAATACTTGAGTACTAAAAATCAACCTTGTCATTATTTGTACAAACTAATACCTTATGATTAGGAAACTGAAAAAATATCAGGCTAATAAATAAACACCTCTTTGATGAAATATTGGTGAAATAATCGAAGAATATGCTCCAATCTATTAGATTTACGTTGATTTTTGTCATATTTATTAGTTTTTGGTATAGCAAATTCTAAAAGCTGTGACATAATTAAAGCGCTGCTGGGCAATATGCTTCAGCAATTTATTACAACCTATAATGAAGGGATTTTCCATGAACAAGAAAGTACTAATGATTGCTGGTGTTGCTATGACTGCTCTTTTAGGTGGCTGTGCAAACACTACTGCTCTAGAAGAAAGTGTTGCTAACCTAGGTAACAAAGTAGATCAACTATCTGCTGAAGTTAGTTCACTAAAATCAGATCAAAGCAAACTTGCTGCTGATGTTAAAGATACTAAAGCTGCAGCTATGGACGCTCAAGCTGAAGCATCTCGTGCTAACGACCGTATCGACAACATGGCTTCTTCTTACAAAAAGTAAGAATACATGAAAATTAGCTTATTTATATAGGTTGATTATTAGGGCTTGATAATAGTAATAAGACGTTTCGTCAATTACCATTTCAAGCCTTAATTGTTTCTGGCGTTTAATAAATTAATCCCTACCCTTTCGCACTCACCATAAAGTCTTTTCGACCTATCGCTTATGCTCACTTAATTTCATTGCCTGAGAACAAAAGCTTATCTAATGCTTTGCTAATAGTCTGACTTTGTAAAAATCATCACACTTTTACCTTCACTCTAGAATGCATCATTCTAAACAAGTGAAATAGCGTTATCCCTATGTTCCACATTAAATGTCATGACTTTAAAAGCCGTCAGGTTAATCGCTACCAAATGAATAACCTTGAAATAACCCTGATTATAATACCCCTGAAAAATACCCTGATAAAAACAGCCTAGGAATAAATAACCTCGGACTAATATTCATAGGCACGTAATACAAAGTGCGGGTATTAAACGGTGAAATAGTTCAGCGCTAACCAGACAGTTATTTTACTTTTGCAGTCAGCAATAAATAATTAAATTCCAACGCTTCAATGGCTTTCTGCTTTATATCATGCTTTAGCTCATCATTAATTCGCCAGCTAAGGTTATTCATGTCTAATAATGTTATCGCTTGTTCGCCAGTTACATCAGCAGCAAACGTGATTGGCATCGATGAAACTAACTCGACATCTTTAGGTAGGTTTAGCTGTTGCGGCTTTTCAGATAAATTGTCATACACTTTTTGCTTTAGCTGCCATAAATGCCTTGGAGCTGGTACTAATAACAATAACACCCCATCTTTTTTAAGTGTTCTTAAGCACTCTTTGCCTTTTAGTTGTGCATCAAACAGGGTGATCACATCCAGTGACTCATTTGCAAATGGCAACTTCTTGAAAGGACTAAGCAATAAGTTAGCAGGTGTACTGTCTTTACTGGCAGCAAACAGTGCATTTTCAGCTTCAGATACGCCCCAATGGGTTACAGATGAGTTATCCGTACCTTGAACAAGGGCGCGTAAGAAAAAGCCATCAGCACATTGGTAATTGAGATGGTTAACATGGGTTTTGTCTTTTACAGCTAAGTTAAATGCCGCTGACAATTGCCCGACTAAAGGCGAAAAAATACCTGATGTCATTAAAAAGCGTTTTGAGCGTAACTGCTGGCGTGTATCGCTTGAGCCTTTAAATTTAGTTGAAGTCACAAACGACCAATAACCTTGCGAGTTCTTATCAATATGATGTTTGTTATCACAATAATAACCCGATGATGACTCGTGGAAATTCAACTTAGCAGCGCATGTTGGACATATCAAAATTGAGTTCATAACGGGCAAGTTTCCTTTGAGAAAATAAATGGGTCAATTTGCTGAAATTAAGAGAATAAAAAACGGGTAACAATACCCGTTTTCTTATTTAGACGAACTGGATTATTTTACAGGAAAATAAACCCACATAATACAGCGCCTAACATTAAGCGATACAATACAAATGGTGTCATACCGATTTTACTAATGATTTTCAAAAAGAAGAAAATACAGGTATAAGCCGCAACAAATGACACAGCGACACCTAATAACAACTCAGTGTAGTCCATGACTAAGTCACCTGCGATAGCATCTTTGCTCATTAATATTGCTGCGCCTAGGATCACAGGAATCGACATTAAAAATGAAAAACGTGCTGCGGCTTCTCGATTTAGCCCAAGCATTAATGCGGCTGTTATAGTAATACCAGAACGAGACGTACCCGGAATGATTGCCATTGCCTGTGCAAAACCAATCAACAATGCTTTACGCCAGCCGGTTTGATACTCAGTTAATTCATTGCGGGCCATTTTATCACCCACCCACAACATTAAGCCGAAGATAACGGTTGTAATAGCAATAACACCAGGACCACGTAAATAGGTTTCAATTAAGTCTTTCGCCATAAAGCCAAAGAATACCGCTGGTAAGGTTGCTAAAATAATCCACCAAGCTAATTTACTATCTTGGGTATGAACGCCTTTAAAAATACTCGCAATCCAAGCCGTTAACATCGCCCATATTTCGGTTCTAAAGTAGATCACCACAGCAAGCAATGAACCAATGTGTACGGCAACATCAAAAAATAAACCTTGATCTTCCCAACCTAAAATTTGCGAAGGTAAAATTAAATGCGCAGAGCTTGAAATGGGTAAAAACTCTGTTAGCCCTTGAATAAGCGCTAAAAAGATAATCTGAAGCGTTTCCATGATGTTCCTTTAAAATAAAATTTTGATAAAACTGACTAATTGATGAATTGTGAATGCATCACTCACTAACACTAAAAACACCCAAGCTTAACGAGAAACAAGCACGGGAAATTCAAACTCAATCGGCCAAATATGTTGGCTCGATTTATCATAGTGTTCCCAAAGGTATTGATACGACTGTTGAGTGATAGGATGCGTCAGCATAGGAGCTATCTCAGCTAAGGGCCATAATACAAACGCATTATAAAGGATCTCACCACGAGGTAACTCAATCGGCTGATGACAGACTTCATCATCGTAAAGCAGTAAATCTATATCCAAACTTCGAGGGCTAAACTTTTTTTCGCCTCTAATACGTCCATTTTGTTTCTCAATTCCCTTAAATGTGGCAACAACATCAGCAATACTCATATCAGTATCTGCTGCTGCAACCATATTTAAGAAATTTGTACCTTGAAAACCAACCGCTTCACTTTCAAACATTCTCGATAAGGTTAAATCACCAAAATGTTCATGTAAATCCACTAACCCCGACTGCATATGCTCTACAGGATCAATGTTCGTTCCCAAACTGATATAAATACGTGCCATTAACTCATCCGGTAATATACAGAGCAATTATGAAAAATTAATTAATTTCAGCATGAAAGCTGTAAATAAAATGTGATTTAGATATGACCGCGTTCAATAACAACGCCAACTGATTTAGCCGTTGGTACTGCACCGGGTTTCATAACTGCGACTTTAACCCATAAAACATTAAATTCAGACATCAAACATTGGGCTGTCATTTCAGCTACGGTCTCTATGAGTTCTATCGGCTTTTCTGTAATCAATGCAGTCAATCGATTCGAAACGGTTTCATAACAAAGCGCATATTGGTAATCATCAGACGCAGCTGCAAGCTTATTATCCCATGCCATATCTAAGTCGATGAGCAAGGTTTGATGAATTTGCTTTTCCCATTCATAAATACCAATTACCGTTTCGACTTTTAGCTCGCGAATTAAAACTTTGTCCATGTGAACTCCATGCTTTACACGTCTTATCTAAAATATTTCAACTTAAAAGGCTGAAAATGACATCAAATAGCGGTTATTATAGTTTTAGCCTTTTTCCTGAGCAATTTAAGCAGTAGGATAGCGGCTGCACTAAGGAACATCTCACGATTCAAAAGTGCTTATTAACCCTGTAATTACAATTAATCTCAAGTGAAATTAATTAATGGGCGATAATACCCTAAGACGAGTAAGGAAACCAATTTGAGCGCTGTTACAATCACTATTTTGATGATTATAACCGCCTACTTAGCCGGTTCAATTTCAAGCGCTATTCTTGTATGCAAATTACGAGGGTTGCCAGATCCGCGTACAGAAGGCTCAGGAAATCCAGGTGCAACCAATGTGCTGAGAATTGGAGGCGCCAGTTCAGCTGCATTAGTGTTATTTTTTGACATGCTAAAAGGCGCTGCGCCGAGTTATTTCAGTTATTTATTAGGGCAAGATGCTGTATCGCTGGGCTTAATTGCTATCGCAGCTTGTCTTGGGCATATCTTCCCTATCTTCTTTAATTTCCAGGGTGGTAAAGGCGTTGCAACGGCATTTGGTGCAATGGCCCCTATTGGTGGTGATTTAGCATTATCACTCATCGCAACTTGGATTGTGTTTGTATTACTGACACGTTATTCATCCCTTGCTGCGATTCTCACCGCAATGCTCGCACCTGTGTATACATGGTGGCTAGATGATCGATTTATCATCCCTGTTGCGATGCTGTCACTGTTAATTGTCATCAGACACAAAGACAACATTAAGCGCTTAAGAATTGGCGAAGAAAGCAAGTTGTCGCGAAAAAAGAAAGCGAACAACGAGCAAAGCTAATCAAGCTTTCACTTAAAACAAGTGCTAACTTAAAAATGATAAGTTTTTTATTATTAGAATGCTTATTCTTTTACACGGCTTCTAACGTATCGAGTGGCCAGCGCGGCTGCCCTTTAACTTCTAAATCTTCTGTCTGGCCAGCTTTTAAACGCTGTAAGCCAGCATAAGCAATCATTGCGCCATTGTCTGTACAGAACTCACCACGTGGGTAGAACACCTCACCATTGAGCTGTTGCATCATTTCAGCAAGGTTTTCTCTTAAGCGGCTATTAGCGCTCACTCCACCTGCAACGACAAGACGGTTATAACCCGTCAGCTTTAATGCACGTTTACACTTAATCGCGAGCGTATCAACCACAGCTTCTTCAAAAGCGCGAGCAATGTTAGCCCGAGTTTGTTCATCATCAGGTTCAGCTGCAATAGTATTGGCAGTAAATGTTTTTAAACCAGAAAAGCTAAAGTTCAGCCCAGGTTTATCTGTCATGGGTCTTGGGAATTTGTAACCTGCCTCCACACCTTTCGAAGCAAGCTTGGCAAGTCTTGGACCACCAGGGTAATCTAGGCCCATCAATTTGGCTGTTTTATCAAACGCTTCTCCGGCTGCATCATCAACCGACTCACCTAACACTTCGTATTGCCCGATACCATCAACTTTAACTAACATTGAGTGACCGCCAGAAACCAATAAAGCCAAAAATGGAAATTCTGGTGCATCATCTTCAAGCATAGGCGCGAGTAGATGGCCTTCCATATGATGAACCCCAATTGCAGGTTTATCCCATGAATAAGCTAAAGAACGACCAACACATGCACCAACCAGTAAAGCACCGATTAAGCCTGGGCCTTTTGTGAAAGCAATGCCATCAATGTCATCCACTGAAGAATTAGCTTCTTTTAACGCTTGTTTAATCAGTGGCACAATTTTGCGAACATGATCACGTGAGGCTAGTTCTGGTACTACGCCGCCATAATCAGCATGTAACTTTACTTGACTATATAAAGCATGTGACAACAATCCTTGCTCATCATCAAAGACAGCAATACCTGTTTCATCACAAGACGTTTCAATACCTAAAACCCGCATAGCAGCTCATATTCCTAAAATTGTAAGGGCGGCAATTCTACCTGTTGATGCAGCGTTATTCCAGTAAAGCTCAACTATCTGCAAAAATATGACAAGCGAATTACGCAAACTCAGTAACAAAGGGGGTTTACAAAAGCACATATCTCGGTGTAGAATTCCGCACCATTTTATTAAATAGCCTTGGTTAATCTACCTTTACTGGTAGTGCCAAATTAACTACACCTAAGGGGTGATGGCGTATGCCAATAATTAAAGTACGTGAAAACGAACCATTCGACGTAGCTCTTCGTCGTTTCAAGCGCTCTTGTGAAAAAGCAGGTATCTTAGCTGATGTTCGCGCTCGTGAATTCTACGAGAAGCCAACTTCTGCACGTAAGCGCGCAAAAGCTGCCGCTGTTAAGCGTCTAGCTAAGAAGCTTTCTCGCGAAAACGCACGTCGCGTACGTTTATACTAATCTCATTATGAGCCTAGTTGAACAGCTAAAAGACCAGATGAAAGAAGCCATGCGTGCCAAAGATAAGGCACGTTTGGGGACTATTCGTATGGCATTGTCTGCCGTTAAACAGATTGAAGTGGATACCCGCGAAACTCTGACTGATGAACAGACAATAGCCGTTTTAACCAAAATGGTGAAACAACGTCGCGATTCTATTACTCAATATGAGTCAGCAGGTCGCCCGGAGTTAGCAGCAACTGAAGCAGCAGAGATTCAAGTTATTGAAACTTTCTTGCCTTCTCCTTTAACAGAAGAAGAAGTTGCCGCAATCATTGATGAAGCTATCTCACAGGTAGGCGCATCAACCATGGCGGATATGGGCAAAGTAATGGGAGCATTAAAATCTAAGGTTCAAGGACGTGCAGATATGGGTGCCATTGGCGGCCAAATTCGTGCTAAATTAAACTAATAACATTTTAGTGTTGAATAAGCCGTGCATCTTGCGCGGCTTGTTTGTTTTATCTACTTGGTAATGCGAGACCTATAGCATAAATGGCGATACCTCGTGACTTTATCAATGAGCTTATAGCTCGCACCGACATTGTTGATCTAATTGATCATCGTGTACCTTTGAAAAAAGCAGGGAAAAATCACTCTGCATGTTGTCCTTTTCATAGCGAAAAATCACCTTCTTTTACTGTCAGTCGAGATAAACAGTTTTATCACTGCTTTGGTTGTGGTGCTCATGGCAACGCCATCGATTTCATTATGGAATACGATAGGCTGGAATTTGTTGATGCCATCGAAGAACTCGCAGGTAAATTAGGATTAGATGTACCCAGAGAACAAGGTACTGGTCCTAAAAAAGATCAAGGTTTGAGCCGCGACTTATACCAATTGATGGAAGAAGCGAATCTCTTTTATCAAAGTCAGTTACGTCAGCACTCAGACAAACAAAAAGTATTAGATTATTTAGATTTCAGAGGGCTTTCATCCACTGTGGTTGAGCACTTTGGGATTGGTTTTGCGCCTGACGGTTGGGATGGACTATTAAGTCGCTATCGCCAAAATCAGTCAGCACAAGACAAATTACTGACTGCAGGCATGTTGATTGCCAACGATAACGGAAAACGTTACGACCGCTTTCGCGATCGATTAATGTTTCCCATTCGTGACCGTCGAGGTCGTGTAGTTGGCTTTGGTGGTCGAGTTTTAGGCGATGGCACACCGAAGTACTTGAATTCGCCAGAAACGCCCATATTTCATAAGGGTAATGAGCTTTACGGCTTATATGAACTCAAGCAAAGACATAGAGACCCGCAGCAAGTTTTGATTGTTGAAGGTTATATGGATGTCGTTGCATTAGCCCAATTTGACGTTGATTATGCCGTTGCATCACTTGGCACAGCAACAACAGCTGAACAATTTCAGTTGTTAGTGCGTAGTGCAAAAGAAGTGATTTGTTGTTATGACGGCGATAAAGCGGGTAAGAAAGCCGCTTGGCGCGCTTTAGAAACCGCTCTGCCATTACTTAAGCCTGGTGATGTCGTTAGATTTATGTTTTTACCACAAGGTGAAGATCCAGATACGATGGTTCGCCAAGTCGGTAAAGAAGGCTTTGAAAAGTTAATGCTCGATGCGCTTGATTTACCCGCATTCTTATTTGAGACATTAACCAGCCAATACGGCACAGATAAAAGTGCACTGGCTAAAGAAGCTATGGCACTGATTGAACGAGTACAAGATACCGTTTTACAGAATTTATTATTAGAGAATCTTGCGCATAAAATTGGTATGAACAGCGCAGACGATCTAAAGAAAAAATTAGGTTTTGCCGTAAAACAGCAACAGCCTATGAATAAAAAGGGCTTACAAGGGCGCGGTACACCATTGCGATTAGCCATTGCTTTGTTAGTGCAACGACCTGATTTAGGTTACGGCTTAGCTGCCCAACCTGCTTTAGCCCACTTACAAATTGCTGGCATTGACTTGCTAATTGATTTGTTAAATTTAACTCGCGAACAACAGTTTAACAGCGCACAACTACTTGAGATATATCGAGAGCACGAGCAAAAGAGTGCCTTGATTAAATTGGCCCAATGGGACCACCAAGTGGCGGATGAGAACTTAGTTCAAGAGTTTAAACAAACCCTGATTTGGTTGAACAATCAATATATTGAACAGCGTTATCAGGAATTGAGTCTTAAACAAACTCTAACGAAAGCTGAAAAAATTCAGCTAACGAAGCTTATTTCGATAATGAAAGGCATCGCATAATTGCATTTTTTATTTTAAAAATGTTCAGTTAAGCAATGTCATGGACTAGCGTACTTTAGTTCATACAGCTATAATTGACGATTTGCTTGACACTTATGCTTCGGCAGGTGTCCAGTCGTTATTTCAGTTTCCCCAACTTGGATGATATCTATGGAGCATACTCCGCAGTCGCAACTTAAATTGTTGCTTGCTAAAGGTAAAGAGCAAGGTTACTTAACCTACGCTGAAGTCAATGACCACTTGCCAGCTGACATGGTCGATTCAGATCAGATTGAAGATATTGTCCAGATGATAAATGACATGGGCATCCGCGTTTACGAACAAGCGCCAGATGCCGATGACATTATGATGTCTGAGGACAACACCGATGAAGATGCAGCAGAAGAAGCAGCAGCTGCACTTGCTACGGTAGAGAGTGAATTAGGTCGTACTACAGACCCAGTACGTATGTACATGCGTGAAATGGGTACTGTTGAGCTATTGACCCGCGAAGGCGAAATCGTCATCGCAAAACGTATTGAAGAAGGCATTAATACGGTTCAAAGTTCTGTTTCAGAATACCCGCAAGCTATTGCGATGATTCTTGAACAATTTGATAAGTATGAAGCGGATGAACTTCGCTTAACTGACATCATTGCAGGTTTCGTTAACCCAGATGACGATGACGTAGCGCCTACTGCTACTCACGTAGGTTCTGAGTTATCAGAAGAAGAACTTGAAGACGAAGATGATGACGGTGACAACGAAGAAGAAGAGGAAGGCCCAAAAGGTCCATGTCCTGAAGAAGCTAAAGAAAAGTTCACTCAATTACGTGAGTCTTATGAAAAAGGCTTAGCGGTAATTGAAAAGAAAGGTCGTGACCACCCTGAAGCCATTGGTGCTTTATTTGTCATCGGCGAACTCTTTAAAGAATTCCGTTTAATTCCTAAACAGTTTGATCGCTTAGTAAAAAGCATGCGCACCATGATGGATCGCGTACGTGTTCAAGAGCGTTTAATTCTAAAGTTATGTGTTGATCAAGCTAAAATGCCGAAGAAAAACTTTGTTAAGTTCTTCACTGGCAACGAAACTGATTTAGCTTGGTTCCATGCAGAAAAAGACAGTAACAAGCCTTACGCTGAAGGTTTGAGAATGGTTGAAGAAGACGTGATTCGTTGTAGCACTAAATTGGCTGCAATCGAAAAAGAAACAGGTCTAATCATTCGTGCAATTAAAGACATCAACCGTCGTATGTCAATCGGTGAAGCAAGAGCTCGTCGTGCGAAGAAAGAAATGGTTGAAGCAAACTTACGTCTAGTAATTTCAATTGCTAAAAAGTACACCAACCGTGGTCTACAATTCTTGGATTTGATTCAAGAAGGTAACATCGGTTTGATGAAAGCTGTAGATAAGTTTGAATACCGTCGTGGTTATAAGTTCTCGACTTATGCAACATGGTGGATCCGTCAGGCAATTACACGTTCTATTGCTGACCAAGCGCGTACAATTCGTATTCCAGTACATATGATTGAAACGATTAACAAACTAAATCGTATTTCACGTCAAATGTTACAAGAAATGGGTCGCGAACCAACACCTGAAGAATTATCAGAACGCATGTTAATGCCTGAAGATAAGATTCTTAAAGTGCTGAAAATCGCTAAAGAGCCTATCTCAATGGAAACGCCAATTGGTGACGATGAAGATTCACACTTAGGTGACTTCATTGAAGATAATACCTTAGAGCTTCCTTTAGACTCAGCAACAAGCGAAAGTTTAAAGAATGCCACTCACGAAGTATTAGCAGGTCTAACTGCTCGTGAAGCTAAAGTATTGCGTATGCGTTTCGGTATCGATATGAACACTGACCATACACTTGAAGAGGTCGGTAAGCAGTTTGACGTAACACGTGAACGTATTCGTCAGATTGAAGCAAAAGCGTTACGTAAATTACGTCACCCTTCTCGCTCTGAAATCTTAAAGTCTTTCTTAGACGAATAAGTCTAAAGATTGATGAAAAGCCCGCAACTAGCGGGCTTTTTTATTGTTATAAATCAGGGGTATTAACCTGAACCTGCCTGCAAATTGCTTAACAGATAACCAAACGATACGTAGAAGTGAATTTCTAGCGAATTGAGTGGTGACAAGTACCGATAAACTTCGTATACTTCCCTCCGCTTTTGATAGTGACGACTGTCTTAAGTCGGCCCCTTAGCTCAGTTGGTTAGAGCATACGACTCATAATCGTCAGGTCCCCAGTTCGAGTCTGGGAGGGGCCACCAATTTTGATAAGCCGCTTAAAGAAATTTAAGCGGCTTTTTCATGTCAAAAATTTAAATGACTCTCCCCTTACGTCCATTGATAACATAATCGTCAACAATTCATGCAGTTCGAGGCTGGGAAAATCCAACAAATACTTGATAAGTCGTATGAAGAAGTTTAAGCGGCTTTTTCATGTCAAAAATTTAAATGACTCTCCCCTTACGCCCATTGATAACATAATCATCAACAATTCATGCAGTTCGAGGCTGGGAAAGTCCACCAAATATTTGATAAGTCGTATGAAGAGATTTAAGCGGCTTTTTCATGTCAAAAATTTAAAATACTCTCCCCTTACGCCCATTGATAACATAATCGTCAACAATTCATGCAGTTCGAGGCTGGGAAAATCCAACAAATACTTGATAAGTCGTATGAAGAAGTTTAAGCCGCTTTACATGTCAAAAATTTAAATGACTCTCCCCTTACGCCAATAAATAACATAATTATCAACAATTTATGCCGTTCGAGCCTGGGAAAGCCCACCAAATACTTGATAAGTCGTATGAAGAAGTTTAAGCCGCTTTACATGTCAAAATTTAAATGACTCTCCCCTTACGCCCATTGATAACATAATCATCAACAATTCATGCAGTTCGAGGCTGGGAAAGTCCACCAAATACTTGATAAGTCGTATGAAGAAATTTAAGCGGCTTTTTCATGTCTCGAATTCACTCAGGCTCTATATGCAAGCCAATAATCTAAGGCTGTTGAGCGTCTTTATCTCTCGCCGATTTAGCAATTTCCAAATGTGTTTGTGCTGCAGTAAAGGCTCTTACGGCACGAGACTTGAATTCTCGACGATATAAAGTGTATACCACCAGCAAACTTGCCAATATCAATAAAATAGGGTTCCAGAACCAACATAAAGCGGCCATAGAGAAGTAATATGACCTCAGGCCATAATTATATGAGTGAGCAGCTTGATCGCCTACTGTGGCCATTTGACGGGAATACGCCAATAAGTTTTTATTTTTTCCAGTGAGATCAATTGGCGCAGCGCCAATCATGACATTCAAAAAGCCATATTGACGCATAGACCAAGTAAATTGGAAAAAGGCTAATACAAAAATAGATGCCAACATGGCTAGCTTCACTTGCACTAAAGCATGGTTAGGTTCAGCTGAAAATGGAATGGAACTAATGACTTCTTCAAGACGTTCAACTTGAGCGAATAAAGTTAATACACCCGCTAGCACCAGTAAGGTGGTTGACGCGAAAAACGCAATATTTCGCTCTAAATTGGCAAGTAAAGAAGCTTCACCAACTCGGATTTCCTTCTTCATCACTTCAGCCATCCAATGGATACGATGTTGATGTAAACAGCGCGCGATACAGTTAGTCGTTTTAGCTTTTTTACGCGCAAAAAAAGTGTAGCCCACCCAGCAGGAAAAAAAACAAGCTAATGCAACAAGGTCTAAAAAGGAAAAAAGCATAAGGCTCAATGTATTATTGGATTAATGCTCAATTATGCAACACATTAACCTTGGCATAAATAGCTTTTCATCATTTATCAATTTAAACCGCTAAACACACGTATTTCATTTCTAGATACTCATCTAGTCCATGCCTTGAACCCTCTCGGCCAAGTCCTGATGACTTAACCCCTCCAAAAGGCGCAACTTCAGTTGAAATCAAACCCGTATTGACCCCAACCATACCAAACTCTAAGGCTTCAGAGACTTGATACACTAAACTGATATCACGAGCATAGAAATATGCAGCGAGACCAAAGTCAGTGTCATTAGCCATGTTGATCACTTGCTCGACTGATTCGAATTCAAATATAGGCGCTAACGGGCCAAAGGTTTCTTCAGTGGCGACTTTCATTGCCTTTGTTGCGCCTTTAATTACGGTAGGTTCAAAATAATAACCGCCTAAGGGATGATTACTCCCTCCCAATAAAAGTTCTCCACCGAGTGCTAGGGCATCTTGAATATGCGATTCAACTTTACTTATGGCATTACTGTTAATTAACGGACCAATATCTGAAGATTTATCGATACCGTTACCAACTTTTAATTGCGCTACAGCTGCGACAAATTTTTCAGTAAAGAGGTCTATCACGCCTGATTGCACATAAATTCTATTTGCACATACACAAGTTTGGCCTGCATTTCTAAACTTTGCTTGCAGTGCTCCTTCGACTGCTGCATCAATATCTGCATCATTAAAGACAATAAACGGCGCATTGCCACCGAGCTCTAAAGACAACTTTTTAATGGTTGGTGCACATTGAGCCATTAATTTAACCCCAACGGCTGTAGATCCAGTAAACGAAAGTTTTCTCACGGTTTTACTGCTGCATAGCACTTTACCAATTGCTTTCGCATCACCAGTGACCACATTAAGAATACCTGCGGGAATGCCAGCTCTATCAGCTAACTCTGCCAGTGCTAACGCGCTATAAGGGGTGTCAGGGGCAGGTTTTACAATCATGGAGCAACCAGCCGCAAGTGCTGGCGCAGCTTTACGGGTGATCATCGCTAATGGAAAATTCCATGGTGTTATAGCGGCCGTTACCCCAATAGGCTGTTTCGTCACAACAATGCGTTTATCACCTTGATGGCCGGGAATCGTTTCTCCGTAAACTCGTTTAGCCTCTTCAGCAAACCACTGAATAAATGACGCTGCGTAGCCAACCTCTGCTGCAGACTCTGTTAAGGGTTTTCCCTGCTCTAATGTCATGATTAAGGCTAAGTCATTAGTGTTTTCAATAATCAATTGATACCAAACTAATAACACCTGCTGTCTTTCTTTCGCTGTTTTAGCTTGCCATTGAGACAAAGCAACTTGGGCTGATGTAATCGCTAACTGCGTTTCTTTAGCTGCCATTTCAGGTACAGTCCCAATTGATTCATTGGTTGCTGGGTTAGTAATCACAGTAGACTCGCCAGATACTGCATCACACCATTGACCGTTAATGTAGGCTTGTTGACGAAATAGATTTGAATCGCGAAGTTGCAGCATGATGGCCTCATAACAATTAGCAAAAAATGGCAAAGAGATTGGCGTAAATTAGGTGGTGCTTTGGCATAAAGACGCACACATTGATATTGATGTTAGCGAATTTGCCCTCAGATAACGAGAATAACTTACTATAAGTTAATCATTTAAAATAATTGACTTTTTTATTGGTTAATCACAAATGTGAGCTTGGTTATAAAGCTGCAAAAAAAATTGCAATCCTCGGGTAGCAGAGTATCTTAAATAGTAAAGAAGTTGTCATACATAAGGAATTAACCATGCTCGAAACGGGATTAAAAGTATTGTTTGTGCTGGTATTTTTCGTCATTGCCTACAAGCTTATCTTTTCTGGAGCTCGAGGTTTAAAAGTTTTCGAAATGCACTTTAAAGACGGAAAACTCAATAAGCATTCAGGAAAAATTCCTGAGCGTTTCTCACGTGAATGTAAATCTATCGCTAAACATGAAAAGCTCACTTGTACTGTCAGAGCCGAAAAACTTAATGGTGTCAGACTGCACATTTCGGCCAATATCGATGACAAGATTTCACAACGAATTAGGAATGTGTTTCCATTTGAATACTACGATAAGAAGCAACCTGATAATTCAAAGCTCAAAGGTTAATTAAGCGCAATAAAATGGCGCTGATATCTCAATATCAGCGCCATTTTTGCATTGTGAAGTTGCACACGATGAACGTTAAACAATCAGAGTTAATTTATAGTAGTTAGATTATTGTAGTTAACTCATAATAGTTAAATCATAATAGTCACAGGAAATGAAACTCGTACACACTGCTAATTAGTTAACCTTTTGAATGACTAAAGTGACTTCAGCCACTGTGATACCGAATTTAATAATGTCGCTTTTATTAATAATGGTATTTTCATCCACTAAAAACATCCAATCATCAAAATGAACTTCATATTCTGAATCATCAACCACTAAGTTCATATCATAAGCCCAGCGAAGCGCACTGCCCCTCGCTTCACCTTCAGCTATGCCCAAGATATCGTTAGCAGTGCCTTGATACTTACCATTACCTAAATCGGTTATTTTCCAAATGCGGGTTTGTTTTTCGCCATCATCGTAAATAAACCATTCATTAATCACCCCTTCATCACCTTGCCAACTGGCTTCCATGGTGACGGTAAATTTTCGCGTCACTGTGCCAGAATAATCTTGAACAATGCCTGATGCGGTCAACTGGCCATCGAAGAATGTTTTAAGGTTTAATACGGGGGTCGTTTTATCATAATCCTCAATCGATGCTGAAGAGCAAGACATCAACACCAATCCTGCGATTACCACTAAAAAGTATGATTTTATTTTGCTTAGAAGACCCATTATTTGTTTGCTCCAATCAATTGCTCACGTAATTCAGGTCTGCTGGTTTGCTCTGATAGCCAAATACCTAAAAACGCTTTTGAAAATCCAGGTTCTTCGATTATCGGTAAGGGTTTGTCATTATAATAAAATTGGCCTAAGTCATCGCTATGCATCATAAAGCTTAACTTATCGCCCTCTTTAACGTCTGGCCACGCTTGCTCTATTTGCTGCTGTAATCTTGGAATATCTTGATTGGCAATGCCAATGTGTTGCCACTGATCCACTGTTGCTTCGATAAGATCTTCAGCTTCAATATCACGATGGTATTGAATCTCAAGCTTTAGCGGTAGCTGACTATGCTGATAGTCACCATCTACCGACATTAACCTCGCGCTATAGATTGAGAACCAGAGTAAGTCCATGTCTGCTTCACCGACCATCTGCAGCTCAGTATGCTTATTATCATACGCCTGCAATAAGTTAACATTGACTTGTTCTTTCTCAATCAAATCACTCTCAAGCTGAGCTGATGACACTGATAATGGCGTCAATACAATACAAAGTAATAAGGTGTAGACTTTCATTGTGTTAACTCCTTTCGGGTAATATTTTTCATTGAACGATTAAAGAAAAAGATGAAACATTTCATACCAATTTTTCAAAATCGGTACGAGCATGTTTTAAGCCAATCACCTTTGACAGCCACAGAAATAAAGGGAAAATCAATGACCAAATCAACATAAGTGCTAAACCAGAAGTCACTGTGCCATAGGGTAGCTCTACGGCATTTAAATTGGCTCCACCGATGTAACTTAAGCTGCCAAAAATGCCCCCTAGAAGGGCTTGTATCGAAATAGGAAAATGATTAAACAAGGCTAAACTGTAATTAAGTGACAGAGCAAAATAACCCCATAGTAAACCCAACCACAATGGAAATACCTGAAACTCAAACAATCCTATACCAACAAGCACGGTATCCAACAAGATCCCCACCGAGGCACATACCATTAATACTTTAAAATCAAAACTCTTTTGCTGACTGGCGACAAAGTGCCAAATAATCAAAATAATTGGGATAATAATAAGTTGGTTAGCTGCGAGTACACCTGCCCACCAAATCACTTGAAATGCCAGTGCATTGATAATATTTGTATGGGCAGAATGTGGCATTATTTATACGCCGCCAGCTAAAGTGGTGCGGTATTGTGGTCGCACTGCAACCAAATGTACCGTACTCGTTGTACGTTCTAAAAAGCCACCTTCGCAATAGCTTAAATAAAACTTCCACATACGGATAAAGTCATCACCGTAACCAAGTTGCTTTATGGTGTCTTGCGCCTTATCAAAACGTTCATGCCAGTGATACAGGGTTTGCGCATAATCTTTGCCCATATCATCAACAGACCACACCACCATGTCAGTTTGCTTCGCTACGTGTTTATTCATTTCGCTAACAGATGGTAAACAGCCCCCAGGGAAAATATAGCGCTGAATAAAATCAACGCCTTTGCGATAACTGTCATAACGCTGATCGGCAATGGTAATCGCCTGAATTAACATTCTTCCTGATGGCTTTAGTAAGGTTTCTAATTTCTTAAAGAATCCAGGTAAATACTCATGCCCTACAGCCTCAATCATTTCGATAGACACTACGCGGTCATATTCACCTTCAAGCAATCGATAATCACTTTTGAGTAAAGTGACTTTATCTTGCAGACCTTCTTTGTTCACTCTGTCGACAGCATAATCATACTGCGCATCTGAAATCGTGGTCGTAGTAACGTTTACATCAAAGTGCTTTGCGGCATAGATTGCCAATGCGCCCCAACCGGTGCCGACTTCAAGCAACGTTTGCCCAGCTTTTAAATCTAAACGTTCGCAAATTGTGTGCAGTTTATGCAGTTGAGCTTCTTCTAAACTCGCGTCTTTGTGAGGATATAATGCACTTGAATAAAGCATTTCTTTATCAAGAAATTGCTCGTACATTGAGTTACCTAGATCATAATGAGCGAGAATATTTCGTTTAGAACCTGCGGTAGAATTACGATTAAAGACGTGAGTTAATCGGTTCATCCCGACACTAAACCATGAAAAGTAGCGTTCAATATTATCGAGTAATGCTAAGTTGCGCGCGAATAGCTGCACGACTTTGGTTAAGTCAGGACTAGACCAATGACCTTGGATATAAGCTTCACCCGCACCGATAGATCCACCCCAAATAATTTGCTTATAAAAACTTGGGTGAGTCACTTGAATGGTCGCGTGTAAGTCAGACTCAAAATCACCGAATGTTAAACTTTGCTCAGCCGTATCGTCCTTGCCTGAATTAACAATGGTCAAATAGCCACCAGAGAGGTGTTTTAACGCACGTAATAAAATTTTCTTTGCAAAGCTGTCTGAAATACTTGCTTGCTCTACGTTCGCATTAATCGCTGTATTGTCCATATATCTCTCCGATTCTTACATTTAGCATTTCAATTTTTATAATGATGTCTTTCAGTACGTAACAAACTGTCTTTTGGTTTAATTTAAGTTTAATCAGTGTGGGGATGAGCAATAAATGGGATTCTTTTTACAAATAGCTTCATCGCTTGCCAATAAATGCCCCACATGATTTTCAGTGTCATTACAGGAAACCCTATCAACATGTTGCGAATATTACTGGCATTAAATGACTTCCTTCTCAGCTGAAGGCTGGCATCAAATAACTTATTATTGGCATCATCTCGATTTTGAATGGTCACATTAAGTCGCTTGCTTGGTGCAACGACCTGCCATTGATAATGCATGTCCAAATCCATAAATGGCGACACATGAAAAACTTTATCTGTGGTTTCTGTTTGCTCAAGATTCACCAGGTAACAATGGCGTTGATCCCACGGTGTGTTACTGACTTCAGCCAACATATAAATCGGCTGCTTATCTTGATAGCAAAAATAGAAATTAACTGGACTGAAGTAAAAGCCAAAATGACGCACTTGACCGGCAAAAATCACTGACTCACACGATTTAGTTGCCCCCAATTGTTCGATGGTCCACAACACTCGTTGCTTTAGTGCTTTATCTGGTGTGGTATTACTGCTTTGCTTTAAAGAGACACTGTCAGGTATCTCTGTATCACTAAATTGCGATGCAAGGGAGTTTAAGTAGTCATTGGGATTAAACTTAAGCAAAGACCACTTCGTTGTACCAAACAGTCGACTCACTTTGGCTAAATTATCAACCTCATCTAAATCGATGGCTAATAATGCCATTTCATAGGCAAAACTATGGTTTCTAGGAGTAAAACGCCTGTGACTTACTTCACCTTGATACACGCCACTATTAAACCGGTCTTCAGCTATGCTTGAACTCATAGGCTGATGCCGAAATTATTACAAACATCTAAACCACTGCGTACACCATCTTCATGAAAACCGTTATACCAGTAAGCTCCGGCAAAATGCGTATGGCGCACACCGCAAATTTTTGTTCGCTCTTTTTGGGCATTCATACTGGCTTCGTTAAACACAGGGTGAGCATAGTTAAATTTACGCAAAATTTTACTGCTATCAATTAAATCAGTCTGATTTAAAGTGACACAAAATGTCGGTGCATCTTTAGGTAAGCGTTGCAGGATATTCATATTGTAAGTCACGCTAGCAGGCTTATTAGCAATATCTTCAGCGTCTTTACCTTCTAAACGGTAATTCCAACTTGCCCAAGCAGCTTTTCTTTTCGGCAATAAATTAATATCCGTATGCAATACCACCTCATTATTTTGATAAGCCATTGCTCCGAGAACTTCTTTCTCATCTTCAGTGGCATCGGTTAACATCGCTAAAGCTTGGTCGCTATGACAGGCCAATATGACTTCATCAAAATAATGCACTTCATCATTGATTTTGATATTCACGCCATCTTCTTTACGCTCAATAGATGTAACTGGTGAGTTCAAAAATAATCGTTCTTTAAAGGGGGCTATCATTGCTGGGATATAACTGCGAGAACCACCTTCAAGCACATACCATTGCGGACGGTCGCTGATATTAAGTAAACCGTGGTGTTGGAAAAAGCGAATAAAGAAGCGTAATGAAAAAGCACGCATGTCATTGATGCTGGCTGACCAAATCGCGGCCCCCATCGGCAGGATATAATGCTCACTGAAAAAGTCTGAAAAGCCATGAGTGTCTAAAAACTCACCTAAGCTGTTTATTTGATAGTCTTCTGCTTCATATATGGCTTTACATTGATTATTAAATTTAACGATTTCAGCAAGGAAACGATAAAAATCAGGCTTTAATAAATTACGTCGCTGGGCAAACATACTCCACAAAGTGTGGCCATTGTATTCAAGCCCTGTTTGAGTGTTTTGCACGCTAAAGCTCATCTCCGTTGGCAGAGACTTAACCTGTAATCGCGCCATCAATTTTTGAAATCGTGGATAGGTTCTGTCATTGAACACAATAAAACCACTATCGATAGCGTAAGGCTTTCCAGCCACTTCCACATCAATTGTAGCTGTGTGACCACCAATATAATCATTCGCTTCAAAAACGGTAACCTCATGCAACTCACTTAGTAAATGTGCACAGGTTAACCCTGAAATACCCGATCCAACTACGGCAATTTTTTTCATATTAATCCTTCAGGCTTATTCTTTTTATTTTATTAACTCGCCTAATAATGGTTACCAATAATCACCATTATGAGGTCTTCTCAAGTTGTCATCTTTTATGCTTTGTCTGCTTTTGGCGTCAGCATATTGTTAATCACTGCTGATGGCAGACAACTCATTAACTTAAGTAAATAGGTAAAACGCTTAGGAAAATGAATTTCGCCCTTACCCGTTTGCATGCCATGCATAATTGCAGTGGCGGCTTTATCGGCCGATATTTGCATTGGCATCGCAAAGTCGTTTTTATCCGTCAGTGGCGTTTTTACAAAGCCAGGACAAATTACACTTACGCCAATACCATGTGCTTTTAAATCCAAACGTAAGCTACTTGCAAGGTAGTTCACAGCCGCTTTTGATGCGCCGTAAGCCTCAGCTTTAGGAAAAGGTAAATAGGTCGCACTTGAACTCATCAAGCCGACTCGGCCATTGACTGCGATTAAAGGTAAAAAATGCTCTAAACAATAGCCCATTGAAATAACATTGGTTTGAATGACACGCTCGAATAAAGCGCCATCAAACTGAACAGGGTTATTAATGTATTCACAACTCCCCGCATTTAAAATGACCATCTTGAGGGTCAGGCTACCTTGCTGTAAATGATGCGTAAGCTGTTCTGCCGCTTTTTCAATTTGGTGTTTATCATTGATATCAAATACCAGCGGCGTGGCGCCTTTGATGGTATTTAGCCTTTGGGCGTTACGACCACAAGCAAACACTTGGTAGCCTTCAGCTACATACTGCATCGCAAGCGCTAAACCAATGCCTGAGCTTGCACCAGTTATCAGCACTGCGTGTTGACTATTTGCTTGCTTCATTGAGACGCTCATGATGATGCCTTAGCTTTAACCATGCTTATCACTTTGCCCAATACAGGAATTTGCTCATACAACATTTGACCAAGGTCGAAATAGTCTCGATGAGATGTGATTTTGTCTGAAAAGACAAGGTGACTCATGCCATCAACTTGGATTGGATTAGCGCGATTAAGTTTGCTGTGGCTGTAGGTCATCTTCCAAAACACTGAAGCTTGTTCGCTCGTGGCGCAGATCTGTTGAATATCGAAATTAATTGAATCGACATTGGCATATAGATTGGCAAAATAATCTGTGAGCGCACTCATTCCCTTAACGGTATGCAATGGATCTTGAAATACAATATCGTCACTGTATACCTGCTTTAAGAGGTGCAATGTGTCTTTATTGAGTCTTTGGTACATGTTAACAAAGTCATCAATAATCTGCGGCTGTTCAGGTTCAGTTGTCTCAGTCACCTTACTCACCTGCTTAGCGCTAGCAAGTCCGGCTGCTGAAGTCGCCATCGTCGGCTGAAGTAATTCACTAACGTTATTAGTGCTACTGTGCATTTAACTCTCCTTGAACCATCTCATTAAACATCATGTGCTGCTAATCATGCTGTTGCTAAGCATGATGCGCCAATTATCCTTCAGGCTATTTTTAACAACAAAAACGAGTAGTTATCTATTGATATTAATCTTAGTCGAAAGATTTGTCTTACAGAATTTAAACAATAAAAAAAATAATTTTGTTAATTGTTCATACGTCGGTTTTGTTTAAGCAGATCAAAAAAGGCGCTTAGAATTCTCTAAGCGCCTTTTTATTTACTTTAGCTTTTACTTTAGTTTTTACTTTAGCTCTTACTTAACCACTCGCTGAATGGCTTACTTCACTGCATACTTCGCTAGCGATTATGAACTTCGCTACTAGCTACACTGTCAAAATGATATGAGCGAGTAAGTTATTGTGTATTTATAAGTATAGTTACTCGTAACCTCTCACCGCAATTGGGTTCCAGTTTTTCTCAACTTCTTCTTTAATGAACTTCTGTTTCGCTTCACTCAACTTAGCTTCATTAATTCCCACTGCAGCGTGGGCTGATTCTTTAGAGCTAATATCAGGGTATTCCACCTTAGTGACTTTCAAGCTTTCAAGCACTTGTGCTAATACTGCTCTTGCCATTTTAGCTTGCGATGTTGCACGGCTCAGTAACATACGACCTTCATCAGGGTTATGAGCATATAAACCGTGTGATGCCATAGCGAAATCCCAATGCCATTGACCATGACGAATAGCCATAATTGCACTGTTCATTTGTTCCCAGTTAGCACCAGCATCCCAAGCCGCTTTGGCTTCATAATGTGCTTTCACTAATAACCCTTCTACTTCACGGGCCATGGTTTCAATTTCATGCTTATCAGCATCTAATTTTGCCGTAATAGCTTCTTTGCTTTCATGACAACCAATACAGGTTTTATCAAAATGCGGTAGGGCTTTATCTACTTTATGGTTAGTAAACTCTTCGCCTTTGGCATTTTCTTCTACCGGCATATGACAAGTAATACAGGTGACATTGGCTTCAGCATGCTTACTGCGACTCCAATGCTCAAATTCTGGATGACGTGCTTTCAGTATTGGGGTTTTAGAAATCGGGTGGATCCACTCGTAAAAACGACGTGTATCGTAGTATTTCAAAATATTGTCGGTATCACTGCCGAAAATCCACGGCATGTTAACCACATTGCTTTTTTCAGGTTGGAAGTAATACGTCACATGACACTGACCACATACTTGCGCCCCTTGCATTGAGACATCTTGCTTCTCAAACGGAATACCTGTCTTCTGCATGGCGTTTTGCGCATGCGGACGTGGTAAAGCCAATTCTGCACTACCATCCACATGACAATCAGTACAGTAAACAACACTGTTTATCTCAGTGCCTAAATCAGTAAAGTTTGAAGCAGAATAACCTTCAAACCCCATTTCTTTAATCAAACGAGGTGCATCAGGGGTTTTACAAGTCCAGCAGCTAGCTGATGTGCCCATTTCACCTTCTTTTGGCGGTACACCAGTACGCAATGTTTGCGTGACATCGGCTACTGCAAATTGGTGACCACGAGGACTATGGTACTCTTTAGCAAAAGAAGAGCCTGCCCATAAAATAATATTGGCAGGATAACTAGCGAGCATATCTTCGCGTTCAATTTGCTCTTCAGTTTCAGCCCAAGTCTTAAACTGATCAGGGAATTTAGCTTCATTGACATCAGCTTTAGCGATCGCTGCAGCACACGTTGTCATCCCTACAAGCGACACTAAGACTTGACACAAACTCTTGCTTAACGCTTTACCCGCTAGATGTTTTTTAGCAAACAATGCTAATTGCATATTCACAATTCTTCCTTTAAAAATAATCAATAAATGGCGTAATAACATGAAGCAGTTACTTAGCCTGGACGCCCATCAATACGTGGGCGAGATAAAATTGGACTGTAATGCCAAACAAACAATCCAAAAGCGAGAAACCAAAATCCACCCGCTAACCACAACCAAGTTTGGGTTTGCGCAGGAAATATCAGGGGCATCACTGCACGCAATAACGCAGCAATAGGTAAACATACAAAAGCTAATATCATGTTAGGACCTTGATATATATTTCTGCTTGTATGACCCAGTGACACTCTTGAAATCATTGATAAACACAATGATGCTAAACAGCCGATGGCAAACAAATGTAATAAGCTGCGATAAGCAAATTCATTGTTAATAAACCAACCTAAACCCAACAAGGCAATAGGTAAAGATAAGTAAGATAAATGCAATGACCACAGCATTGGCTCTTTCAATGTTTTGTGGGGGAGCCAGCGACTGATTCTAATCAAGTGTAATACACCAGCACTGAGCAATAGCACTTGTTCAACGGCCATCGGTAAAACCTTAAAAATGGCCTGAACAACAAGGGCAATCATTAACACTAGTAAGCTTTTTTCCAATGCAAAAATGGGCTCTGCTTTGGGTTGCTTTACTCTCATTGCAGTAAAGAATGGAATCACTCTTCCACCGACAATAGTGATCAGTAGTGCTAGCCAAAATAACATTCCTTGCCAGATTTGATTAGCTAAAATGAAATTACGCTCTTGTAATGCGTAATAACTCACAAGATTCACTATCAAAGCAACAGTAAGCATGATCGAGAAACCAATATTTTGCCACTGCTTCACTCGATAAACGCAGCGCCACATAGTGAAAGCTGCAATACCTAAAAACAGACTATCGAATATGGCAGGTAAGAATAATGGGATATCAAATGGCAGTAATAATAATAACCTTGCCAATAACCAACTGCTAAAAGTAATCGCTAAAGTGGGACCTTTAAGGCTAGATTGGTTAGTCCATGTTTGTACCGCTGTCAGTAAAAAACCACACACAATCGCCATGGCAAAACCAAATAACAACTCATGTGGATGCCACCAAAGTGGCAAGACATTCGACCAAAAGTTGCTATTAAATAAACTGTACTGCGGTGTGTACCAACCCATTAGCCATAGGGGAATATATAACATTGCCAATGCAGCGCCGCCCAAGAAAAAAGGTCTGAATGCTAATCGCCATATTGCAGCGGTTTTTTCAGTTTCTGCCGGATCGTCAATATTTAGCATAATAATCAAACCTTTTTAATAATGCACTAAAGATGCATTTGAAATATATGTTTATTGTATGTCGTTATTTCTTTTACAGCAATGATAAAAATGTATCACCTTACAAACCTAGTAGAATCTGTGATCTGTCGCAAAGAAAGTGAGCTAAATTGCTCAATAAAAAAGCCACGATTAAGTGGCTTATTCAAATAACAAATTGCTTACATGGGATATTCAGTATTAGCGCTTTAGCGCACTTAACACCTCTATAGCCCGTTTTCGCGCTGCGCTATGCTCAACAATTGGTGATGGGTAAGCCTGATTGGTAACCTTATCTTGTGGCGCAACATTTCCAAACAAATCGTCCTCATTAAAACGAATCTCAGACTGTTCAATAAACAAAGGCTGATGGATCAGTTTAAGTGACTGCAGCGCTAATTCAGGGACATACTGTTTTATAAAACTGGCATCGGGGTCAAATTTACTGCTTTGGTTCATTGGATTAAACACACGAAAATAAGGCTGAGCATCACATCCCGTTCCAGCGGACCATTGCCAGCCACCATTATTTGCAGCTAGATCACCATCAATGAGTTTTTGCCTAAAATATCGCTCACCCCAGCGCCAATCAATAAGCAAATGTTTAGTGAGGAAACTGGCCACGACCATTCTTAAACGATTATGCATCCAACCCGTTTGATTAAGCTGTCTCATCGCTGCATCAATGATTGGGAAACCTGTACGCCCCTCACACCATGCTGTGAACTGCGCATCATCATTTACCCATTGAACATCATCGCCTTTTTCATTAAAGCTTTTGCCTTTTGAAAGCCTCGGGAAAGCGACTAAAAGATGACGATAAAATTCCCGCCAAGCCAGTTCATTTATCCATGTTTTAGCAGGGCTTGTATCATCCACTAGCGCTTCAGGGTAATAGCTCAAAGCTGTCGCTAAGCATTGCTTTGCACTGATAACACCAATTGCTAAATAGGGTGATAATTTACTGGTGTTATCTAATGCCGGAAAATCTCTTTCGAGTTGATAATCCTGAATGTGCTGCTGACAAAAATAATCCAATATTCGTTTGGCTTCTCCCTCTCCTGCTCGCCATAAATTGCTTGAGACTTTTTTAGCAACATGGTCAGTCTCAAACACTATCGGATCTGGCTCAGCTAATGCAGGTCCTATTGGCGCAGGGACAGGTAAAGGAGCAATCATTTTACTCGACGCGATTTGACGCCATTTTTTGGAAAATGGCGTAAAGACCTTATACATCTGTCCCGAAAGGTTTTTCACCTCGCCCGCATTGATAATGCAGTCTTGAGTAACAAAAGTGATTGGCAGACCAATATCGAGTAATTGTTGATCGCGCTTTCGTTCATTAAACTCAGGCTCTTGAGTCGCAAATACTTGATCTATCTGATTATCAGTTAAAAAGTTGGGCAGCCAATCCATCACATCATCAAACCAAGGCAAGGTCACTACCGTGAGTTTTACCCCTAACGCCGCCAGACCTTGTGCAAGGATATTTAGATGACGCTCAATAAAATCGATTTGAATCGGGGCAACATCATGGCTTTGCCATTGTTTAGGGCTAACAATATATAAGGCTTCAACCTGCGGACAAGTCGACTTATCAAAATTGGCCAATTCTGTTTTCGCCAAAGCAAATGCTTCACAAACAGCAAGGTTGTCGGCAAGACGTAAATCTTGTCTAAACCAAATAAGTGATTTCATGTCAGGGCCTTAACTCAGATTAAAACAAGAATGAAGTGAAGAATTAACTGAACAAATACAGGCCAAAAATTATTGGCCTGTATTTTAATGTTTAAGTTTAATAAGCGTATCGTAGTCTTAATGCTTCAGGGTGAGGGTTTAAATAAACCTGACCTTCAATGTATGGTGTTGGATACTCACGCAGATAGTGATTAATCAATGTAATAGGTACTAGTAAAGGTAACAGTCCTTCACGGTATTTCATGATTGATTCAGTTAATTCTTGTTTTTGCTCTTTAGAAAGATGCTTCTTAAAATAGCCCTGAATATGCTGCAAGGTACTGGTGTGGTTTTTACGAGTTGCTTTAATCTTTAACGCCGTCATAAAACCTACAAAATAGCTTTGCGCAGCAGCATCAAGATCATCAATGTTCGCTAAAATCGGCCCTAAATCACGATACCATTGAGGGCTATGAGCCATTAGAAGGTATTTATAACGGGCGTGAAACTGCATTAGTTTATGCTTGGTCCAGCCTTCAGCTTGCAAGGTATGCCACTCATGATACGCATATACTCGAGTGATAAAGTTTTCTTTAATCACTGGATCATGCAAGCGCCCCTCTTCTTCCACAGGTAACTCTGGGTAGGTATCCATCAATTTTTTTGCAAATACACCCACGCCGCTTTTGGTACCGTTATTGGTGCCGTACTTATACTCAATGACTCTTTCCATGCCACAGGTTGGCGATTTAGCGCAAAGAATGTAACCACCAATAAAGTCGAGTTCACCAACACGTTTTTGACTGTACTCTTCAAGTTTATCTGTTACATCAATACTGCCATCAGCACTTTTTAAATAAATTTTATCGCCGTCGAGCTCTTGACGGATAGTTTTGCGAGGCGCGCCCATACCTATTGCCATCTCTGGGCAAACACTGATGTAGTCGAAAAATGGAGCGAGGTCGATATTGCAGTAATTTGAGTTTTTATGGCCGCCATCAAACCGCACTTTTTGACCTAATAAGCAGCTGCTGATACCAATTTGTATTTTTTCAGGATTAAAGGTTTCTCTATTCACGATACGACTCCTTGTGGCTTAAAGACCATTACGTTGTGTAATGGCGTTTAGATCACTTGCCTGTATTGATATTAGCCTTTAACCCATTAAATTATAATAAAAAGTAAATTTTTATCTTGATAGAGATGAAATCGGAGGTTTACTGTTCCAACCTATAACTCATGTGATGTTTAAAAAACAAGCATCACATGAGTAAGAGTATAAACGACGCTAGAAAGCCTATGAATAGATTAGCTATCGGCCTTTTCTGCGTGGCGTTGTCCAAATATCTCTAAGCCCCAGACGAGTCCAATACCCACCAGCAGACAAATAACGGCTGCGGCAAGCTGTGATGACTCACCTGTTAGTTGCTCAAACTGCATCGGTGATAAGTTTTGCTCGGTAAGCGGTACTTGTTCGCCTTTTGAATTTTCGCGCCAGGTTAATACTTCTTTCCAGGGCCAAATTTTTCCTAAGGTGCCGAGCATTAACCCTGTTAGAAATAGTAATGTCTCATCATGGAATTTACGTAACATGGCAGATAACACATGACTAAAGCTTAATAGCCCAACGACGCATCCCATTGCAAAACATGCCAATAATAGAACATCAAACCCCTTTGCTGCGGCCAATACTGCAGGATATAGCCCTAATAACAACAAAATGAAGCTACCTGAAATACCCGGTAAAATCATCGCGCAAATCGCAATACATCCGGCAAAGAAAAAGTTCAAATATCCGGCATCTAATTCAATGGGATTTAATACAGTAATAAACCAAGCAAAGGCTACACCGAATACAAACAACACGCAGCGCAACAGGTTGATGCTGCTCACTTGCCTTAGCATGTGCACCACTGAAAACAGAATTAAACCAAAGAAAAATGACCAAACTGGTACAGGATGGTTGGTCAATAACCATGAAATCAGCTTAGCGAGGCTGAATATACTGGTGAGAATACCGCCAAAAACAGCCACTAAAAAAGGGCCATTAATGTGCATGAATGCAGCTTTAATGCCTTGCTGTTTTATCACGCCTAATAATGAAGGGTTAATCTTTTTAATCCCGTCTAATAATGGCTCTAAAATCCCAGTAATAAATGCAATCGTGCCACCCGAGACACCAGGAACCACATCTGCGGCGCCCATCGCCATTCCTTTGAAATAATTTAATAGTTGCTGCAAAGCTAATCCTTAGTAAAACACCTGAAATCTAAATTTATCTAACCCTATTTGCGATAAAGGTCGTGATAAAGCCCCAAATTAAGACTGAGATAAAGACTGAGATTTAGCACTTTGCCATTTAGCCAATAACAAAGTGAAAATACCAAACCGAATTATACCTGCAACGGCGCAAGAGACTAATTAATCTTTTTCAATTTACATAGGTTATGTGCAAGTGGTTACAAGGATGTTAAACTCACTGCAAACCAACTCATCAGACCAGATGTAAAAATAATTCTAATAAGACAAGGATTGATATGAGCAGCTCAAAACCCAACCATGTATTAGCTTTATATAACAAGGTAACTAAGTACCCTTTTGGACATAAAATTTTCTCTATTATGGTATCAAGAATGGCGCCATATTTTGCCACGGTAAAACCACTGGTTACCGATCTTACTGTTAACCGATGCTCAGTATTAATTAAAAAACGTAATGCGGTTCATAATCATATTAAAACCGTTCATGTCATCGCCATTTGTAACGGTTTAGAAATGGCAATGGGAGTGATGGCAGAAGCATCAGTGCCTAAACACCTTCGTTGGATCCCAAAAGGCATGTCTGTCGATTATACCGCCAAAGCGGGTAGTGACATTGTGTGCGTTGCTGAAGTCACCCCAGAACAATGGCAAGTCGGAGATTTACTCGTCCCCGTTAACGCCTACGATACTGATGGAAATGTTGTGGTTAAAGGCACGATTAAATTATGGATTTCTGAAAAGCCGCAAAAGTAATTGATATCATAAGGTTGAAAGCTTAACCCTGTATCTTTTTCGATCACAGGCTGTTACGCTTTCAGCACTTTTATCATTAGAAAACACAACAAAAATAAAGATATGAATAGCAAAAAGGATTCTGCAGCTCATATTGGTACCTCACCCAATTCAGCAAGTACCGCAGCAAATACTGTAATAAGTCGTTCGAACTCATCAAGTGCCAACGCCAGCTCAAACAAACGCCCAAATACCATTAACGAAAGCCACGGCAACCGTAATAGCAATATGGATGCACTTAGAGGCATAGCCATATTGGGCATTTTATTCATGAATATCTTTTTTATGAATGACAGTTTTTATGGTTACGCAGCGCATTTACCACAAATAGCATCAGATAGAATTTTAGAAGTGTTCAGTAACTTCTTTCTAGAAGGGCGCTTTTTAAGCCTGTTGTCTATTTTATTTGGCGCAGGATTACTGATTCAGTATCAACGCTTCGAAGCCAATAACTTACCCGCTTATCCGTTCATTAAAAAACGCCTTAAATGGCTCATTGTTTTCGGTCTGATTCACGGCATTTTCATTTGGGGTGGTGATATTCTACTGACTTATGGCATTAGTGCTTTTCTAGCACTTAATTACGTTAACGCAGATATTGAAACCATTAAAAAGCGTGCCAATCAATTTATTTTTGCTGCACTAGTACTTGTGGCTTTATTCTCTCTTGCCATTGAAGAAGAACATTATTTTAGAGGCTCAGAACTGCATCAGCAGCAGCTTTTAGTTTGGTCTGCAGCTTATATTAATGTCGTTTTGCTACAATTAATGCAAGTGGGCTTTATGCTAATGCTCATCCCGCTCACTATCATGTGGTATGCAGGCGGGTTAATGATGTGGGGCATGGTCCTGTATAAGCAAGGCGTATTCGAACATGGCTTGGATAGAAAAGCACTGCTTCAATGTATTATTGTGGCGATATTATTTTCAACCATTGACTCAATTCTAAGCTTTTCATCCAACCCCGTTTTAGTTGAATTATCGACAAGCATGATGATGGTGAGCGCAATAGCAATGGCGTTAGTTTATGTGCATCTTATAGTCAAAATTTGCCAAAACAGTCAACGGGTTTTAGCGCCATTTCAAGCTGTCGGTAAACTTGCATTTAGCTGCTATATTTTTCAATCTCTGATTGGTGTCAGCATTTTTCGTTACGCTATAAGCCATTATGCAAGTGACTTATACATGAGCTTGAATCGAGTAGACTATTTCCTTATCGCAATCATCATAACCCTGTTACAGTTAGTGTTAGCGCCAGTCTATCTACGATTTTTTAACCAAGGCCCGTTAGAAGCCCTGTGGCGCAAACTTGTTATGACAAAGTCCAACACGTGAACGGCAAACCAGGAAGGCCTATGAGTCAATATCTCAAAGCATTATTTGCGGGTATAGCGCTGTTATTATTAAGTAGCTGTGTCAGCTGGGTAGCGCCCAATGTTGAGTCAGATCTGCTTGAGCTGCAACCAGGTGAATATCAACTGGATGAAAACCATGCCGCGCTAATTTTTAAAATTCAGCATTTGGGCTTATCAACTTATGTTGGCCGCTTTAATCAGTTTGACGCTAAACTTAATTTTGATCCTAACGATATGGCAGCTGCGACGCTCAGCGCCGTAGTTGATATAAGCTCGATTGACATCAATAACCCTGACTTAAGCGACACCTTGCAAGAAGATACTTGGTTTCACAGTGCCCAATTCCCTCAAGCTGCATTTGTAAGTCATACCGTTACCCCCATTAATGACACCAGCTTTAATTTCAGTGGTGATTTAACCTTACGCGGCGTGACGAAACCCGTGACCTTCACGGCGACTTTTCATGGCGGCGCAGATAACTGGATGACAGGCAAGTACACTGTCGGTTTTAGTGCTGTAGGCCAAATAAAACGCTCTGATTTTGGCATGAGTAGTTATATACCGATTGTTGGCGATAAGATTGAATTAGAAATTTATGCTGAATTTTTAAAATAAAAAAGCGAGTCAATGATGAAGATTTTCGGCCTGATAAGTTTAGCTACCATGTTAGTCATCGGCTTTATGATATCGATGAACCTTGGCTATTACTTGTTGGCAGTCAATCTGATCAGTGGCTTTATCACATGGCGAGATAAACGCGCGGCAAGTAAACAGAAGTGGCGCATTCAAGAGCAAACACTGCATGGTTTTGCACTTATAGGTGGCTGGCCCGCCGGTATTATTGCGCAAGAGGTGTTCAGACATAAAACCCAGAAAACGCCGTTTAAGTGGATTTATCGCTTAATGATATTAGTTAACTTTTCTTTTGCTTCTTTAATGGCTTATATCACTTTTTTTGCTCAATAATGTCACATCTTGCTCCTAAACCAGTGAGTCAATAAAGCCTAGGTACAACAAATGACGCTTTCGCTTTACCCCGCTTATTTCTATCAGTACCATGCATATCAGGTTCTCAATCAGAATTTTTATCGACTGACTTGCGCATAACTTCCTTGTTACTTACCTATTAAATAACAGGCTTATTAACGTAAAAGTTACTCGAGGTTGAAACGATACCGTTTCAGCTAAAAAACTTACTAAAAAATACATCGGGATTAATACTATGAAAGTCGTTTTGGCTGTATGCGTCATCGCAGGACTCATCTTTTACTTTTTCACTCAATCAAATAATAAAAAAGCTGCCCAAGAAAATATAACGAAAGGCAATGCTTTCTTACTTGAGAACCAAGCAAAAGAAGGCGTAGTAACAACACTTTCTGGCCTACAGTATTTAGTTATGCACAAAGGCGATGGCACAGAACACCCAAAAGCGACTGATACGGTTACAGTGCATTATCACGGCACATTAATTGATGGGACGATTTTCGATAGCTCGGTTGACCGTGGTGAAAGTATTGATTTTCCACTTAACCGTGTAATTCCAGGCTGGACAGAAGGTGTTCAGTTGATGAATGTTGGTGATAAATTTAAGTTCTTTGTTCCGAGCACATTAGCTTACGGCAACCGCGCTGCAGGTAAAATTGAAGGTGGTTCGGTACTGATTTTTGAAGTTGAGTTATTAGCGATTAACTAAGACGAAGCTAAGAATAAGACAGTTAACTCATCTGAATCATAAAAATGCCCTATTGGTTTAATCACCAATAGGGCATTTTTTATTCTGCATTAGCGTTGGTTGTACTTATTAACAACGAGTTCTTGCTCTAGTTCTTACTCTGGTTCTCACTCTGGCTCTCAGTCTGGTTTTAGCGCTTAAACTTACTTAGCTAAATCAAACGGGTCGTCAATAGACTTAGCCGGTGTAGTAAACCAAACAGGGCCAGCATCCGTCATATAAAAATGGTCTTCATGACGTACACCAAACTCTCCTGGTACACACAGCATTGGTTCATTACTAAAACACATACCAGCTTCTAGTGGCGTTTGATCATTTAACACTAAATATGGCCATTCATGAATATCTAAACCAACCCCATGACCTGTACGGTGTGGCAATCCTGGCACATCATACCCTGGACCAAAACCAGCATCGACAATCACCGCTCTGGCAGCTCTATCAACATTGGCACAAGTTTCACCAATTTGGGCTGCTGCGAATGCCGCAAGCTGGGCTTGCTGTTCAAGATCCCACAAACTACGTTGTCGCTCATTGGCTTCACCGAACACATAAGTACGGGTTATGTCAGAGTTATAACCGCCAAGCTGACAACCTGTATCAATCAATACCGTATCATTTTGCTCAAGAGTTTTAGGTGATTTAACCCCATGTGGATACGCTGTATCTTCACCAAATAACACGATGCAAAAATAAGAACCCGCTGGAGCGCCAACACGTTTATGCGCTTCATGGATAAAAGCTTCAACCTCAGCTGTGGTTATCCCTTCATGTAAAATACTTGCAGTGGCCACATGCACAGCAAGTGTCATATCTTTTGCGCGTTGCAGTAAGCCGAGTTCAGCTGCTGACTTAATCATTCTGCAGCCAGCTGTAATACTTTTTGCATTGATATAGTTCAGCTTGTCGTTGGCAAGGCGCATTCCATCGAAAATGAAGAATGCTGTTGATTCATCAATACCCACTTTACCGCTATGAATCCCCATATTGTCGAGCATTTGTGCAAATAAGGCATAAGGGCTTTCATCCTCTTGCCAAGTATTCACTTTGCCTTTAATCGCCATATAGCCTTCAAGGGTATCTAGCTCAAAGGCAGGCGCAATATATTCAACATTACCTACAGCAGGAATAATCGCACCCACCACTCGCTCACTGGCGTACCATTTGGTACCAGTAAAGTAATATAGGTTTGTGCCGGCATTGATATAAATGGCTTCAATGCCTTGTTGCTGCATTAAGCTTTGCGCTTTGGCAATACGTTGTTCGAATTCAGCTAATTCTATATGGGCTACATCAGTAGTCATATCAGATAAGCTAGAGAATGCTTGTTCTTGTGTTTGGGTGCCGACACCAATAGTCATAAATGACTCCATAAAAAGTTAACTGATGATGAGATATTTGCCATAGTGTAAACTGCTAATTTAAAATGTATACAATATAAAGTTACAAATTATATTTAACCGCTTATCAATGATGCAACTATTACGCTGGTAACTTCTTTACTTGCAAATAACCTAACGCAATTGCGATAATCGCCATTCCTCAATAAGACTGAGTCAATCAGCAACCTCCAATGGAGCTATCATGTCAGAGAAAATCAATCAGCGGCTTGACGCTATTCGTCAGGAACTTACCAAACACAATCTAGATGCATTCATTATTCCTAGAGCTGATGAATACCTTGGGGAATATGTCCCTGAGCGCAACGAGCGCCTATTATGGGCGACTGATTTTACAGGCTCTGCAGGTATGGCTATTGTATTAAAAGACAGCGCCGCTATTTTCATTGATGGTCGTTACACCGTTCAAGTGAAGCAGCAAGTAAGTGCTGAGTTATTTAGTTATGAAAGCTTGTACGACACGCCTCAAGTAGAATGGTTGATTGAACAACTAGGCGCAGGAGCGCGCGTAGGCATTGATAGCCGTTTACACACATTAGCTTGGTACCAACAAGCTGAGCAAAAACTGGTTAAAGCAAATTTAAGTCTAGTAAGCGTTGATGAAAACCCGATTGATGTTCATTGGCAAGATCGCCCAGCACTGTCAAGCGAGCTCATTAGCTTGTTCAGCCACGAAGGCGCAGGCCGAAACAGCATTGAAAAACGTCAGCAAATTGGTGAACTGGTCGCAAAACAAGGCGCTGACATGGCGCTAATTTCAGCATTAGATTCATTTTGCTGGTTATTGAATATTCGTGGCAGCGACGTTCCAAGACTGCCTGTGACTTTAGGTTGTGCATTACTTTCTACCAATGGCGATATGACCTTATTTGCAGATAGCAATAAACTGCCAGCAGGTTTTAGCGAGCATGTAGGTAGTGGCGTTGAGTTTAAAGATGAATCTTTACTGGCTGATGCATTATCACAATTGAATGGTGTGAAGTTACTGGCTGACCCTAATACGGCAAACGCTTGGAGCCAACTCACCGCTAAAAATGCTGGTGCAGTACTCATCGCAGGTTCTGATCCTGTGGCACTCCCAAAAGCACAAAAAAATGCTGCCGAGCTTAATGGCATGCGTGAAAGTCACCTGAGAGACGGCGTTGCAGTCAGTCGTTTCCTTGCTTGGCTTGACCGAAAAGTCGCAGCTAATATCATGCATGATGAAGCTGAACTTGCTGATAAACTTGAATCATTCCGCTTAACTGATCCGCTATATCGTGAACCGAGTTTTGATACTATTTCTGCTACTGGCGGTAACGGCGCAATGTGCCACTACAACCACCTTGACGGCACACCAAGTCAGATGACCATGAACAGCATTTATTTAGTAGATTCTGGCGCGCAATATATCGATGGCACAACGGATGTTACTCGTACTATCGCTATTGGCGATGTCACCGCCGAACAGCAAAAAATGTTCACTTTAGTATTAAAAGGACATATCGCCCTTGATCAAGCTAAATTCCCGAAAGGCACATCAGGTCAACAGCTCGATGGCTTCGCACGTCAGTACTTATGGCAGCATGGCTGTGATTACGACCACGGTACAGGTCATGGTGTTGGTCACTTCCTAAGTGTTCACGAAGGCCCGCAACGTATTGGTAAAAATGTGAATAATGTGGCATTGGTTCCAGGTATGGTGCTGTCAAATGAGCCAGGTTATTACCGCGCAGATGAATTTGGTATCCGTATTGAAAATCTAGTGGCTATCGTGCCATCGAAACTTGCAAATCCTGAAAGAGAAATGATGGAGTTTGATGCATTAACCCTTATTCCAATGGATAAAAGACTGGTTGATAAATCATTACTGAGCGAAGCGGAAGTAAACTGGTTTAATCAATACCATGAATTAGTCTTCGCTAAAATTTCACCTATGATGCAAGGTGATGACTTAACGTGGTTAACTGAAGTGACTCAAGCAATTTAATTTACTGCTTACAATTAGCGTTTAAGAAAGCGTTTAAGAAAGCGTTTATAAAAGCACTTATAAAAAGTGCTTTAACATAATCAAACCAAAAGCTAACTGTAGTAATTTTGCTTAAACTGATAATGCCAAGCTCAATCTGAGCTTGGCATTTTTGTTGATACTAGTTTTAGCCTTAACGCCTACAGCTAGCACATTGCTGATATTTACTAAGCAGTAAGAATTCTATGCGATGCAAGTAATAGGTTTACCGAAAATGCCAACTTCAGCTTAATAGATAATTTAGGAAAGAAATAATCAATTTTTTTTGTTATACTCCGCCGCCGCTTGTTATAGCCGTTATACTTCTATCTACAATCGGCAAACATTTAAACTGTTGAATAACGTGATTACCATAGGAATATACACCGATGAAATTTGAATCTTTTAGCTTCGCCCCAGAAATATTAAGTGCGATCGCTGATTGTGGTTATAAAACTATGACACCTGTTCAACAGCAAGCTATTCCAGCTATTCGCCGTGGTGAAGATGTCCTAGCGAGTGCTCAGACTGGTACAGGTAAAACGGCAGCATTTGCATTACCAATGCTTCAAAAAATGTTTGAAAATCCACGTGAATTACAGCATTCAAATACACGTGCATTGATTTTAACACCGACCCGCGAACTTGCAGCTCAAGTCGCTGAAAACATTAACGACTACAGTAAAAATATTAACATCGAAGTGTTGACCATTTACGGTGGTGTTAAAGTCGCAACCCAAGCGCAAAAGCTTAAACGTGGTGCTGACATTATTGTTGCCACACCAGGTCGTTTATTAGAGCACCTTCTTGCTTGTAACTTAAGCTTATCAAACGTTGAATTTTTAGTACTCGATGAAGCTGACCGTATGTTAGACATGGGTTTTAGCACTGATATTCAAAAAATTCTTCAAGCGGTTAATAAGCAACGTCAAAACTTATTATTCTCAGCAACCTTTTCTACGTCAGTTAAAAAATTGGCTAATGAAATGCTAGAGAAACCAAAGGTGATTACCGCTGACAAGCAAAACACCACAGCAGCAACCGTCAGCCAAGTGGTATACCCCGTTGAGCAGCGTCGCAAACGTGAACTTTTATCAGAGTTAATTGGCACTAAAAATTGGCAACAAGTATTGGTGTTTACCGCAACTCGTGATGCAGCAGATGTGCTAGTAAAAGAATTAAACCTTGATGGTATTCCATCAGCGGTTGTACATGGTGAAAAAGCTCAAGGTAGCCGCCGCCGCGCTTTACGTGAGTTTGTTGAAGGCAAAGTGCGCGTACTGGTTGCAACTGAAGTCGCAGCACGTGGTTTAGATATTCAAAATCTAGGTTACGTCGTAAACTATGACTTACCATTTCTTGCAGAAGATTATGTTCACCGTATTGGTCGTACAGGCCGTGCAGGTAAATCAGGTACTGCAATTTCATTTGTAAGTCGTGAAGAAGAACGTACCTTAGCGGATATCGAAAAGTTAATCGGTCAACCAATTCGCCGTATTACAGTTGCAGGCTATGAAGTCGGCAGCCGTGAAATGCTGCTTAAGCAAATTCAAAAGCGTCGTAGTTTCGCTAAGAAACAACAACGTTCTGACAATGCTGGCGAGCAAGTTGTGGCAGAGCGTAACATGCAAGGTCGCCGCGTGACTGTAGGTAAATCAAGCAGTACAGTTAAATACAAAAAACTGAAGTAATTGCTAAAGTAATAACCTAAGTTGAGTATGATTAAAGGCGCTGATAGCGCCTTTTTTATTGCCTCGAACAAACTAACTAGTAAAGACGTTAAACAGAATAAGTAAATCTAAATTCACTTTTATTCAATCGAGTGAAATAAAAAATGATATGCTCAGGTCTAGTATTAGTCGTTACTGTGAAAATTCATCGATTGCCTTACTTATTTGATAAGCTGGCTTGATAAACTGGCTTGTCAAATTAGTTTGATAAAGCAGATTGATAAGGCACATTGATAAGGATCAGTAACAACATTGAGCACTAGAGCGCAATAAATGCCTCGAAGAGCACGCAACATAGACCCTTTTAATTGAATATGGATTTCAGCATGTTAAAAAATTTGATGTTAGTCGCCGCAGTGGCCTTATTTAGTTTACCTTCAATGGCTAAACCCATTGCCAGTGATGAATACCACGTAATGCCATTGATGAATGGTCAGCAAATTCCTAGTGTTGACTTGCATGATGTTGATGGCAATAAGGTTAACTTAGAAGAGCTAACCGCTAAAAAGCCCACCATATTCTTCTTTTACCGTGGTGGTTGGTGTCCTTTTTGTAATATTCAAATGGGTCAATTAAAAGCCATTGAGCCTAAACTGATTGAAATGGGATTCCAATTAGTCGGTATCTCACCTGATTCACCCGCTAAATTAAAAGCATCAATTAACGACAATGAATTAGATTACTTGTTGTTGTCAGATGAAAAAATGGCTGCTTCACAAGCATTTGGCATCGCATTTTACACCAGTGAAAAAGTCACTTCGATGTATCAAGCAAAGTTAAGCGTTGATAACACGCTTTGGACAACACCAGAAGGTGATAAACGTTTAGTATTGCCAGTTCCTGCTGTTTACGTAGCGGATAAAGCAGGCTTAGTGCATTTTCAATACATTAATCCAAACTACAAAGTGCGTCCTGCACCAGAGTTAATTTTAGCTGCGGCTGAATTGTTACAGAACCAGTAATTTTTTTACTTAAAGGCGATAGTTATCACTATCGCCTTTTTGTTTTTCCAGACTACTGTAAAACAAGTTAAGTTATTCTTTCTAATAAAATATCGAATCAGGTACACATCAACGTCGTAGCGTTTCGCCCAAACTGGATCGCAAAGCGTTATACAGCTCCCTCTCTTGGATTACCCTAGCAGCTCAGGCGATAGTTTATCTGCTGTAGATTTAATCGATGTAATTAAATTTTTTGCTACAATTGGTTCCCGATTCAAGTCGCTTGAATATCAAGTAGCATAATAATGATTAACTGAATGAAAAATGGTGAAAGGCATATGACGCAAACAGTACAGCAGCAAATCGCTAATATTGCGCTCGTGGTTGAAAATTACGATGATGCAATTGCTTTTTATACTCAAAAACTGCAATTCACTTTAGTGGAAGATACTGATCTCGGTGGTGGCAAACGCTGGGTATTGATTAGTCCGCCTAACTCAAATGGTACTAATCTACTGTTAGCTCAAGCCAGTAATGATCAGCAGCTGCAAGCTGTTGGCAATCAAAGCGGCGGTCGAGTCTTTTTATTTTTACAAACGAATGATTTTTGGCGTGACTATGAGCTTATGAAGTCAAAAGGCGTCACCTTCAATGAAACTCCGCGCGTCGAAGAATATGGCACTGTTGTGGTGTTCCAAGACCTATATGGCAACAAATGGGATTTATTACACCTGAGTAAAAGTGACGAACAAAAGTGACGAACAGAACTGATTTATAAAACGGATAAACAAAACTAATAAATAGAATGAGAATAAACGACGATTCAGTAAATCAGCCCACCTTTTATACAATGTTAGCCTTGAGTAAGACTTCCAAGCCAAGTTTGTAGCAGCAATTTAAGTACCTCTGCTACAATACAGCTTATGCAAGTTGTCTAGTCGCAACGCCACATTACAGATGAAGCTTCTGTGATGAAATTATTAATTAAACGGTGTAAAAATAGTGCAAACCCAAACATACAATCAAGCCATTTTAGATGTCGCTGAAGCTGGTATCCAAGCTTTACAAGAGTCTGCTGAAAAACAAAAAGCGAAGCGAACTCCCGCTCAAGAAAGCCACTTTTTATGTGCATGGTTAGTTGAATCTTTTCGCGTAAAACGCTTTTCTAAATTGGTTGCCGATGATCTATCAGCTTGGATAAGAATGGCACGTAGCCAAGGTGCTGGCGCCATGTTGCCGCAATTATTTGAGCGTATTGCCAAACAATACCGCGCAGTTGAAAAACCAGAGTTAACTCAGCAGCAAGCTATTGGGCAGCTACTTACTGAACTTGAAAGTGATGATTGGTTTGTTATTTCTGACAGTGCTTTCTCTGATGATAGTGGCACCAAACTCAAATTAGCAGGCAATGGCCAATCCAGCTTAGTGGTATGTGAGCTTCAACTGGAAAGCCACTTTGAAGACGACAAGCTGGTTAAGTCATTACCGATTTATGTCCGTGGTGATGAAAATCATTTTGCTGAAAGAGCTTTAGCGAAAGGCTTATTAGTCAGCCAAGGTAATAAGAAAACTAGCTTAATCAAACATCATAAGACTTATTTGATTGCACCAAACAATCAACTTAAGCAACTGTGCTTGTTAATTAAGTAAAGCGCTATGCAACGCCAACCGCTTCGGCAAGCTAAAACAATTGATAATGTTTTCAATAGTGCTTATTGGCATCTTAGCCAGCAGGATTTCACGATTAGTGAAATCCGCACTAAGCTTGAGCGGAAAACTGACAATCAGCAATGGATTGAGACGGTACTGACCACATTAATTGAAAATGGTTACTTGAAAGACAATCATCATTTTGCTGTGCGTTATTGCGAGTTGGCTTTTAGCGATGATATTGGCAAAGGCGCGATTAAACGTAAGCTGCAACTACGTGGTATTTTAGCTGCTGAAATTGAATTAGCCCTTGAGCAAGTCATGGATGCTCTGCAGGTCGATAGCTTTGCTATGGCAACATCAAGACTGCTGAATAAATTTGAACATTTTCATGGCACGACCAAAGAGAAAGTTTACTCACAGATGACCACTAAAGGCTTCTCTAGAGCGGAAATAGATCACGCCCTATCAGAGCATCCTCAGCAAGCCACCCTGCGTAGCAAATTAGCGGTAAAAGCTGACAAAGTCGATTTAACCACTGAAATTATCAAGTTATATAATAAAGGCAAAGGCGAAACTCTTATCCTACAAGAGCTCAAACAAAGACTGATTGATGTCAGCGAGTTTGAGAATATTATTTACCAACTAAGCCTTAGCGAAGATATAGACTTTTATAAGAGCTGCCGCGAGCAGTTGGCTAGAAAACGCTATGATTTATCAGACTATAAAGGTAAATCAAAAGCCTATGCTTACTTAATGCGCAAAGGCTTTGGCAGTGATGAGATAAAAGAAGCGCTCAATCCTAGCGAGGATTAAATTAAAAAAGGCTAACTCAAGCAAGCAGTATTTCTAACTCAGTAAGCAGAGCCCAAATGAAAGTAAGCAGAGCCCTAACAAAGCAAACTGCTCCTTATCGACAGTCAGCATTTTCAGACTTAAAACGGATTTAAGCTATAACCTTGTTGCGCTAATATTGCATGAGCTGTCATTGCCGATAAAGCCATATCCACACCTGGCAGTAATGCATCCTTGTCTAAACCATAATACGCAGCGCTTTGACCACAAATATAAATTTTTACACCATATTTCACCAATTGATTCACTAATGCTTTGTTGGCGTTAGTCAGTTCTTTATTACTTGAATGCTGACTTTGATAAAAACTATCATTTGCTAAATCGGCAACTGAAGCACCGTGTACGACCATAGCTAACTGTATATTCTCAGCTTTAACCCCCACAGCTTCATGCATATTGATAAATCTGGCTAAGGTGTTTAAATTGCGATTAACCTCATTAGGTTTAGCGGCTTTACTCATATCAAACGCGACTTTGAATTGCATATCCTTTGGGATAACAAGCTGTGAATCGATTGCAGCAATTTGACCGTAACCTTTTATCGCGGTGCCATCTTTAAATGCTTCCATACCTGCATAAGCAGAAGTTGAAAAGCTATTTAACCCCAAACAACAAAGTAACAAGGCGGCTAACGTTATCAATCTAGACATTCATTTTCCTTTTTAATGATGATTATTATTGTCACGCAAGTTCTGAGCTATCTTGCACCTAAAGCTTTCGTTATAATAGCCAAAAAAATGCCCATATGTCAGCATCTGAAATGTTGCAGGTATTTTTAGCCGTATGAGTTTATTTCCACTCATACTACTGTTTGCGATTTTAGGAGTTTCCATGGCCCGCCAAGTCATTTATACCTTTAAAGGTAAAACCAAAGTTATCCCATTTAGCTATGACGTTCATCACGATTTATATGAAGCAGCAGCCGAAGCTGAAGGCATCGATTTAACTGGCTTTTTAGCAATGGAACAGCAAGTGGCAATGACGTCAAAAAAAGGCGCGAAAGCTGAAAAGGAATTCCGTAAGACTGAGTTTGCTCGATTCGGGTTTACCAGTATCAAATTTGTCCGAGAAGAAGACGAAGACACACCTGCCAGCTAATTCAAAGGGTTTACATGATTAATTCAGAACACGCTAACTTTCCCAGAGCTAGTTTTATAAAGCGTTGCGGCGCAATGATTTATGATGCTTTACTTGCCGTAGCCGTATATATGGTTGCTGGTGTGATTGGATTTGGACTCTTTTTTGGATTAACCAGCACAGGTGTGATTGGCATGAATGGCCATGAACACGTTTCTGACTTGCTTAATAAAACCCCACTTTATCAAGGTTTCTATCAGCTTTGGTTAGTCATATGTGTTGCTGGATTTTATGCCATATTTTGGAGTCGCGGTGGTCAAACTCTGGGAATGAGAGCATGGCGCTTAAAAGTGCAGCATCCTAATGGGCAAAACTTAAGTTTCATTACTGCTATTGCTCGTGTTGTTTGGTCTTTTGCAGGTATTGGTAACTTATTTATTCTTATCAACCCTGACAAATTAGCCCTGCAGGATAAAATGACTCGCTCGGAAGTCGTAGTATTATCCCTTGAAGCGAATCAAATGCGTAACTGGCGCGGTGCTTAATCAAGGTTAAAGTCAGTATTGTTCGCTTCATTAAAAATGAAGCAATTAATCATATCCATAAAGCCAATTGCTCATTCAGTTGGCTTTTTTATTACCTAAAACTCTACCTTTACTGTTATATCTGTCCCAGTTTGAGCCTTATCGATAACCAATAACATGTTTCATTACTTAGTCCATTAAACAGACTATTGATTAGCATACGAATGTTACTTGGCGTAATCGATTTACTGGAGTATCTTAAGAAGATAATGAGATTAATAGATACAGCGTATCAATGAGTAGTATTGCGCGATTTCATTTAAGCTTATAAAAGGAACATTTTGGGCGTAAAGGGATGAACATAAGACTTTGAATAGCCTCATTGCGATGAAACAATTACTTTTAAGTTATCTGAACCGTGGTACAGAGCTTTATGATGATCCTGAAAAACGTCATAAAATTCTAATTATCAATTGGTTCGGCACCGTTGGCTTTTCTATTACCTTCATATTGGGCATCAATGCTTACCTAGAAAACAATATCTCTCTGGCAATCACGCTATTACTGTCGAGTATTTTATTTTTCCTCTCGTTACAAAATCATTGGCTGTTCCTAAAACAATATCGTTTTGAAACGTCTAGCACCCTAATTCAGTTAAGCTTAATCACCTTAATGTTATATCTAGTCTATAGCGGTGGTTCGAATAACACTGGGCCGTTATGGGTATTCCTAGTCCCGCCTGTAATGATGTTTTTTGGGGGATTAAAAGGCGGATTAAGAAATACCTTAGGCTTTATACTCTGTTACTGCGTGATAATGTTTTACCCTGACGATCAATTGCTGCAAGCCAGTTATTCCTATGAATTCAAAACGCGTGTGCTGTATTCCCTGATGACACTGACGTTTTTGGCAGGATATTATGAGTACTCCCGTCACCAATCTTTTTTACATGTAAAGCAGCTCAGCGAAAAGTTTGAACAACAGGCACGCCGAGATCATTTAACCAATATTCCCAATCGTCGTGCGATGATGGAACAGCTCAGTTATGAATACGCTCGAGTAGTTAGAAACAACAACACGATGAGCATATTATTGATTGATGTAGACTATTTTAAACATGTGAATGACCAATACGGCCACAAATATGGTGATGAAGTATTGGTTAAATTAGCAAAGCTATTTGAAGGCACGTTACGAAAACAGGACATGATTTCACGCTGGGGCGGAGAAGAGTTTTTAATCTTGTTACCTCTCACTCCTCTTAATGATGCTTATGCAGTTGCTGAAAAAGTTCGCCTAACCATTAAAAACCATCCAATTGAGTACGAAAATACCACCATTCCTATCACGGTCAGTATTGGCATTGGCAGCGCTGATAAAGACCACACTGTAGATTCAGCAATTACCCGCGCTGATGAGCATCTATATCAAGCTAAAGAAGGCGGTAGAAACTGTGTTTACCCCAAAATGGCCTGTTAAAATTACACACTCACTTTAGCTATAACCTTAGCTCAGGCTTCTAGCTATATATAACTAGAAGTCTGAGCTAACAGCCTCAATTCCCTTTATGCAGTCTCTCACAAACGTTAAATGAGTCATTAGCATTCAATGGCTAATAGCTATCAATAATATGTCTGAGTATTAGGTATGAACAATAAGAAAAATAAATAGTAGACACAAAAAAACTAGCCATTGACTCATAAATATGCTCAGGCTGGTTTTAATATTTAAAGTAAAATCAGATAATTACTTCCTAATGAAGTATAACGCCCCCGCGCTAAACAATACTGCAGGCATACTGGCACTAATATAAGCAGGTAGTCCGTACACAATACTCAACGGGCCGAATATTTCGCTACAGATATAAAAGCTAAATCCAGCAACCACACCCAATAATACTCGGGCGCCCATTGTTACCGTTCTTAATGGGCCGAATACGAATGACAATGCAACTAATATCATCACAGCTACGGTAATCGGCTGCATAACCTTACGCCAAAGTGCGAGTTCGTAACGACTGGGATCTTGCTGGTTCACTTTTAAATATTCTAAATAACCAATCAAACCTTGAATACTTAATGCTTCAGGTTTCACCGACACCACACTTAACTTATCAGGCGTTAACGTTGAATTCCAAACCCGCTCTTCCTGGTACTCTAAGGTGATTTGGTCTTCAGTAATATGAGTGTTTTTTACATCCATTAAACGCCAAACACCATTAGCAAAATGCGCCCGCATTGCTTGGGTCATGGTTTTCAGCTTTAAATCGTCACCAAACTCGTAAAAGGTGATGTTATTGAGGGTATTGATGGTTTCTACTTCACCAATATTAACGAATAAGTCACCGTCCCGAGCCCACACCCCTCGGTGAGATTTAATTAAACTACCGCCAGAGACTTTAGTGGCTTGCAACTCTTTAGCGCTCCGCTCTGCAACGGGTGCGCCCCACTCGCCCAATGCCATCACGATGATCATCAGCGGAATAGCGGTTTTCATCGCTGAAATAGTAATTTGTAAACGCGACATGCCTGATGCTTGCATCACCACAAGTTCTGAATTGGACGCTAACATGCCCATGCCGATTAACGCACCTAACAGCACTGCAATAGGAAAGAACATTTCAATATCACGTGGGATAAGAAAGATGACATAAATGACCGCATCCAGCATGGTATATGCACCGCGGCCAACAACACGCAATTGGTCAACCCATTTAATAATGCCCGACAAACCTGTCAAGATAAGTAGACACAAAGCTGATGTACTGATGATAACGCGTGCAATATAGAGATCTAATATTTTCATACTGCCTCCTGCTTATGCTTACGTTTAAATACCTGCAATATTTTCGCACCGTTTGGACGCTCTTTACCGAGCAAGAACAAGCCCATCACCAGCGCCGAGCCATGGATCCACCACATACCCAAGGCTAATGGAATCACTTCGTCCTCTAGGGCTTTACGTCCAGCAACCATTAAGCCGAAATAACCCAGATACAATAAAATAGCAGGGAACATCTTGGCAAATTTACCTTGTCTCACATTAACTCGAGCAAGTGGTACTGCAATCAATGTCATTAAAGGGATCGCAAGAGGCAGTGCTAATCGCCACTGGAATTCAGCCACAGCTTCAGGCCCAGGGGTTGTTAAAAGCTCATTGACTGGTAATGCGGACAGTTTACGTCGCCTTTCATCCACTTCTTGCTCTTTAATTTCCATCCGGTAACCACCAAATTCAATCATTTGGTAATCAAGATGATGAGCACTACCTTGATATCGGACGCCATTATCCAGTTGCAATTGTTGGCTACCAAAGCGGTCCTCAACAACACGACCTTGCTCGGAGACCACCACATTGGTTAGGCCTTCTTCATCTTCCGGATCGGGGAGTTGCGCTACAAATACATTTTGTAACTCATTGGATTTAGAAATTTTTTCGACAAATAATACGGCGCGGCCATTAGGGCTTGCTTGAAAGCGCCCTTGGACAATCGCAGCTAAGCCTGCTTCAGACTGGGCTTGCTCAAGTACTTGGTTTTGTTTCTCTTCGGCCCACGGGCCAACATAGAGTGACAAAATACCGGTAAACACTAGGTTTGCCACAGCAATAAGCAAAGTCACCCGAGTCACATACCATTCACTGATCCCAACGCCATGGAGAACCACCATTTCGTTTTCGGCATACATTCGCCCGTGCGCCAGCAATATCGCTAAGAAAAAACTCAGCGGCAGTACTAACACCGTCAGTTGCGGTAAATTCAGGCCTAACAATGTCAGTACTAACGTTGCAGGAAATTCACCATTTGAGGCATCCCCTAATACACGCACAAATTGCTGGCTAATAAAAATAGTTAACAGCACCAAAAGTATCGCAAATTGGGCTTTTAAAACTTCAACGATCAAGTATCTAAATACAATCACAGGTAGGATCCACTGTCTAAACTTGTCTTTTTGCTGGTATCAGAGTAAGTTCACTATAAAATGTCTGCTTTTAGCAGTTATTGATAGTTTTCTGACCAGCTCGTGAGCTTCCTTAAGTGTAATTCATTTAGCTGCATAGCAGGAAATTACCAAGGATTTATTTCCTTAAAGGTTTGTAAATATGGCCAAACAGGCCTAATTAAAACATTATCTAATAAATATAAAAATTTGTCTTTAATAATCTAGGAGTGCTCATGGAGTTTAGCGTAAAGAGCGGCAGCCCCGAGAAACAACGTTCAGCTTGTATCGTTGTCGGTGTATACGAACCTCGTCGTTTGTCTGGTATCGCGGAGCAATTGGATAAAATCAGTGAAGGTTACATCAGTAACCTACTTCGACGTGGTGATTTAGAAGGCAAACCAGGACAGATGCTTTTGTTGCATCATGTACCTAACGTACTCAGTGAGCGCGTTTTGTTAGTCGGTTGTGGCAAAGAGCGTGAACTTGATGAACGCCAATACAAACAAATCATCACCAAAACGATTAACACTTTAAACGAAACAGGTTCAATGGAAGCAGTGTGCTTTTTAACTGAACTACACGTTAAAGGTCGCGACACTTATTGGAAAGTACGCCAAGCTGTTGAAACAACTTATAACAGTTTATATAGCTTCGATACTTTAAAAACCCGTAAAGGCGAGACGCGTCGTCCGTTACGTAAAATGGTATTCAATGTACCAACTCGTCGTGAATTAACCATTGGCGAACGTGCAATTGAACACGGTATGGCTGTTGCTGCCGGTATGGACTTATGTCGTGATGTTGCGAACATGCCACCAAATATCTGTAACCCAGCATATTTAGCATCTCAAGCTCGTCAAATCGGCGAAGTGCATGACAACTTAACCGTGACTACCATTGGCGAAGAGCAAATGGCAAAACTAGGTATGAACTCATACTTAGCTGTTGGCCGCGCGAGTGCCAATGAATCAATCATGACAGTGATGGAATACAAAGGCGCAGTTGATGAAACTGAAAAGCCTATTGTGTTAGTCGGTAAAGGCTTAACCTTCGATTCAGGCGGAATTTCATTAAAACCTGGCGATGGCATGGATGAGATGAAATACGACATGGGCGGCGCTGCAGGTGTTATCGGCGTAATGAAAGCCTTATGTGAAATGAACTTGCCTATCAACGTTATCGGTATTCTTGCGGGTTGTGAAAACATGCCTGCAGGTGATGCTTACCGTCCTGGCGATATTCTTACTACTATGTCTGGTCAAACCGTTGAAGTATTAAATACCGATGCTGAAGGCCGTTTAGTATTATGTGATGTGCTGACCTATGTTGAACGCTTCGACCCTGAATTAGTGATTGATACTGCGACCTTAACTGGCGCTTGTGTTATCGCATTAGGTAAACATGCATCTGGTTTATTCTCGTCTCATAACCCATTAGCTCACGAGCTATTAAATGCGGGTGAACAATCAGGTGACCGCGCGTGGCGTATGCCGATTTGGGATGAGTATCAAGAAATGCTTGAAAGCCCATTTGCTGATATGACTAACTTAGGTGGTCGTCCAGCGGGTTCAATTACAGCAGCATGTTTCTTATCTCGTTTTACTAAGAAATATAACTGGGCACATCTTGATGTTGCAGGTACAGCTTGGAACAGCGGTGCAAATAAAGGCTCAACTGGTCGCCCAGTACCAATCTTAAGCCAATTCCTTATTAATCGTGCAGGTGTTGACCAAGGCGAATAAGCCTTATTGACACAAGCCGATAGATTGAGCTTGATAAGAAAAGGTGAAGAAGCAATTCTTCACCTTTTTTGTTTTTCTAAATGAATTAAAAATCACATCTAAATGTTAATTTAACCTCTGTCCGCCCTAGCCCCATGAGTTGCTTTTAGTGTAAAATCCGTCTTTACTTCGTCAAATATAGTAAAAGCATGCCAAAGACTCTGTTTTACTTAATGCCCGCTATCAATACACAGCCCAGCGCTATTGAAAGTGTATTTTTAGCCGCTTGCCAATTGGCAGAAAAGCATTACCGTCAGCAGCAATTCATTTATATTCATTGCCAAGACAAACAGCAGGCGTACGCTATTGACGAATTACTTTGGCAATTTGAGCCAACGGCATTTGTTCCCCACAATTTAAAAGGGGAAGGACCAGTAACAGGTTCCCCTGTCGAGATTGGATTTGATAAATTAGGCGCCAACAAAAGTCGTCACTTACTGATCAATCTTGCAGACCAAGTGCCATCATTTGCGGTTAATTTCCCGCATATTATCGATTTTGTTGCTAATGATGATGCGCTTAAACAGATTGCCCGTGCTCGCTACCGTGATTACAAGCAATTAGGCATTGAACTCACAACAACTGAGTTCACTGGCGTTTAAGTCAGTTGATTCGTTAACAATACCAACTATTAATTTAGATTGAGAAAACAAAAATCCCATGGAAAAAACATATAACCCGCAGTCAATAGAGCAATCTCTTTACCAAAACTGGGAAGAGCAAGGCTACTTCAAACCACATGGCGATGAGTCAAAAGGTAATTATTGCATCATGATCCCGCCACCAAATGTGACGGGTAGTTTGCACATGGGTCATGCATTTCAAGACACCATCATGGATACGTTGACGCGTTACCAACGCATGAAGGGCAAAAACACCCTTTGGCAAGTGGGAACCGACCACGCAGGTATCGCCACCCAAATGCTGGTTGAGCGTAAGGTCTTTGCTGAAGAAGGTTTAGGTCGTCATGACTTAGGACGTGATAACTTCATCGAGCGCATCTGGGATTGGAAAAACGAATCTGGTGGCACCATCACCAAGCAGCTACGTCGTTTAGGCGCATCTGTTGATTGGGAGCGTGAGCGTTTCACAATGGATGAAGGCATGTCAGAAGCGGTACAAGAAGTGTTTGTACGCTTATATGATGACGAATTGATTTACCGTGGTAAGCGCCTAGTTAACTGGGATCCAAAGCTACACACCGCAATTTCTGATCTCGAAGTTGAGAACAAAGAAAAGCAAGGCAGCATGTGGCATTTCCGCTACCCGCTTGCTGATGGCGCATTAACTAGCGATGGTAAAGACTACTTAGAAGTGGCTACAACACGTCCAGAAACCATGTTAGGTGATAGTGCTGTTGCGGTTCACCCTGATGACGAACGTTACCAGTCATTGATTGGTAAATTCATCTTACTGCCTATCGTAAACCGCCTTATACCAATCGTCGCTGATGATTATGTTGATATAGAGTTTGGTACGGGTTGTGTGAAGATTACCCCTGCTCATGACTTTAACGATTACGAAGTCGGTAAGCGTCACGCATTGCCAATGTTCAACATCTTAACGATTAATGCTGACATTCGTAGCTCAGCTGAAGTGGTTAATACTGATGGCACAGCAAACAACGAATTAGATAACAGCTTACCTGAGCGTTACGCAGGTTTAGAGCGTTTTGCTGCACGTAAAGCGATTGTTGAAGAGTTTGATACCCTAGGCCTGTTGGGCAAAATAGACCCACATGGACTAAAAGTGCCATACGGCGATCGCTCAGGTGTGGTCATTGAGCCATTACTGACAGACCAATGGTATGTGTCAGTTGCACCAATGGCTAAAACAGCCATGGAAGCTGTTGATAATGGCGACATTAAGTTCGTTCCTCAGCAATACGAGAACATGTACAACTCTTGGATGCGTGATATTCAAGACTGGTGTATTTCACGCCAACTTTGGTGGGGTCACCGTATCCCAGCATGGTACGACGAGTCAGGTAAAGTCTATGTAGGACGTGACGAAGCAGAAGTTCGCGCTAAACATAATCTTGATGAATCAGTAGTACTGCGCCAAGACAACGATGTATTAGATACATGGTTTAGCTCAGCGTTATGGACATTCTCAACCTTAGGCTGGCCGAAAAACACTGAAGAGCTAAAAGCATTCCACCCAACAGATGTGTTGGTTACTGGTTTTGATATTATCTTCTTCTGGGTTGCCCGCATGATCATGATGACCATGCATTTCATTAAAGATGAAAACGGCAAGCCACAAGTGCCTTTCAAAACGGTTTACGTCACAGGTCTTATCCGTGATGAAGCCGGTAATAAAATGTCTAAGTCTAAAGGTAACGTCCTTGATCCATTAGATATGATTGATGGCATTGACTTAGAATCATTAGTTGAAAAGCGTACTGGCAACATGATGCAGCCTAAAATGGCCGCCAAAATTGAGAAAAGTACTCGTAAAGAATTCAGCGAAGGCATCGAAGCACATGGTACTGATGCACTGCGCTTTACGCTTGCGTCTATGGCATCGACTGGCCGTGATATCAACTGGGACATGAAACGTCTTGATGGTTACCGTAGCTTCTGTAACAAGATCTGGAATGCATCACGTTACGTGTTAATGAACACTGAAGTGCAAACTGAAGGTGCTGATGAAGACGCTATTGGTGAAGCATTAGATTGTGGTCAATTGCTTGTTAATGGCAAGCCTGGTGAAATGGAACTGTCGCTTGCTGACCGTTGGATTATTGGTTTGTTTAATCAAACCGTTAAAGCCTACGACGATCATATGGCTAACTACCGCTTTGACTTAGCTGCTAACACTATTTATGAGTTCACTTGGAACCAATTCTGTGACTGGTACTTAGAGCTAACTAAACCTGTGATGCAAAGTGGCAACGAAGCGCAGCTTCGTGGTACTCGCCATACATTAGTCACAGTGTTAGAGAAAATGCAGCGCTTAATGCACCCAATGATGCCATACCTTACAGAAACCATCTGGCAACGTGTTAAACCACTTGCTGGCGTTGAAGGTGACACGTTAATGGTAGCCGAGTTCCCTGAGTTTGATGCAGCTAAAGTTGATGCACAAGCGATGGAAGATTTAGAGTGGGTTAAGCAGGTCATTTCTGCAGTACGTAATATTCGTGCAGAGCTTAACATTGCCCCTTCTAAACCACTCAATGCTCTACTGCGTGGTGTAAGTGAACAGGATAAAGCTCGCCTTGAAGCCAACCAAACGTTCTTCAAGACTTTGGCTAAACTAGATACTATGGCCATCTTAGCAGACGGTGAAACTGCGCCAATGTCGACGACACAGCTAGTAGGCGACATGGAGTTATTAATCCCAATGGCTGGTTTGATTGATGTGGCTAAAGAAGTCGCCCGTATCGACAAACTACTTGAAAAAGCCGCTGGTGAGTTTAAACGTATCGAAGGCAAGTTATCTAACCAAGGTTTTGTGGCGAAAGCACCTGCTGCCGTTATTGAGAAAGAACGTGCTAAGCAAGCAGAGTATCAACGCGATATTGAAAAGCTAACTGAACAGAAAGCTGAATTAGCGAAATTAGAAAGCTAATTAACGGCATAAAAACTGAGATAAAAAGGCTATCAACCAATGTTATTACTAGTGGTTGATAGCCTTTTTTTGTTCTAAACCTGGGTTTAACTAAAACCTAAAACCTAAAA